>JALSTI010000262.1 GCA_026983795.1 Melioribacteraceae bacterium
TATTTTCCTAAACTATTAACCGGAATTTTAACTTCCGAACTTCCGGTTTTGATATAAAGCGCAGATTTTCTTTTTATAATTTTAAGTGTTGTAAAAGGTTTTAATTTTACCGGAATTCCGGTTTGCTTACCTGTTACAAGATTAATTGTTTCCATTGCCAAATTATTATAAAACCATTTGCCGTTTTTTAAGAGCGGCTTTTGAGATGCAGCCAAATAAAGTTTATTTCCGGATAAATCAGCATCGTTAATAAGTAAATTCCCGCTTAGCCGGTTCTCAATTACTAAATTTTTATTTTGTAAATCTGCTACAAAAAAAGAATTTTTATCAAACCCTAAAAATAATTTTAATTTAGGATAAAACTTTGCACCGCCGAACGAATCATGTACGATTAATTCTTTATCCCCTTGCAAATTATAAAATACGGTATTTCTTTTCAGCTTATTCCTGTTCCAATCATAAACGGATACTGCCAATAAATTCATTTCTTCCGAAAATTTTAAACTGTTAAAATATGGTTTATTTATATTGAATGTATTGATTACTTTTCCGTTGCTGCTCAGAATTAAAACTAACAATTCATTCATATCCTGTTGCGATGCAATTGCCGCACAATAATTACCGGATATATCAATCAAAATACTTCTTTCGTATTTAAATGGATAATTCCGGAAAGGATAAACCGTATTCTTTAATATCCCCAAACTGTCATATATTTCAATTTTTCCATCAAGGATTCCGGTTACAACGGAAGCCCCGTTATTAAATAAGTACAAATTCGGAATTTCTTCCTTATTACTTTCTAATTTCTTAATGCTGTATATTTCGTTATTATTCGTATCGGTAACAGAAAAAGTAATTTCAGATTTGCCCGAGATGTTGTTTAAAACTTTAACTTTCCTGTAAAACAAAAATTTTCCCGCTCCACTTTGTGAAAAACTCAACGATGTTAATAGCAATAACGATATAATAATTATTTTCTTCATGTTGACGGACTACTTTAAAAGAATCATTTTATTTACTTTTACAATATCGCCTGCTTGCAGCTTATAGTAATAAACTCCGCTCGGCAGCGATTTCCCGTTGAATATAACTTTATAATTTCCCGGCAATAATTTTTTATTTACCAAGGTTGCAACTTCACGACCCAATACATCGTAAACAATCAGTTTTACATTATACTGTGCAGACGCAAAATTTTGCGTCTTTATTGGTATTGCATAGCTTATTGTTGTTGTAGGATTAAACGGATTAGGATAATTTTGATAAAGAGATATTTCGTCCGGAATTTTTGTGCTTTTATTCTTAATGCCGGTCGGTAAATCCAAATAATTAAATACGGAAACCATAAAACTGTCCAACTGTGATTGAACCAGAGTTTCCAAAGCAAAAGATATGTAAATCATTTTTCCGGGTATTTTTCCGTTACCGAAAGTTCCTGTATAAGCAACACCGGCTTTACGGTAAGTAACATTATCCAATCTAAAATAATTATAATTTAGAACAGAGTCCCCTCCATCATTGGGTTCAATATCATCAGGAGAATCTTCGGGATACGTAACTCCGAAATTTAATTTGAGATTCTCGAAAGAAGTGCCGTTAACTCCGTTTGCCTGAGTTAACAATGTATTCCCGGTGTGTATAAGTCTTGATTTTAAATAATGCCTGTAAAAAAGAGTGTCCGAATCTTCCGAAAATTCATGTTTTTCATCCAAATCATACCCAATATCGTCGCCGGTTATCAAAACATTTCCGCCTGCTTCCAGATAATAAGCAATAGGACCTTGTTCCGGATTTGTAAAAGTATTATCTTCACGCGATTCATCGCCTACAAACCAAATTACAAAATCGTAGTTTTTCAAGTCTATTAGTTTATCTATAATTGCTTCATTTGCGCATGAAGAGATAGAAACGTTTCCTTGTTTCATCAGCGCTTTAAAATATTGCACGTTAAAAGCATGATTAGGTTCTTTCCAACTACCGGAATTACCAAACCGGTCGAACCCATCGACTATTAATATTTTTTTAGCATTTGTTGTATCCGCAGAAGAGTAAACGGAATAAATATCGCTATGTTTACTTTCCGAACCGGAAGAATCTACAGCGGTTAGATAATAATAATATGCAATATCCGTAGGGTTAATAAACTCGTTTTTGTTATTGAAAACTATTTCAGTAGTTCCGGCATGGAGCGTTGTTTCGTCAGCTGCCAGTTTCCAATTTTGCAACGTTGAATCGCTTGAATAATAAAGCCGGTAGCCTTTTAATAGAGGAGAGGAATAGGAACTCCATTTAACAAAGAGTCCTTGAGAATTAAACGGTTTTACAATTAACAATTCCGGAGGATTTTTGTTTATCGAAATTTTAAAATATTTTCTACTGAAATTGGAACGTGTATCACCGCTAAAAATTTCCAGCACATAATTTCCTTCTGCCAGTTTATCCGTATCGAAATAATTATCGCTTACTGTCCTATTTATATTGACAGCCGACGCTCCGTTTCCGTTTGTTAGCCAATAAACCGGATCACTAATAGTTGCCATACCGTTTACATAAACTTTATGAACGAATCCGTCATCGGGCTTTCTGTCAAATTTATATTTCGTTCCATTATCATCCGGTTCATAAACTATTACGGATGTATCGGCATTCCATACCCGGTAACCGAGTTGGTATGTTCCGTTATTGGTATTTACCGAAAAGCCGCCGTTTTTTTCTTTAACTTCAATAATTATATCAACTTTGCCGTTTAGGTTTTGCTGAGAAATCTTTTTGTTCGATTCATTCTTTCTAAATTGTATTGTATTAACTAGGATTGACGGCGGATATGTATCAACGTAAGGAGTTAAGCCTCCACCGTTTCTAATTGGATTTATCTCAACACCAATTCCGTTATTTGTACTTAACAATAATTCACGTTCAATTAAATGAACATGCCCTGCGCCGCTGGCAATAGTACCGACAATAGTTTGCCCTTTAATTACATTATCTCCTACAGACAAAGATGGATTGGGAACAACGTGATAGTAAGTAATATGTTTTTTTTGAAATCCGAATATTGACTTTACATTTATATAGGAATTATAACCGTTTGTTACGGTAGAATAAACTACACCGTCCAGACAAGCATAAACAGGTTCACCGTCATCTTTACCAATATCCACAGCGTTATGGAAATGATCAGCCGAACCGGTATTTCTGAATTCACAGAAAGTTCCGTTAATACCGTGCGAAGAAGTTAAAGGTGAAACCGGCCAGTGATATTTAATGGTGTCGACTTGAGAAAGTGAAATTTGTGAAAACAAAATATTTATTAATAGAACAATTTTGAAATAAATACGCATTCCGTATTACACTTAAATTTCCGAATTTGATAAACAAAATACAAAAGAATGGTTATATCTAAAAGCTTAATTACTTATTTGAAAACAACGGAAAATTTGCTGCCCAGGCCTTTTTTACTATCGACTTTAATTTCAATTTCGTTAATGGCGGCGTATTCTTTTACCAAAGAAAGACCCAAACCAATTCCTTCATACTTTCTTGTGTAGCCCGTTTCTTCCTGCGAAAACGTTTCGAATATTTTAGGAAGGTATTCTTCGGAAATTCCAATTCCCGTATCTATTATATCTACTTGAATCTGACCATTTTCATTTTTAAAAACTTTAATAACTATCTTTCCTTTATGAGTATATTTTATTGCGTTATCAATAAGATTAATAAAAATCTGCCCGGTTGTGTATAAATCGCATACAATATTTGAATTTTTCAAATTGTTGTCATATTCCAACTTCAATCCTTTTTCTTCGGCGGCAGATTCGAATTGCTTAATAATGGGAATCAAAATGTTTTTCTCTAAGTTAATATTTTCTATATGTACCTTATATTTTCCGTTTTGAACTTGAGAAGCATTTAACAAAAGTTCAATTGTTCTGCGTAATCTGTCACCGCCGCGCCTTATCATATCAAAACTTTCTTTAAGTTCTTCGCTTAAACTTCCGTTTAATTCGCTTTCAATTAAATTCGAAAAACTTAATATTGAATTAAGCGGGGTTCTCACTTCGTGAGAAATTTGAGCTAAAAATTCCGATTTCAACCTGCTTGCTTCCTCGGCTTTTTCTTTAGCTGCTTTCAATTCGTTTTCATACTTATTCCTCTCAATTACCATTGCAATTTGAGACGAGATAATATCTAAAAAGCTTAAGTCCTTTGCGATGACCGGGTTTATTTTTTCATAACTTACTATTGTAATTAAACCGGATTTATTTTCTCCCGCTTTTAGCGGAATACCGATATAAGTTTTTGGCAATTCACAATTGGAAGAAACACCTTTTGAAAAAAGAATTTTTCTTATATCCGGTTCTTTTAGTATAACGCTGCTGCTTATATTTTCAATTGCGGGAATTAAATAATTATCGAAATTTTCTTTTTTCTTCTTTTTCTTTTGGAAAACTTTTGCCAACGAGCCATTTTCGTTATTCAAGTAAACGCTCATCAAATCAATAGAAAACAGTTCGGAAAGTGAATTCATTATTGTTTCATATATATGTAACGGATGTTTGCAAAAACTTGCTTTGTTTGCAATGTTAAGTTGAATTGATTGTATCAACTCATATTGCATCCTTTCCGAAATATCTATTAGCGATACAACTCTGTATGGTTGTCCTGATTCATCGCTTACTTTTATATTTGTAGACAGCGCATAAAAACTTGTTCCGTTTTTTCTTTTATATTTCTCTTCAACTTTTAAAAATTGAGTCTCGCCGATTAATTTTGAATGTACTTTTTTGGATTTCAAAACAAAATCATCGGCTATTATTTTGTAAAGCGATTTACCGATTAATTCTTTTTTGGTATAACCCAATACGTTACAAAATTCCTTGTTAACCTCAATTATTTTTGAATTCCTGTCAACAACAAATTTAGGAACATTGCTTTCTTTAAATATTTTCTTGAAAATATACTTAACATTGTTCCCTGAATGAGGTGATTCAGGGCTTATAATTTTATTTTTTGATATGTTAGCCGTAAAACTCATATTGATTATTTTTGAGACATAATTAAAACGAATAATTGTTCTAAATCATTATCGGTACAATTTTTATTATTTTAAGATATAAAAAGGGTTTATTTTCAACGGGAAATAATTTTTTAATTTATCTATAATCATAACTTCCATAGTCATTTGTTAGAATTTTCAGACAAATTTTACTTTATAAAAAAAATCGCCCGGGAAAAATGAATCCGCTTATTAAAATTTAGATTAATACAATACATTTCTTTAAATTGATTATTCCATTAAGTATTTTTGTTTTCTCATTTTTAAGAAAGGACTGCCATTTGTTAATGATAGAAATTTTACCGGATAAATGCGATTTTTGCGGATGTTGTGTGGGAATTTGTCCGGAAGATGCAATAGAACTTAAAGAAGCAGAAATAAAAATTATCGAACAATTATGTACAAATTGTTCCAAATGCGTTTGGTCTTGTCCTATAGAAGTACTAAAATTTAACAGAAACGGAGCAAAAAATAACTTAAATGCAAAATGAATATGACATAATTGTTGTGGGTGCCGGACCGGCGGGAACAATGGCGGCACGCTTTGCCGCAGAAATGGGAGTATCCGTTTTGGTTTTGGAAAAAGACCGTGACGTCGGCTATCCGGTAAGATGCGGCGAGGCTGTAAGTAAAGCAGGTATTGAAGAATTTATAGATTCAGACCCGAAATTTATTGCTTCGGTAATTAACAAGTTTTCTTTTATCGCTCCGGATGACACGGAAATCATAATTCCACTTGAAGAAGAAGGTTATGTTTTAGAAAGAAGAATTTTTGATTACGAATTGGCAAAATCTGCATCCGAAGCAGGAGCCGGATTTTTAACCCGGGCTTACGTAAACGGTCTATTGTTCGATAACGGAAGAGTATCGGGAGTAAAATTTGAACATCAAGGCGAGCAAAAAAGTCTGACTGCAAAAATCGTTATTGCAGCCGACGGCGTTGAGTCTCGTGTAGGACGTTGGGCAGGATTAAAAACTCACATAGATTTCCGGGATATGGAAAGCGCCGTTCAAATTACCGCAGCGGGAATAAACGACATAAACAATGATACTTGCTATTTTTACTTCGGGAAAGAATATGCGCCCGAAGGCTATTTTTGGGTTTTCCCCAAAGGTAATCATTCCGCTAATATTGGTCTTGGCGTAGGCGGTAACATAGGTAAAAAAAAATCGGCATTATCGTTTCTAAATGATTTTATGAGAAAAAAATATCCTCAAGCATCTGTCTTAACAACAATAGCCGGCGGCGTTCCTTGCACCCCAACGTTAAATAAAATAGTTGCGCCCGGAATAATGCTTGTAGGCGACGCAGCCCGGCAGGTCAATCCGCTTTCCGGCGGTGGAATTGCAAGCGGAATGATTGGCGGAAGTATAGCAGGAACCGTAGCGGCGGAATCAATAAAACAACACAAACCGGATTATATTTTAGAATACGAAAAAAAATGGCACGACAGATTGGGCAAAAGACATTTGATATTTAACAGGATAAAAGAAGGGATCTATAATTTTAGCGATGAAAAATTTAACGATATTGCTCACGCCGTTTCTAAAGTGCCTGTTGAAAACAGGTCGATAGGTAAGGTTTTTAAAACCGCTTTATTCAATAAACCGTCTTTATTAGTTGATGTAGCAAAGGTATTTTTGTTTTAATGAAGCAAATAATATTAAATACTATCAGCAAAAAAAGAGAAGAAATTATTTCGGACTTGAATAGAAGACTTATCCAAACTACGAATAAAAAATTATCGGGCGAACAAATACAAGAATTTTCGGAAAAAAGTTTAAAGATTTTCGAGGATATTTTAAAAGATCCCGAAAGTAAAAACTTAAATGATTTTTTATTTTATG
Organism: Melioribacteraceae bacterium; assembly: GCA_026983795.1. Taxonomy (GTDB): domain Bacteria; phylum Bacteroidota; class Ignavibacteria; order Ignavibacteriales; family Melioribacteraceae; genus BMS3ABIN04. The sequence goes on from JALSTI010000262.1 coordinate 6,908, forward strand.
CCTATAAATTATTTTTACAAAGCGATTTAACCCTGCTGGAAATTAGCCGGTTATTTAATTCGGGTAGATCCGCAATTATTCATGCTTTTGGAAACGAAAAAAATATCGATACATTTAATTTGATAGAAGAAATAGATAAATCGATAGAGTTTATTTACGGTAAATACGGAATGCTGCACCAACAAATTAAAACAACGGAACTTACCAGAAGTATTAACCTGCTTTCACAAAAACTCGAAGAGAATCAGCAGTATCTCGAAAATATTCTTCAAACATCCGATTCCGCTATTATGGTAATTGATAGAAATGAAAAAATTATTGCATGGAACAAAGGCGCCGAAGAAATTTTCGGATATTCTAAAGAAGAAATTATAAATCAACCTTCTTCGTTTCTCTTTCCTCCGGGTAAAAAATATAAAGATGAATTGGAATTTATTAAACGCGAAGTTTATCAGAAAGGATCGGTTCAAATACTTGAAACGGAAAGGGATACTAAAGCCGGTAAAACTATTCCCGTTGAATTAAGCGTAACGCGACTTAACGATAACGAAGGGAATTATTACGGAAGAACGGTAGTAATAAAAGATGTAACTGAAGTAAAACGTTTGCAACAACAAGTCGATCAATCCGAGAAACTTGCCGTTATCGGTCAATTGGCTGCGGGTGTTGCACACGAAATAGGAAACCCATTGGCTTCAATATCTTCGCTTGTTCAAATATTACAACGCAAATTGAACGATAAATTTCTTAACGGTCAACTTTCATTAATCAAAAATAATATAGATAGAATTTCCAAAATCGTTCGGGAACTGGTAGACCTTTCCAGACCGCCAAGCAACAAAGTTGAATTAACTCAAGTAACCGATATTATAAAAACGGCATTGGGTATTGTAAGATATGATAAACGCGTAAAGGAAGTGAAGTTTGAAACAAAATTGGATGAAAAATCTCCTTTTATTAAAATTGTTCCCGACCAGTTATTGCAAGTTTTTATCAATATTTTAATCAATGCGCTTGATGCAATTGAAGGAAGCGGTAAAATTACTATTATATCTTCCCACGATGACGATTACATTTACATAGATTTTATTGATAACGGTTGCGGAATAGAAAAAAGTGCAATAAAAAATATTTTCGATCCTTTCTATACTACTAAAGAAGCCGGTAAAGGAACCGGGTTGGGATTGGCTATAAGTTTTAATATAATTACTAAAATGAACGGGAAAATTTTAGTATCCAGTACTCCGGGCAAAGGAAGCAAGTTTTCTGTGGTTCTGCCCGTAAACGGGAAAAAAAGAATAATAACAGGGTAAAAAATTATGAGCGCTAATATTCTGGTTGTAGATGACGAGCAAACTATTCGCGATTCTTTACAAATGATTCTTAATGAAGAAGGATATAAAACTGACACGGCTTCCGACGGCGAAGAAGCTTTGGAGAAAATTACTGAAAATAACTATGATATAATTATCTCCGATATTAAAATGCCCAAATGGGATGGAATGCAGTTGTTAGATAAAGCTACAAACATTTCACCGGAAAGTTTATTTATAATAATGACGGCTTATGCTTCTATTGATACCGCAATTGATGCTTTACGCAAAGGAGCAATTGATTATTTTATTAAACCGATAGAATTCGACGACCTTATTATCAAAATAAAACGCCTGTTAGATTATAAAAAAGCCGCTGCCGAAAATAAAACTTTACGCCAAAGAATTTCAGCTCCGGTTGGATTTGAAAATATTATCGGTAAAAGCGAACCGATGCAAAGAGTTTTTAACTTAATTAAACAAGTCGCTCCCACAAACAGTAACGTTCTGATTATTGGAAAAAGCGGAACGGGAAAAGAATTGGTTGCAAAAGCTATTCATTACAACAGTAAACGTAAAGACGAAATTTTTCTGCCAATTAATTGCGGCGCAATATCTGAAAATTTAATTGAAAGCGAATTATTCGGACATAAAAAAGGAGCTTTTACAGGAGCTACGGAAGATAAAGACGGTCTTTTTAAAGTTGCCGACGGAGGCACGTTATTTCTGGATGAAATAGCCGATTTGCCCTTGGCTCTTCAAGTTAAATTATTAAGAGCAATTGAAGATAAAAAGTTTATGCCCGTCGGCGGTACTGTTCCCGTTAGTACTAATGTTAGAATTATTGCCGCAACTAATCAAGATATTTATGAAAAAACTAAAAACGGAGAGTTCAGGGAAGATTTATATTACCGTTTGAACGTAGTGGAAATAAGATTACCTTCGTTAAACGAACGAAGGGAAGATATTCCGCTGTTGGTGAACCATTTTATTGAAAAATACTGCTTCGAAATGGGTAAACCGTTACTTCAAGTGGGAAACGATACAATGCGGATTCTATTGGAACACAACTGGCGCGGCGGAGTTAGGGAGTTGGAAAATATAATCGAACGCGCAGTAATATTTGCCGCGGGAAATATGATTACTAAAAACGACCTCGCGGATTATTTGCGGGATGAATCAACTCCGGAATTTCCCGAAGCATTGAAAGACGCCGTAAAAGCTTTTGAACGCGATCATATTATTAAAACTATTAAAAAATATAATTACGATAAAGAAAAAACCGCCGGCGCGCTAAACATCGGATTATCTTCTTTATACCGTAAAATGGAAGATTTGGGAATCCCCACTAAATCTTGGGACGAGGATTAAAATTATACAGGATATAAATATCATTTATATTTTATAAAAGCAAAATAGAGTTATTGAAGTTGAAGAAAAATCAAAAAATAATTAATAATCCGGATTCCATGGAAGAATTATCAAAAGAGTTTATTGAGTTTCTTAATTCTTCCAATAAACATTTCGCATTTGTGAGAAATTTCGATAATCATTCAGGTGACTATTATTCGGATTCATTTTACGAAATAACCGGCTATACAACGGAGGACATTAATAGCTTCCCCGGAAAATATTTTCATATTATTTCGGAAGATAATATACGTAAAGTAAAAGATACCCTGCTTGGTTTAGATGCGGAAAACAAACCGGCATATACTTTGGAATATAAAATTATTACAAAAAGCGGAAAAATTATTTGGATAAACGAAATTGGGAAAATCAAAAAAACAAAAGATTCCGGAAATAATAAAATTATAGGAATTGCAACAAATACAACCGAATACAAAATTAAAAACGAAGAGCTCGAAGATCTTGTTAAACAAAAAGAAGAACTGAATAACTCGAAAGATAAACTGATTTCTATTGTATCACACGATTTGCGCGCACCGTTTACAAGTCTGTTGGGCTTCTCCGAGATTTTACTAAGCGAAAATGATTTGACCGAACATGAAAAACGGGAATACTTGGAATATATATACGACGCTTCGAAAAGCCAGCTGCAGCTAATTAATTATTTATTGGATTGGTCCCGTTTACAAACCGGTAAAATGAGAATTGAACCGCGTAGATTAAATATTAAAGATGTAATTGCAAACTGTGTTTCGGTACTAACAGGCGCCGCAATTAGAAAGAATATAGAAATCACCGCTAAAATTAATGAAACGCTTTATATTAATGCGGACGAACGCTTAATTTCTCAAGCAATAACAAACCTTTTGAGCAATGCAATTAAATTTACCATGCCGGGTAATAACGTTTTTGTTCATGTTAATAAGTTCAAAGAAAAAATGATTGAAGTAATTGTAAAAGACGAAGGAATAGGTATTGAGGAAAAAAATATAAACAAAATTTTTAAAATAGACGAAAAACTTTCATTAACCGGCACGATGGGAGAAAAAGGAAGCGGATTGGGACTTGCGCTTGTTAAAGAAATTGTGGAAAAACATAACGGACAAATTTGGTTTTACTCTAAAGCCGGTAAAGGTTCGGAATTCCATTTTACTCTGCCCGAAGCTAACGATTTAATACTTATTATTGAAACCGACGACGAATTAATTCAAAAGTATAAAAACACAATTTATTCCGAACTTCCGCACTTCAATGTTTTATTTGTCGAAAACGGATACGAAGCAATTAATCTGACGGTAAATAAAATTCCTTCCATGATAATTGCACGGCATCACATGCCGTTGTTAACCGGAATACAACTGGTGGAAACAATAAAAAAGAAAGAAAGATTTAAAAACTTGCCGATTGTAATTGCTTCTTCCAACTTATCTACCGGAACAAAACAAAATTACTCTCAACTTGGTATAAAGAATTTTCTAGAACTTCCTTTTAAAAATGATAAATTAATAGATATATTAATGAACTCTTTTAATTAAAATTCTGTTATTTAGGGAAAACAAAGAGTTATGAACGAACAAACTAAAAATAAATCAGTTAAACATTGGTATGCATTATATACAAAACCCAGACACGAATTTAAAGCCGAACTACAATTGGAAAGCAACGGGATTGAACATTTTTTACCGACCGTAATAAGAATAAGGCAATGGAGCGACCGGAAAAAAAAGGTGAAAGAAGCGCTTTTTAAAAGTTATATTTTTATTCATGCTAACGAAAAGGAAAGATTGACCGCTTTGGAACAAAACGCAATAGTAAGAACAATCTTTTTCGACGGAAAACCGGCAATTATTCCCGACTGGCAAATTGACAATCTTAAAAAAATGTTGGAGCGTTCTACCGATGTTGCGGTTATGGATCAGTTGAAAATAGGCACACGTGTTAAAATTATATCCGGTCCTTTTAAAGACGTTGAAGGTGTTGTTTACGAAACGGTTAATCAAGAGAAAATGTTAGCAATTACAATTGATTTGCTAAGAAGATCGGTTGTTGTTCAAATTCCGCGCGAAAGTTTAATAAAAAAATTATAAGCGAGATAAAATGTTAGATCAAAAAGAGCTGGCACAATTAAAGGTTGGCGATGAGGTAAATCATTTTTTACTTCTTAACAAATTGGAAATAAAAACAACCCGGACAAATAAAGAATATCTCAATTTGGAATTAAGAGATAAATCGATGATTGTATCCGCTAAAATGTGGGATAACTTCGAAGCAATAAAAAATTCCGCCGCGGAAGGTACAATATTAAAAGTATCGGGAAACTTGGAGGAATTTAATAATCAGCTGCAAATAAAAATCAAATCCGTTCGCCGCGCAAACGAAAACGATAACGTTACGCACGAAGATTTCCTGCCAAAATCAAAACGGAATTTGGATGAAATGGTATTGGAGTTAAAAGATAGAATAGCAAAAATTAGTAACGAATACCTTGTACAACTTTTAAAAAATATGTTAAGCGGTGATACATTTCAAAAATATATAAGTGTACCCGCGGGTAAAGCCTGGCATCACGCTTATATACACGGTTTATTGGAACACACTTTGGAAATAGTAAAAATTTGTGATTTGATGTGCGATATACATCCCGAACTTAACAGAGATTTATTAATTACCGGAGCATTGTTACACGATTTCGGTAAAACCGAGGAACTTAAATACGAAACTTCATTCGATTACACTGATAGCGGTAGATTACTCGGTCATATTGCCATTGCCGCTCTTAGAATTGACGAAACCGCTAATAAAATTAACGGGTTTCCGGAAAAGTTAAAAACGCTTCTTCTCCATTTGGTTTTAAGCCATCAAGGAAAATTAGAGCAAGCTTCACCGGTAGAACCTAAAACGCTTGAAGCCATTGTCCTTTACCATGCCGACGAACTTAGCGCTAAAACAAACGCTTATAAATTTGCAATTAAAGCGGACGAAGAAAAAGAAGGAAACTGGACAAGATTCTTACCGCTTGCAGGTACGTCTTTATTTACACAATCCAATTACGGTTCCGATTCCATTAAAGAATCTTTATTTGATTAAATATATATTTTACATATATTTTACTAAACTAAAAAGGATTTCAAAATGAAACTTCAAAAATTATTTTTAATTGTCATTTCTTTCTTTTTGCTTTCAACGGTATTATTAGCGCAACCTCTCGATTCACTGCTTGCAAAAGGAGATCAATTTTACAAAAAATTCGACAATAAAAAAGCGTTGGAAATTTATTTAACCGCCGATAAAGAATATCCTAAAAGCTGGCAAGTTTATTGGAGAATTAGCCGTGCCTACGTTGATATTGGCGAACATCTTGATAAAAAAACGGAAAATTTTGAAGACGAGCAGTTAAAGTATTACAAAATGGCTTTAGACTATGCCGACAAAGCCGTTAAATTAGCTCCCGATAAAGCCATAACTTACGTAAGAAGAGCAATAGCCAACGGAAGAATTGCACTATTTAAAGGCGTTTTTTCAGTAGGCAGCATTGTAGAAGCTGTACGCGACGATTGCAAAAAAGCAATAGAATTGGGAAACGGCGGAAAGATTGTGCAAAGTTTGGCTCATTACATTTTAGCCAGAACGCATGCAAAGGTCAGCGAAAAATGGGCACCCGCCAGAGCAGTGCTGGGTTTGGGTTGGGCTGATTTGGATACCGCATTGGTTGAATATGAAAAAGCCGTAAAATTGCGCCCGGGATTTATAATGTATTATATTGATTATGCCAAAGCTTTGATACGAGACGACCAATATAAAAAAGCGCGCGAAATGCTTAATAAAGCGCTTTCAAGTCCGATTCAAGATGAAGACGATCATATTAAACTAGTAGAAGCAAAAGAACTGCTGAACGAAATTAAGGACGAATAGTTTTAATGGACTTCCGGGATGATTTCGTAGAAAAATTAAAGAATGCAAAATCAATTGTTTTTTTCACGGGAGCCGGTATATCCGCCGAAAGCGGAATTCCCACTTTTCGCGGTAACGAAGGTCTCTGGAAAAAATTCAAACCCGAAGAACTCGCAAGCTTCGATGCTTTTATCCGCAATCCCGATCTTGTTTGGGAATGGTATACATACCGGCGGAAAATTGTTGAAGAAGCAAAACCTAACGCAGGACATTTGGCAATAGTAGAAATGGAAAAATATTTCGAAGACGTTTCTGTTATTACTCAAAATATCGATAACCTGCACAACCGTGCGGGAAGTAAAAATGTATACGAACTTCACGGTAACATAGAAAGAAATTATTGCATAGATTGTAAAACATATTACTCTGCAGATGAATTGGAAAATTGGAGCGGGGCTCCAAGATGCAAAATGTGCGAGGGATTAATCCGCCCCGATGTTGTTTGGTTTGGAGAACCACTTCCGCATTATGTTTTTTCCACTGCCGAAGCAATTGCAAAAAACAGCGATATTTGTTTTGTTGTGGGAACTTCCGCTATAGTTTATCCCGCCGCTTATATTCCTCACTCTGCTAAGGAAAACGGTTCATATTTGGTTGAAATAAATGTTGAACCGACAGAAATATCTCACTGGGTAGATTATTCCCTTATCGGTAAATCCGGCGTAATTCTTCCCGACATATTAAATCAACTTGAGAAAATAAAATGAAAACTTTTATATTTTTAATTTTAACGGTGTTCGCCTACGGTTGTGTTTCTATTAACGTGAAAGATACTAATCCGGATACTGAATTTGCCGCAAAACCTAATTGGAATTCTAAATGGACAAATAATTACGGTTACGTCTCCCGGTTATATCCCTCTGACAATAAAGTTTATTTTTCATTAAAAGGCGGTAAAACTTTTATGTCCCCTTTAAGAAATTACTATTATATTTCTATTTCACATCCTAATTACAGAGCTATGGTGGACTTATTATACCTTGCGGCAGATAAGCGATGGAAATTATTTGTTAAAACAAAAAACAAATTGGACGCTAACGGCTTTGCGGAAGCGGAATATTTTGTTGTTGACCCGCCGAATAAATAAGTTTATTAATTTTTAGAAAGCATGCAGCAGACTTTGGTTATGACAACCAAGAAAGATTTTTTTCATTATTATCAATTTGGTTTGTAATATCCAAAAATACTTCTTCAAGCGATTCGTAATTTTCGTTTGTTAAGCTGTTTTTAAATTTTGTTCTAATTTCATTTGTAGGCGATTTAAATACTATTTTCCCGTTATTAATTATTGCCACTTCATCCGTTATATCTTCGATGTATGATAGAATATGCGAAGTTATTAAAATTGTTTTACCGTTTTGCTTTAGAATTTTTATTAATTCTTTTACCTTCATAACCGTTAATGCATCCAAACCGTCGAATGGTTCGTCAAGAATAATTAAATCCGGATTATACAGCAGTATTGATGCAAACGCTAATTTCTTTTTCATCCCTTTTGAATATTCAGAAATTGATTTCCAGCGGAAAATTTCCAAATCGAAATATTCGAGCAATTCATTAATTCTGTTTTCTATTGTACTTTTGTCCAATCCGTAAATCTCACCTACAAATTGGAGCTGTTCTTCTCCCTTTAAGTATTCAAACAGACTCTCGGTATTTTCATAGAGAACCCCAATTTTCTTTTTAGCCTCAATTTTGTTTGCTGTTAAATCATTACCAAAGATTTCAATCGCTCCGGAATCGAAATTAAGAAGGTCTGAAATACAATTAATGGTGGTTGTTTTACCGGCTCCGTTTGGACCGATTAATCCGGAAATTTGCCCTTGTTTTATTGTTAAGGTTAAATTATCCAATACAACTTGGCTTCCGAATTTTTTACATAGTGAGTTTATACTTAATGCATTCATACTATTTTATCAATTATTTTTTCTTTTTGTTTATTTAAAACTTTATCAAAAATTTCAATTGCATAATTTTTATAATAAGCCGCCAATATGTTTACGATAAAAATACAGAATGTAATGGCCAGAACAACAGTGGTGTTTGTTATCTTTGCAAGTAATAAATAGTCCAATCCCCAAAAACCAAATGAAATTATCATACTTATTAAAACAGTTGCCAGCGAAGCATTTGTTCCCATCATTGCGTAAAATCCTACCGTTTTAGGAAAATAAAACGACAGCAGTACGGCAAAAAACATGGGAATAAAATATGTTAAAACTAAAAAGTTAGCTTGAAGTAAGAAATCATATCTATTTATTTTAAGCACAAGAGTAAAGTAAATAAAAACAAGCATGTTAAAAAACACTAAAATATTAACAATTAATAATTTAGATTTTATAAGTTTTTCTGTTTTTAAAGGACGGAAAAAATAATTTATTATACCCGTATAGTCGAAAGAAAAGAAGTTTCCGGCATACGCAAGAATTATTAAGGATTGAAACAAAACTGTAAAACTTAATGCTATATAAATATTGGGAGAGGCTTTATCATTAAGATGAACCGAAACAAAATATGCGAGTAAAACCTCATAACCAATTATTGCAAGAACATTCAATAATGCGCGCGGACTTCTATACAAATAAATTAAATTTTTCTTTTCAAAAGGACCGACTCCGGTTTTATTAAGCAGTGCAGGTATTACCGGTTTTTTAATTTTTTTCTCTTTCTTCGCTTTTCCAAAATCCCGGTTTTTGTAAAATTTTACGAGAAGGAAATTAATTACAAACAACGCAGCGCTAAATAAAATTAAGTACAAAATATAAACTATAATTTGAACCGTATTATTCTGACTATTCAATGCAACAACAGCTTTGGCAAATATACCGGTCGGCAGATAAAATAAAACACCGCTAATTTCTTTGATATTTTGCGCATTCGCAATGAAAGCCGGAATTTTTGGTATTATTAGAACGATTGCTAAAGTCAATAAAAAAGAAAATAACCAGAACAAAAATTTAAATTTCCGCAGCGAAATAATTGCCGCAGTAAAATTTCTTAGAAACTCTATAATCGAATTAATGCTTAACAGAAACAATAATAATATAAAAAGGAAAAGCATTATACCCGCAAAATAGAAATGATTTCCGGCTATAAAATATGCCGCAATGTAAAACGGGATAAATATGATATTTAATAATTCGGCGCTTACCGAAAGCGTTCTGAAAAATATGATTTGTTTTAAAGTAACCGGATACCGCAGAAGAGTCTTTAAACTTGACTGATCATATTTTGCGGTTCCTAAAAAGATAATTGCTATTAAGTTACATAAAAAAAGTACAAATAATATAATGTTGAATACAGGTATAAAGTTTTGGCTGCCGCGGTCAAAATTATTTTTTATGAATTGTATCAGGAAACCGCTTGTAGTTATCGAATTAATAGCAAAATAAATAAAAAATGCAACGGTAACAACTCTAACCCAAAAGTCACTTTTTTTGAATGCGTGGATAAACTCTTTCTTTTTGAGGAATGATAGTTGGAGTAAAATTTTGATATTCCGGATCACAATAAGCAATAAACTATGTTATAATATCCAATAATTTGTTGAACTGTTATTCAAATTTAATCAATTCTTTTATGAATTATAATTTTTCAAAAAATTATCTATTGTAAAAGGAATTTATAATTCATTAACAAAACTAAAGTATTTTCTCAACAATGTATTGATTGATAAAATCGCTTCCCACCGCCAAGGAAGGCGTCTGAACGCCCGGAACAACTTCTCCGTTATTTACTTTAATCGTAATGTTTGCCGCACTCGATGCCGTTAAGCAATAACCGTCTATAAATCTATATGCTTCTGTAATCGATTCTCCTTTATCGTTGCTTAATTTTTCAATAATAATTGATGTGGATTGTTCTCTTTCTTTTTTGCTTGGTCCGAATTTACTTCTAATAACAATATTGCTAAATGTTTCCTTGATTCTTTGGTTCGAAAATATTTTTTGCAATAGTTTAGACAAACTTCTTAAAAAACTTAATGCAGGCGGGAAATACATATAAACTTCAACATTCGGTATTCCGGTAGAATAATAAGCCGAGTAAACATCGGCCCAAGGAATTGAAATACCGTAAAATTTAAATCCATTCTGTTTTACGGAGAATGTTTTTTCACCAATTATCGAATCTATAATTTTTCCGTCTTTCCTAATTTTACCGGGTACTCCGAGCATTTCGAAAGTGGTTAACCAAGTTCCTCTCGATATTCCTCCTTTTTCATTCTTTAATCCTATTTTTATTGAAGTGGCATCCGGCATTTTTTCACTGAGTCTTTTAGCTAAGCAATCGGAAGGAACAACATCAAAACCTACGCTGGGTAAAATAACAATACCTTTATCCTTTGCCTTTTGATCGTATAATCTAATAGATTCAAGAACATCTATTTCGCCTTCAATATCAAGATAATTTACTTTTGCAATCAGACAAGCATTAATCAGCTTTTCCGCCGTGTACTTAAACGGTCCGGCACAATTCAATAAAGTATTTATCCCGCTGAGGTTTTCGAGGATATTGCTTTCGTCTTCAACAGAAAAAATACGATACTGACAATCAAATTTATTTGCTGTTTCTTCAATATATTTTTTATTTCTACCGGCAAGAACGGGTTTAACATTAAGTTTCAAAAAATCTTTTATGATTAACTGGGCCGTGTAACCGTTTGCACCGTAAACCATTATTCCATTAGTCATTTACAAGTCCTTTTTACAGGTTGAGCTTTGAAAAATATTATTCGACCGTAATAATTAAGGTGCAGCGTTACAAATTACAGTTCGAGAAAGTTTGTTGCATAAGTATTTTCCGTTTCGTAAACCCAAACACGTATAGCGGAAATATTTTCCGGCAATGTTTTGTTCATAATGGATTCCAAAAAATACCCGCACATATTTTCCGCAGTCGTTTGAAACGGAACTTCAACATAGCGCGAGTTAAGTTTTTCCAGAACTTCTATCAGCTCTTTATCTTCATGAAAAACCATTACGGAGTGATCCAAATTATCTACAATAGGACCGACAATTTCTTTAACGTCGTAATAATCAAGTACCATTCCGTTTTCATCTAAAGTTCCTTCAAATTCTACCATTAATTTATATGAATGTCCGTGAAGGTTTTTGCATTTACCTTTATGGAAAGGCAATCTATGTCCCATTTCCCACTTAAATTCTTTTGCAATTTTCATACGCCTTTTGTCTCCGGTTTCCAAATGTATTTATGAATTTGCGGTTGATATCTTACTTTTAATTTATCGTTTAGTATCCAATTAACCAATGTAACAGGTTCAAGTTTATCGAAAACATTGGAAAAAAGAATTTCAAATTTATCATTCAATTTATATTTTTTTATAATTTCTTTCGACCAGCCATAGTCTTCTTTATCGCCTATTACAAATTTTATTTCGTCATCCGGTTTTAGATAATTTATATTTTCGTAAAGATTTTTCTTTTCCATTTTACTCGACGGACTTTTCAGGTCCATAATAATTTTAACCCTTTCGTCAACATCTTTTACCGGTAAACTTCCGCCGGTCTCCAGCATTACTTCAAAACCTTCATCGCATAACTTTTTCATTAAATCCAGCGATTCATTTTGGACTAACGGCTCGCCGCCGGTTATTTCAACAAGTTTACATTGATATTTTTTTACTTCCCTAATAATTTCGTCAATCGATTTATCTTCGCCTTCGTAAAAAGCATATTCAGTATCGCAGTAACTGCAGCGAAGATTGCAATACGTTAACCGCACGAAAACACAAGGCAGCCCGGCATAAGAACTTTCGCCTTGAATTGAATAAAATATTTCGTTTACCTTTATCATAAAAACTTCGTAAAAAAATGAACTGCAAAGATATTAAGAATTGCAAAGATTATAAAGGTTATCAATTTTCCTTAATTAAACCTGTTATGATATTCCGGCGCTCCGGCAGAAACCACACATCTTCTTATGTCATGCCGGTTTGCATTTTTTACAATACCGGCATCTTTTTATTGTTTCAAAACCATATTGAATTATTCAGCTGCAAACATTATTCAATTTCTTTTAACTCTTTCCGTTTTTTTAGACAGACGAAAATTCCTCAATAAATTAAAATTTTGTTTTTACTTATTTCTTACCTCACTTCAAAATATTTACAATTACAGACGACGGATATTTTTCAGAATGATAAACTTTATGATATGCTTTAACAAAATCTTTTTCATCAGCGTGATAAATATCGGTATAAGTCTGCGGATTCCTGTCGAAGAACGGGAAAAAACTGCTCTGTACTTGTACCATTATTTTATGATCTTTTTTAAAAGTATGCAGAACGTCTTGCAAATTGAATTTAACTTCCGTCACCCTGTTTGGAATAAACGGTTTTGGATTATCAAAACCTTCACGGAATTTTCCTCTGAATATATCGTATCTGATCATCATTTGGTAACCGCCCATTTCAATTCCTTTTGGATTCGGGATAGGATTTTTGGCGCTATCGGGAAAAACGTCAATTATTTTTACTACCCAATCGGCATCTGTTCCGGTTGTGGAAACAAACAAATCAACATTTACCGGTCCGGCAATTGTAATATTGCTGTCAAGCGGTTGGGATTCGTAAACCAAAACATCGGGTCGTTCTGCCGCAAACCGTTGATCTTCAACCATATACGTCCGGTTATAAAACCTTCTCGAATCCAAAATTTTTGCAGTATAAGGTACCGGTTTATTAGGATCACTTAAATATTCATCAAATTCATTTTTTTCCTCAGCCGGCTTGGAAAACGACAATTTTTCATTCGAATGGAAATAAAGATTTGCGCTTTCGGTATTTGCCGGAGGCCATTTGTCAAATTTACGCCATTTGTTAATTCCGGTTTCAAAAACGTAGGCTTCCGGTAAATTGAGACTGCCTTTGCCTTTCAGATAATAATTAAAAAACGGCGCTTCCATATTTTTTCTGTAAAATTCACTTGTATTCTCACCGAAATTCATATCTCCGAATGACGAAACGTTTCCCCTTCCCCAAGCTCCGTGCGGCCAAGGACCCATCACTAAAATATTAAAAGCATTTGGATTTTTCTTTTCTATTGCGCCGTAAGTATGCAAAGCCCCGTAAAGGTCTTCACTGTCGAACCAGCCGCCAACCGTCATTACCGCGGGTTTCACATTTTGAAAATACCGGGTGGTATTTCTTGCTTTCCAGAATTTATCGTAAGAATCGTGTTCAAAAGCATCATTCCAAAATTTTATTTTATGATGGAAATATTTCTCGTCGGCGTTTTTTAATGGTCCCATATTTAAGAAAAATGTGTAAGCGTCGGGCGAAGCATACTGCGGCGGAGTTGGCCATTTAGTAGTTAAACTATCCCTCGGTTGACCGAAAACTTTGAAAAAATTAAAAGCCATCATCAAAGAAAACGCGCCGTTGTGATGCATATCGTCGTCAATAAACCAATTGGCAATAGGCGCTTGGGGAGAAACGGCTTTAATTGCCGGATGATTTGCCATTGCCGCCATTGCCGCATAAAAACCGGGATATGAAATTCCCCAGAACCCAACTTTACCGTTATTGTTGGGAATATTTTTAATCAGCCAATCAACCGTATCGTAAGTATCCGACGCTTCGTCAACATCATATTTGGTTTTTTTTACCGGGATGTAAGGCCGCATATCAACAAATTCACCTTCCGACATAAATCTACCGCGCACATCTTGAATGACCAGGATATAGTTTTCATCCGTAAAATGCTTATAAATTTTAAAGTACCTGCTGAATTTATCTTTACCGTAAGGCGCACAGCTGTATGGAGTTCGCCAAATTAAAATCGGATGAGGCCCGGATTTATCTTTAGGAGTATAGACGGAAGTAAACAATTTTACTCCGTCCCGCATTTCAATTCTATATTCCGCTTTTTGATATTTATCTTGCATCGATTGGGAATCTTGAGAATAAATAATGCCCGTGAGAGTTATTAAGATAAAAAGTATTATTAATTTTACGTCGTTTGGTTTCATAATTTTCCTATAATTTACTTTACAGAATTACTATTAATTTTAAACTACAAAAAAATAGAATTTCTTGTAAGGAATTTAATTTGAATATTTTATCACAGTAATTTGTACTTTGGGAAGAATTGAAATCTTAATTTTTTATTTGAATTATTTGCGAAATAACCTTAGATTTGAAGTTCTAAAAAATGATTAAAAGGAAAAATTATGGCGCATCACGCATCGGCTAAGAAAAGAATAAGATCAAATGAGAAAAGAAGAATAAGGAATAAAGCGGCTCTTTCCAAAGTTAAAACATTAATGAAAAAAGTTTTCGATTCGGAAAGTAAAGAAAATGCTGAACAAAACTTAAAAAATGCCGTTTCATTTATCGATAAAACAGCCGGAAAGGGCAGACTTCATAAAAACAATGCAGCTAGAAAAAAAGCCGCATTAACTAAATTCGTTAATAATTTGGAAAAATAATCCGGCATAAAAATATTTATATTAAAAATATTAAAAAACGGAGTAACGATTACTCCGTTTTTTATTTAATTTATTTATCCAAACTTTCCACTGCATCAATACCGGCAGGCATAGGCAAATAGAATCTAACGTCTTGTACCGAACCATCTTTCTTAATAAGTTTATCAACCTTTTTCTTTATTAACACGCTATGTTCAATAAATACATCATCATCCACAATCGTCCCGAATAAATAGCTTGTTCCCTTTATTGTTACGTTTTTACCAATTTTAACAGGGTACTCGTCGCTGCCGGTCATATTAACGCTCGATTCGATTCTTGAGTTGTCTCCTATTTCAATGTTCCCTTTAACTATATCTCCCCATAAAATTTCCACATTATTGCCAACAATAAATTTTTGATTCGGGAAACAGGAAAGATGAACATTCTCCCAAACAATCACATTTTTACCAAAACTAACATTTCCTTTTATATAAACATTTTTATGTAATTTTAAATTATAATTCAGCTTTACACCTTTACCGATGTAAACTCCCTTTCCTATTCTCAAATCGAGCGGTTTACCTTTTTTATCCGCTTTAATAATATCTTCAATTACATTTTCATCAATAAAAAAATCATCGGGATCGTCAATTTCAACTATATCTTTTATTTTTTCGTAAGCCATTTTTCTTGCTATTGATTCCATTTCTTTTAGCACGGATTTATTATTAAATCCCATTATTACGTATTGCTGTTGGGGACTAACGGCGCCGACGGTCAAACCGCTTTTGTTGAAAAGACTGATTAGGTCGGTTATATAGATTTCACCTTGAACATTTTTGTTTTCCAGTTTATTTATGAGTTTTATTAGAGGTTTATATTTAAATGCAAAAACACCGGAGTTGAATTCATTATTATTTATTAATTCCTCCTTAGTGTAAGAATACTCTCTTCCATTAAAAGTTATAATATAAGGTTTATTATCTTTTAAGTTTAAAATATCTTTATATTCTAATATTTCAATTACTTTATTAAAATCTTTACCGGAAGATTTCCCGTTTACATCTTTTTTCTTTACACGTATTATTCTTCCGTAATAATTATTTTCCGGATTACCGTTATATAAGCCTGTTAAAACCATCATATCGTTTTTAGACTTTACAAATTTCGATCTGAACATTCTCATTGTTTGACCGTTAATCAATCCCATATCTCCCGGAAGCACATACACGTTTCCGTTATAATTTTTATTTTTAATGTTTTTTAATGCAACTTGTACCGCATGTCCCGTGCCATTTTGTTCTTCTTGATATGCAAATAAATTATTTTCCCTTTTTCCTATTACATTGATAACATCATCGGCTTTAATTCCTACAACCATAATTACATTTGAGTTTGGCAATCCATTTACACACGCATTATAAACACGTTCAACCGTGGGCACTTCCCAAATTTTGTGCAGCATTTTAGATTTTTGGGATTTTATTCTTTTTCCGTGACCAGCGGCAAGAATGATGGCTGTTTCTTTAAGTCTGTAATTAAATTCAGATGAATTTTCTTTGATTAATTTACGGATTAGTTTCTTATCGTTATTATTGGACATTTTAACTCCACAATTTCGTAATAAAATTTAATTAGCAACAAATTAAAATAATAATTATTCCAATTAGTTTAATGAGAATTTCTCATTTTGTATATTTACCAAACCGGCAAACAAGAATGAAAAAAATACCGGTTGAATTAATAAAAACAACAAACAGGAAACAAACGGTTATGAAAAAATATTTCAATTTCTCCCGCACTATATTAATAGTTCTGCTGTTAATTTCTATCAAATTAATCCCTTCGTCTCCCGATGAGGGAATGTACCCGTTAAATAAAATCAAAGAGATACATCTGGAAAACGCAGGATTAAAAATCGATCCTTCGGAAATTTACAATCCGCACGGAGTAAGTTTAGTCGATGCTTTGGTTAAAGTAGGCGGTTGTACAGGTTCGTTTGTATCGCCAAAAGGATTAATACTTACAAATCACCACTGTGCGTTCGGAGCTTTAAATAAAGCAAGTACCACCGAAAAAAATTATTTGCAAAACGGTTTTCTTGCTAAAAATACCGGGGAAGAAATTCCCGCTTTAGGATATACTTGCAAAATTACAATTTCTTCTCAAGATGTTTCCAAAAGAGTTCTGAATGCCGTTAAAGGAATAAATGATTTAGCCGAAAGAACAAAAGCTATCAATAAAATAATGGATAAAATTGGCAGAGAGGCAAATAACAAAAAAGAATCGATCGTCGGAAAAGTTTCGGAAATGTTCAAAGGGGAAAGTTATATTTTATTTAAATACAAAGTTCTTAAAGATGTTAGAATAGTTTACGCACCTCCGCGAACTATCGGGGAATTCGGCGGCGAAACAGATAATTGGATATGGCCGCGTCACACCGGCGATTTTACTTTTATGAGAGCTTATGTATCACCGGAGGGCAAGTCCACAACCTACTCAAAAGATAACGTGCCGTATCATCCGAAAAAATATTTAAAGGTAAATCCAAACGGGGTAAAAGAAGGCGACTTTGTTTTTATTTTAGGTTATCCGGGAAGAACATTCAGAAATTATCCTTCACAATTTTTAAAGTATCAATACGATTACCAATTGCCCTATATTGCCGGAACATACTCCTGGATGATTGATCAATTACAAACTATCAGTAAAAATAATGATAGCCTTAAGCTTAGATTTGCCTCGTTAATTAAGGGACTATCTAACACAATGAAAAATTACAGGGGGAAACTATTAGGATTGAAAAGAATTCCCATAATTTATAATAAAGAAAAAGAGGAACAAGAGTTACAAAAGTTTATCAATTCTGACAAACAATTACGCAAAAAATACGGGAATGTTATTCCGCAAATAAATGATGTTTACAAAAAAGTTTTCAAAATTGCGAAAGCCGATCTTTGGTTTAGGGTTTTCAACCGTTTTTCTATAACGAGAAACTTGGTAAACACAGTGATGAACTATGTTGAAAATGTAAACGAATTGGAAAAGATTGACAGAAAAAATTACCGGAATAATAATTTTGAAAGGGTTTCAAAAAGGATAGATGAATATTTTGCAATGTATAATAAAGAATTCGAAAAAAACTTCCTGATAAAAATGCTTACCGATGCATCGGATTTTAACGGAGAATCGAGCATTGATGCAATTAAAGAGATTGTAAAAGGTAAAAATAAAGAAACCGCTATCGACTCGTTTGTAAATAACGGTATCTTTTTATCGGTAATTTTTGACAAGGATTTGTTAAAATCATTACTGGATTATTCCTTAAGCGATATAAAAGCAATGAATGATATTGGAATAAATTTTATGCTGAAGTTACGAAAACGGAACGATGAGATTAAAGCAAAAAGAGATTCGGTAAACGGAGCATTGATTACTCTATCGGCAAAATTAATAGCCGTAAAAAGAATTTGGAAAAATAAAAGTTTCATTCCGGATGCAAACGGGACTTTACGTTTAACCTACGGATTCATTAAAGGATACACTCCGGCCGATGCGGTTTACTATTCCCCTATTACAAGTTTACGGGGAGTTATCGAAAAAAGTTATTTGGGCAACGAATATATAATTCCGAATAAATTACGCAAATTATATAAACAAAAAGATTTCGGGAAGTTTTACGATAAAAATATTGACAGTGTACCTACTTGTATTTTATATAATACGGATACAACCGGCGGAAACTCCGGTAGTCCGATTATGAACGCATACGGTGAATTAATAGGATTAAATTTTGATCGTGCATTTGAAGCGACAATAAACGATTTTGCGTGGAACGATAAATACAGCCGCTCAATTGGCGTAGACATCCGATATATTCTTTGGCTTACGCAAAAATTCAGCGGCGCTAATTATTTATTGAACGAAATGGGAATTTCAACAAATAATTAAGAATTTTTTTGAGCAAATTCAGCATTCCGGTTAAATTATAAAGCCGCGAAGATCCGGCGGATTATACTTTGTATATATCCTTAATTTTTAACTATTAAGATTATTATATTTTTTGTAGAAGTTTGGAATTCCTTGTGCAGCTTGGCAATAAAGTTTAACCCTTATGTATCCTAATAAATCTGCAAATATAAGCGTGCTTTTTTCCGCAAGGACTGTAATTTGCAAAGTGCACAATCTTAACTTTTATACGTCTTAGTTTTATTTAAGTGAAGTGCAATGTTAAATTCTTGCATCTTATTCTCAGCCGTTTCTTATTCTTTCCATATAAAGTCAAACAGCATAAATCCGGCGGTTAACATAATTACGTCATAACTTACAAGTATTGCAAGGTAGGTCCAACTAAACAAGAATGTCTCACCATCCATTGAAAACTTTGTAAGTTCGAGAAGCGTTAATATTAAAGGGAGTAAAATAGGGAAAGATAATACCGGGTACAAGGTTCCCTTTGTATTTGCCTTAGCAATAATAGCCGCTATTAAAGTTGAAGAAATAGCTATGCCTATACCGCCTAAAAATAAAGCGACGAAGAAAAGGCTTAAGTTCTGAATTACAAAATTATCGAATAACATTGCATACAAAATTGTAATAGAGATGATCATCAAGAAGACCAAAATAAGATTAAAAATAAGTTTACCAAAAAACACCGTTACGGGAGCGGCAATAAGTTGTAAAGTTAAGGTGGTCCCTCTTTCCTCTTCTGAAACAAAAACTCTTGAAAGACCCGACATTGCCGAAAAGAAAATAACAACCCAAAATAATCCCCCGGTTAAATAATTTGTAACCGGTTCATCTCCCACCGAAAATAAAATGACGCTAATTGTAACTAATATAAACATCGCCAAAGCATTAATTGCATAGCGTGTTCTTAATTCGGATTGCCAATCTTTTTTAAATACCGAGTATGCTTTTCTCATTTAGCGTAAATATAGATATATGTAAAATTAAAATTCTTCATCAACCGTTTATTTATAATTTTCAACTTCCAAAATATCGGCACATAATTCCAAATCTTTTTTTTCATTTGATGCAACTATAACAACGTTTTTTTCCTCTTCAAGTTTAATTATTTCGTAAACTTTTTCTTTCCCTTCTTCATCCAAATTGGAGGTGGGTTCGTCTAACAACAGTAATTTAGGATTATGCTGCAGCGCAAAAATATACTTCATACGTTGTTTCATCCCCGAAGAAAAACCTTTTAACAAATCATTCCTTCTATTATACAGTTTGAATAAATTGAACAGATGTTTAGTTCTTTCTTCGTCAAATTTTATTCCCCTAATACTTGCGAAATATAAAAGATTTTCCAACGCAGTAAATTCATCATATAAAATTAAGTAAGGCGAAACAAATCCGATATATTCGTGTAATTTTTCCGGCGGTATATTGGAATCGTTTGTTTTATGAATAACCTTGCCTTTATTGGGTGCTAAAACACCGGCGATAATTTTAGTCAAAGTAGATTTCCCGGACCCGTTACTTCCTGCAAAGCCATAAGTTTTACCTGCTTCGAAATGATAATTAATATTTTTAAATACCAATTGTCTTCCGAACAATTTTGTTATATTTTCTAACGTGAGGGAATATGCCATAAGAGGAATAAATAATTAACTAAACGGTTATTTGTTATAAATAATAAATTTGCCTTTTTTAACATTATCGGCAGACTTAGTAACGTAAATATAAACACCAGTCGGCAATTTAGCACCATTAAAATCTTTAGCGTTCCACTGAACCACTATTTTATCGGTGACAAATATTTTTTTCTTAGCGGAATAAATTAATTTCATCGAGGAAGTATAGATATTCAAATCGGCTTCCCCGTTGGTATTTAGCGAAGTAGGAAAATAAATAAAAGTACCGTTAGAATAATCGAACGGTTGAGGATAAGCATAATCAATTTCTTCCCGCTTTACGGTTTGTCCCGTAGGCTGATTATTGAAAATATCCAATTCGGTAAGGTAAACGGATTTATCGGAAGAAATTTTAGAAAAGTAAAATTCATTTATCTTATTCGAATTTTCGAATTGATTAGACGAGATAGTATAATTTAAGTTCAAAATATTATTGCCCGGGTCCGTTGCTCCTTCAACATCGGAATTAGATATAATTGTAACGAGCGTATCGGTAAAATTATGAGAAAAATCGGGAAATATAATATAGTTAAAGGAAACGGGTTCTGATGTAATTGATAATTGTTTTTTAGGCGGAACAAATTCTATTGTGGTTGTAGGATGAATTAAAGGATAATTTTTTGCTTCCTCAAAATAGCTATTTGTTTTAGCGCGGTAATTTGTAAAATAAATCCATTCGCCAAAATTTGCATATTCAAATTTAAATGAATGCCCTTTTTCCTGAACCGCTTTTGCTATTGCCACAGTAGCTCTGTTATGTACCATTAACTCCCAACTCCGTTTAATTATATTATAACCAAGCATCGGATTTTCTTGAAAAAATCTTTCGTGCAAATAAATATTCCATAAAGCCATGTCGTAACCGGTATGACTGGAAATTGTTTTAAACGGACTGTTAAAAAAAGAAGGGATATAAGCGTAATAATCGTTAACGTCGTCAAAAACAAATTCTTCCATTGAAGTTGAAGTTAATTCGTAATACCATCTGTCTGCATCCCTAAAAATATAATTCCCAATTTGAATTGCGTGGTGAAATTCGTGTGCTGCGGTAACTTTAGCGCCGTTAAACCCGCTTGAATAATAATTTTGATAATCATTATCCATAACAATAAACGAAGATGAAGTAAAGTTTGTAATTTGTGTTGCCGGTTCCGTATATCCGTATAACCCGCCGGACAGGTCAATTACATAAACATCGTATTTATCGTCCCCTCCTTCGTTTCCATCCGGCGGCGGCGGCGGATAGCCGAGGAAATTAACCTCAAAGTTATAAGAAGAATCGAACGCTACGGCTAAATCCTGGATGCTGTAACCGGGCTTATCAAATTTATTAAATGAATAATGTATCCTGAAAAATCCCGAGGGTGAAACAATGCTTGTATCCGTGTTCGGTCTATTTAAAATAGAAGTTAATACATTCTGTTGTTTCGGCGTAAATTTATCGAAGTTTTGCTTCACTTCGGCAAACAATGCAAAAGCACATTTTTCGTTTTGCACATTACCTTGAATTTCGTTTTGCGAACTTTGCCCCGATGTTAATTTTACTATCGCCTTGTAAAGGGAATCAGTATTTTGCGAATACCCGAAAGACGACAAAAACAAAACGGCAACAAATACTTTTTTAATCATTTTTTTTAAGTAGTATTAATTTAATATTTGAACTATCCGAAACAACAAGATACTTTTTTTGATTAAATAAACCCACCGCACTTTTATTAATTCCAACCGATTTATAAAGCGGGATTAATTCCACTTCCGGATTCTTATAATTAATTGCGGCTTTAAATATAGTATTAATTTCATAATCGGTTATATAAAGTTCATCATTTTTAACGGCTTTATCGGCGTAAATATTTATCTCTATTCTGTCCGGATTAATACTGTTTATTATTTCTCCTTTTGGCGATAAAAGAGTTAATTTTTTACCGTTAAACAAGTAATAATTAACAACATAATTCCGGCGGACTAATACAAGAACATAATCTTTATTTTTTAATTTAAATTGCGGACTTGTTTTTATCTGCACTTTAGAGGCAGTATCGTTAACGGCAATAAAATTACTATTTATCAACTTATGTTTGAGCGGATCATATTCTTTTAATAATAAAGAATCACTCGATAATGTAAAATAGTATAAATGCGAATTCCTTTGCCGGGTGATAAAAAACGGCTTTAAATAATTTCCGGATATTTTCAACGAATCTTTCCGGATAAAATTTTTATCGCTTTCGGAAAACTTTTCCAGTTCCAATTCACCATTGTTATTTTCCAGTAAAAGTATATTTTTGTTTAATGTAATAACATTTTCCACCGGCGAAGAACCGTACATAATTCTTTTCGATACCAAGCCGTTTGAAAAATTCAATTCAATAAATTCAACTAATCTTTTGTTTTTATTAAAAAAGTAAAAGCCGGTTATGTTTTTATCTATTATAAAAGGCTTGATGTTCTTAACGTTTCCTAACAAAGGAATATTATAATAATTTTGACAAATACCGTTTTTATTGCTAATCATCAAATTCATCGAGTTGTCAAAAGTATCAACGTAACAAAAGTCAAGGTTATTATCGTTATTAAAATCCTTTACCAATAAAGCGGAAACCGAATCACCGAAACTTAACTTAACCGAATCGGCAGGAAGTATTTTTTCAAAGAAAAACAAACTGCCTTTAGAACTAATAACCGACAGTTTATTTTTGCCTGCGGCATTAGCTTTAATTCCAGAATAAATTCCGCCGCGCTTCAGTAAATATTTTGATTCCCTATTTGCCGGAGTTGGAAAATCTATAAACAGCTGATTTTTTTTTTGATTGGTATAAGCAATATCTATTTTATTATCGCCGTTAAAATCATACAACGCAAAGTCATTCAAATTATTATTCAGCTCATATACTTTTTTATTTTGAAACGATGAGACGGAATCTCCGAACATAACTTCCAAATTATTATCATTAACGAAAGCAACATCGTCAAAAATATCATTGTTAAAATTGATAGTTTTTAATTTTTTAATATTCTCTTCGAAATAAATTTCCCGCGCTTGTTTAAATCCGCCCATTTCATTGTTGATTAAAACAACTATTGAGTTAGAAACCAAATCAATAGCCAGCAAATCTTGATAATCGTCAAAATCAACGTCATAGATAACGGCGTCGGAAAATATTCTATTTTTTAACAATTCGATTTTATTAAGTTTAAATTTATTTTGAATTAGAAGCGAAAGTCCGTTAAAATTACTTCCTAAAACCAGCGCATCGTTTTTACCGTCCTTATCGAAATCCGCAATTATTAATTTACCGGGATAAGAATCGAATGTAATTTGGTTAATCAACAACATGGTTCCATCTTTACTAAAAGAAGACAAACCCGCAACTCTTTTACCGTTGGAAATAAAAATGTAATATTTTCCCAGTTTGGGTATTGAGTTAAAAAAATGGAAATCGGTTACGGGATAGAAAAAAAACTTTTTTACGGGAGCGGCGAAAGTAGAATCGGAGTTTCCATATAAAACGGCAAACTCCTTTTGATCATTACCGTACAAAAAAATATCTTTAAGCGAATCTTCGTTAATATTAAAATAATTAAATTTTGTAAATCCCGGAGGAATCCGTAATTCTTTTTCTTGGCAAAATCCGTTTACAGGAACTTGAGCAAAAAATTTTACGCTATAGAAAAGAATTAGAAAAAAAAGACTAATTTTTTTTCTGGCGAGATTCAAGTCTGTTCTGCCTTCTAATTAAAGCTTCTTTATATCTTCTTAATTCATCTTCCGATTCGGGTACGGCTTCGAATGTTTTAACAGGCTTCCCGTTTTCGTCTACGCTTACAAACGTAAGATAAGCGGAATTTGTATGAATTGATTTTCCCAAAACAAAGTTTTCTTTATAAACTTTTACACCCACTTCCATAGAAGTTTTAAAAGCCCTGTTAACGGAAGCAACAAGAGTAACTACGTCCCCCACTTTTATCGGATGGTGAAAATCAATTTTATCGACCGATGCCGTAACACAAACCCTTTGCGAATGTTTCCCTGCCGAAAGTGCCGCGCATATATCAATCCAATGCATCAACTGCCCGCCGAGTAAATTACCGAGTTGATTTGCATGATGCGGCAAAACCAATTCGGTCATAGTTACAATTGATTGACTTACGCTTTTCACTTTATTTGTATTCATTATAAAGACGCAACCAATTCGGTTTGTAGTTTTTTAATATCGTTAATTTTATCGCTATCGGGATATTTAGAGAGGAAAAATGAAATATCCCTTAAAGCTTCCGATTTTCTGTTTTTTTGTACCAGTAATTCTATTTTTCTGTAAAGCGCCATCGGAGCAAATTTTGTATCGTGATAAGTATCTACAACAAGTCCGTAATACTTTATAGCGGCATTGTAATATCCCATTCTTTCATAAATCAGAGCGCTATGGTATTCTTTTTGGGCAAGTTTATTATTCAGTTCGTCAATTTTTCGTTCCGCTTCTTCCACCCTTTTATCCACCGGAAAAAAATCTATAAAAGCCTGAAACTCTTGAATCGCTTTTTTCGTATAGGTTTGTTCCAACGGATACGGAGGGGAAAGTTCGTAATATGAATCCGCCAACATAAATTGAGCTTCGGGGACAAAAGGACTGGCGGGAATATCGCGAATCAGTTTACTGAATTCGTATGCAGCAAGTAAATATTGCTCTTGCTTAAAATAGCTCATTGCCAAATAAAATTGCGCATCGTCATTAACGGCGCTGCCGGCAAATTGCAGTATAATGGCTTGAAATTCTTTTACGGCTTTTTGATAATCCTCATCGTTATATAAAGACATCGCATATTTTAAATGTTCATCTGCCGTCATATTGCTTGTATCAACAGTAGAGGAACAACTCCATAAAAGCGCAAGAATAAGTATTATAAATATTTTTTTGATCATTTTATTCTAAGTTTAATTTTTAGGATGTAAAGCTAATTAATTTTCAACTCCATTCAAATACCAAAATTCAATTAGAACGCACCGTAAAAAACAAGAAAATTGTAACCGCAACTGTGCCTAAAGCAATTATAGGTTCCCAAATGCTTGAAAAAAATGGTATTGAAGGAATTTTTGCATGTGTAAACGGGTATGCGGCATTTTCCAAATTTTTCAATTCGTCGTAATCAACAGTATCGGTTTTAACCAATTCTATTTTTCCGGTATCTTTTATTTCTCCGTTAACCGTTATAAAATAATTCCCATTAAGCGCAACAGATCTGCTAACCGAATAACCTCCGAAAATCCCGTTTTTTTGAATATCGTTATAGCTTACTTTTGCATTTTGTATGCTGTAACCAAGCGTATTTAATTCTTTATTGTTCATTTCAACTTTTTTGTTTCTTTTTAGCAGACTTAAAACCATAATATTTTTAAAAACCGAATACTCGCCGGAAGAATTAAATTCAAGGTTAATTTTACCCGGCAGAATATCCTTTTGTAATATTTGATTAACCGAGGCATCAATTAATTTGGCAATAGCGTTAAAATTTGTTTCCGGTTGAGCAGACATGGAACTGGAATTAAATGCAGCTAAAAAAATAACTAATATAACCGAATATTTGTTGTAACTATATTTCAATAGAAAAACTGTGAGTTTTATTGTAAACGTAATTTAAAGTTAGTCAGTCAATATATATCAAGCAAGTCTAAAAAATTAAATTTTTTCAAAGTTTTATCAAGTAATAAAACACTTTTGGCAATGAGTATTAATTTGCATTTAACTTCGCAATGTTCCATTTTGTTCCTTTTGAGTAAAAACGACAAAGCACGAACTCTAATTTACCTTGCCATTAATTATTATTATTTTTAATATCGTTATTGAAAAATGAGAGAGCTATGCGAACATTAACATTAATTATTTTTTCGGTTCTGTTTTTAGGTAATTTATACGCTCAAAACACATTTGAATTTTTAAGGTTGGATCAAAGTCCCAGAGCTGCTGCATTAGCAGGCAGTTTTGTAGCAACAAACGACGATCCGAACGTTGTGTTTTACAATCCGGCTGGAATTAACCTTTTGGAAAAACGTCCCGCTTCTTTCTCTTTTTTAAAACATTTGTTGGATATTAACTCGGCAAGTTTAACTTATTCGCAAAATTTTGAAGGGATCGGCAGATTTGCCGCAAGTCTTCAGTACATACATTACGGAACATTTACTCAAGCAAATGAATTCGGCGAAAAGCTCGGTAGCTTCGGTGCGGGAGAAGTCGCTTTTTCTATTGCCTACGGAAACGAATT
>JALSTI010000263.1 GCA_026983795.1 Melioribacteraceae bacterium
TATTTAATCTTATATATTTTGTACTGTAAATATTTTTGGAAGAAAACCGCATTTGCACAATTCCTTCCTGTAATTCTTTTATGGTATCGATTAACTTAACTTGCGGTTTATGCTGCGGGGCAAGTTTATTAAACAAATCAAAATTTACTTTGTACGATCTGTTATCGTGGGAAGCATTAGGATTAATACTTATTTTAACATCCGGTATAACATCGGCAACCAATCCGGCTAAATCCTTAATTTTATAATTTGCATCGTTCGAACCTACGTTCACGGCTAAAAAATTCCCGCCTAAATTAGGCGTCCTTTTTACACCCCATTCAATCGCTCTTGCCATATCTTTCACATCAATAATTGGGCGCCATGGTTCTCCGTTACTTAAAATTACAATTTCTTTATTCAGCATTGCTGAAGACACAAAATCGTTTAGCACCAAATCCAAACGCAATCTGCAGCTCCAACCGGCTGCCGTTGAAAATCTTAAAGCCGTTACCGTAAAATTAGAGCCGGCTAAACTTTCTAATTTTTTCTCCGATAAAACTTTCGATTTGGCATAAACGGTAAGCGGATTTAATTCGTCCGATTCGATTTTGGCATTTAAAGTTGCATTCCCGTACATACTGCAGCTGGAAGCAAAAACAAACGATTTCACTTTAGCTTTTTTTGCCAAGCGGGCTAAATTTACTGTTCCGTCATAGTTTATATTCATTGTGCTTTCGCGGAATTTGTTTCCCATCGGGTCGTTCGATATTGCTGCAAGGTGAATAATCGCATCAATTCCTTCAAGAAAATCCAAGTTAATATTTCTTACGTCGCCGTAGTATTGATAATGCGGAAAATGTTCAGCCGAACAATTTCTAACCGATAGACAGTCTTCAAAAAAACCCGTGTCCAAACCGAGTAATGTAGAACCGGGTAAGACTTGTCTTAAATGTTTTACAACAACCGGACCGACATACCCCAAATTTCCGGTAATTAAAATTTTCATTTAATTTTCCCTCAAATTTAAAAATAGAAAAATCAATTAATTAAATATTTTTTACCATTACGATGATAACAACGACATATAATTAGCAACTATTTACACAACATAAAAATATAATCGAGATATTATAACCCAGGTTTAGAATAACAATTTTAATACCAACCTATTAAGTAGAGCAAATCTCAAATTACTTCGATATTCGGAATCGGAATAACAAATTTTGCTCCCCATTTTCTAGTATAATCAAGTTGATTAATAATTTCATTTTTTAAGTTCCAAGGCAGAATAAATATGTAATCGGGTTTTTGTTCGGAAATTTTACCGGGATGATAAACTGGAATGTGAGTACCTGGAAGAAATTTGTTTTGTTTATAAGGATTTTTATCGACAGTAAAATCAATAAAATCAGTCCGAATACCGCAAAAATTCAATAATGTGTTACCTTTACCCGGAGCTCCGTAACCGCATATTTTTTTATTTTTGTTCTTTGCTTTAATAAAAAAATCCAAAATTTCACGCTTTAATCCGAAAATTTGTTCTTGAAAACCGGAATAATATTCCATATCTGTGATGCCTTCTTCCATTTCCTTATTTTTTAACAATCTTACGGTCTCCGAAACGTATTTTGCAGAATCTTCAATATGGCAGCCGTAAATTCTAAGCGATCCTCCGTGCGTAGGCAATTCTTCTACATCAAAAATTTTCAAACCATGATATTGAAAGATTTTATCTATGGTAAAAAATGAAAAATAAGAGAAATGTTCGTGATAAATTGTATCAAACTGACGCTGTTTTACAAGTTGTATCAAATGTGGAAATTCAAAAGTAGTTATTCCGCCGGGAGCCAATAAAACTTTCACTCCTCTTATAAAATCGTTCAAATCCGGTACTTGCGCCAATACATTATTACCGATAATTAAATCTGCTTTTCTATATTTTTCCGTAATATCCTTAGCCAATTCTTCCGTAAAAAAATCGACCAAAGTATTTATCTTTTTTTCTTGTGCAACTTTTGCAACATTAGCGGCAGGCTCAATGCCCAAAACCGGTATTTTCTTTTCCACGAAATATTGGAGCAAATAACCGTCGTTGCTTGCTAATTCAACCACAAACGAGTTTTCGTTAAACGTAAATTTTTCAATCATCTTTTCGCAATATTTTTTAGCATGTTCCAACCAACTTTGTGAATAAGAAGAGAAATATGCGTACTCCGAAAATATGTTTTCCGGATTAACATATTCTTGAATTTGAACGAGGAAACAATTTTGGCATACATACAAATGCAAAGGATAGAACGGCTCCATTTTATTTAATTCATCTTCAGTTAAATAACTTTCGCACAAAGGAGACATTCCCAAATCTATAAAAGTATGTTTCAAGGTTGAACCGCAGAATCTACATTTATTCATGAACTTCCTTTAATATTTAATTTTTTATACTATTTTAATTTCCGGCAACGGAATAATAAATTTTCCGCCTTTTTTCCTGTATTCAGATTCCTGCTTTAGAATTTCGTCGGCATAATTCCAAGCTAAAAGTAAAACATAATCGGGAAAATCTTCCAAAAGTTTGCCAGGCGGAAAAATTTCCAAAAAATTTCCCGGTAAAAAAAAGGATTGTTTATAAGGATTGGAATCAACTGCATAATCGACCAATTCCTTTCCGATACCGACAAAGTTTAATAATGTTGTAGCCATTCCGCCCGAAGCGCCATAAACAACTATTCTTTTGTTTTTGGATTTTAGATTTTTCAGTAAATTAAGTAATTGTTTTTTTATTTCATTTACACTTTCAGGAAAGTTTTCGTAATATTCTTTTTTGTTGATACTTTTCGAATATTCTAAATTTGTAATTTTAATAATAGAATCATCAAAGTTTTTATTATGTTCTATGAATAGCCTGACGGATCCGCCGAATGTTGGAATTTCTTCGATTTTATTAATGTAAAGTGAATGCCTGCTAAATAAATTATTTAACGCAATTACGGAAAAATAAGATAGATTCTGATGGAAAATCATATCGAATTCATTCTTTTCAATTAAATTAATTGAATACGGAACTTCCAGAATAGCAACACCATCCGGTTTTAATAACCTTTTCAAATTTCCGGCAAACTCGTTCAGGTTCGATATTAAGTTTAAAACGTTATTCCCTAAAATTACATCTGCCAATTTACCTTGACTTAGTAAACCGTTTGTAACTTTCGTATCAAAAAAATCGCATAATGTGGGAATTCCGCTGTCGATAGCGGCTTTGGCCGGACCTTTAGCCGGATCGATGCCCAATACTTTAATCTTCTTTTCCGCAAAGTATTTAAGCATATATCCGTCATTGCTTGCAATTTCAATTACAAAACTATCTTCATCCAGTTTTCTGCTTTTAATTATTTGTTGAGCACTCCGGTAAAAATGATTAATCAAAGTTTTTGACACCGAAGAATAATAAGGATAATCTTCCACATAAAGGATTTGCGGATCAACTTCTTCTTTCAGCTGCAACAAGCAACAATCGTTGCAATAAACAAGATTGAGAGGATATTTTTCATGATAAGATTCAAGTTGGGATTTTTTCAATAATATATCTGCTAAAGGAATTTCACCAAATGAGAATATTTGCTCAATATTATCACTACCACATGAACGGCAGTGCGGATATTCCATAATTAATTTCCTTTCTTTAGAAAATTAGTTTTCTAACATAGAATGCTTCGGCATATTTTTCCGGTGCATTCGATTCAACTCCCCTTATTCTTAAGATTGATTTGAAAGTTTCTTCATCGAACCAAGTTTTATTTTTTTGAGAGATAAAATTTTTGGTGATAAGATTAATTTTATTCACGGCATTTTCTTTAGATAAGTGAACAAAAAAATTAGGCCGACCCAAATCCCCGTCGTATTTTAATACTTCATACTCTAGTATTAAATGATTGCGGAATGTGTTCCACGTTAGTTCGGAAATTAACCGGTGGTCTTGATGATAATCAGTTTTGTAATGCGTAAAGATCAAATCCGGGGAAAAGCTCAATTTTAGTTTTTCGAAATAATTTTTAATTTCTCCGCCGTTGTAAGGAAAGAAGCCGTCTTCAAAAGATAAAATATCTACAGCATATTTTTCAGCTTTACTTAAAAATTGATTGGCACTTTGCAAAGCTTCTTTTTTTCTGATTTGGTCAGAACTGAAAACCACCCATCTGAATTCCAAATTTGAATACGAATTAATCAACTTTAGTATAGTTCCGCCGCAACCTATTTCAATATCATCTGCGTGTGCGCCAAGGCAGAGAATCTTTAATCCCGATTTTATATGGCTGAAATTTACATGTAGCATAAACAAAATAATTTATTATTAACTATTCCAAACTTCCCACGGCTGTTCACCTTTTGCATACATATCATCCAAAAGCTGCTTGTCTTTAAATGTATCCATACATCTCCAGAACCCGTCATACTTATAACATCCCAATTTATTTTCTTCAATTAATCTATCAAACGGTTCATTAATCAGTTCTTCCCCTTCGTTCAAGTAATTAAAAATTTCATTTCTGAAAATAAAAAAACCGCCGTTTATTCTGATTCCGGATTGCTCAATATGTTTAATTCCTTTAACCGAATTATTTTTTGCAACTTTAACAACATGGAAACTGTAAGTCGGTTTAATACATAAAAAATTAGCAACGTTTTTACTTTTTTTAAATTGATCGATCATCTTGTTTAACGGTAAATCGGAAAGACCGTCGCTGTAATTGGCAAGGAACATCTTTTCTCCGTTTAAATATTTTTCTACAGCTTTTAGTCTCTGTCCTATATTGGAATGCAGACCGGTATCGACAAATGTAATTTTCCAATCGCTTATATCGGAATTAAGCAACTTTAAATTTTTCCCACCGTTCGAGTAGACAAAATCGTTAGTAATATATTCTTGATAATTGAGGAAATAAGTTTTAATTACATCCGCTTTATAACCTAAACATAAAATAAAATCTTTGTGTCCGAAATGCGCATAATATTTCATAATGTACCAAAGTATCGGTTTGTTGCCTATGGGAATCATCGGTTTGGGCAGGCTTTCGGAATACTCTTTTAACCTCATCCCCAATCCACCGCAAAACAAAACTACTTTCATAAATAAATTCCAAAAAATTATTGAAAATATTTTCTACAAACTTCACAACGCTTTGATATGCACAAATTAGGGAATCAAAATTTTTCCGGTAAAGTTTTTCTCCCTTTAAGTTGCAACATATAAAATAATTTTTAAACTTACATCACATTATGTTATATTTTTTGATATGTTTTTTTATAAAACTAAACATGAAGCAGAAACATTCTTGTAACTCTGGTCAATTTTTATGCCGAATGCACTTGCACATTTAGGAGTTAACGGACTTGCCACAAAACCGGTTATTAAATCTGCCGATTTGAAATGGGTTTACCTTGGCGCTATTATTCCCGATATTGCATGGATATTACAAAGAGTAATAAAGGTTATTTATCCTTCGGTGAACGGATATGATTTAAGACTTTACGCAATTATTCAAGCTTCATTGTTGTTTAGTATTATTTTAAGTTTTTGGTTTTCCAGTTTTTCCAAAAATCAACTTAGAGCCTTTATCATTTTGTCAATTGGGTCTTTTTTGCATTTACTTCTGGACGCATGCCAAATAAAATGGGCAAACGGAGTTTTGTTGTTTGCTCCATTCAGTTGGAAGTTATTGGAGTTCGGGTTTTTCTGGCCGGAAAGCTGGGCTACATATCTAATCACATTATTCAGTTTAAGTTATGTTATTGTTTATTGGGAAAAAGCGATTGCGAAAGCTCCGGATTTAGAAATCCGTTCGGTAAAGTACCACTCAGTTTATTTATTGGTTTTACTTTCATATTTTATATTACCTTTTACAATGATGCAAGGACCTCTAAATGCAAATGATCACTATGTGAAAACATTGCGCAATTATAATAACAGAAGCGGAAAATATATTGAATTTGACAGACGAAAGATTTTTTCAAAAGACGGGACTTTATACTTACACACATTTGCAAATGAAAATATTAAATTAACCGGTAAAGGTTTGCCTTCTCAAGCTACCGTTTCAATTAAAGGAAAATTTGCAGATAACAATACAATTAAAGTTTCCCGGTTTCATATTCATTCGGTTATTTTTAGGGACGGAGCTTCTTATGCAGGATTAACGCTTGTGTTACTGATTTGGGTATTATCAATTATCAAAAGAAAGCAATCTATGGAAAAACAAAATAATTAGTTATACAACTCTTTTGTACGACCAGCTTTTTGTTCCTCAACCAACATCATTTCCAACAAATAATCTTGCAAAAGAATTTCCTGATAAAAATCCAAAATTCTTGTTTCCACTACTTGAATAAATTTTCTATTGAAATGTTTTTTCCCTTCGGATGATATATTTTTATTGAAAGTGAGTTTTTTCTCAACTTCGGAAAGGAGCATAAATGTAGAGGCTTCAGGTTCATAATAAAATTTCATTGTTTTTCCGGTTTAATTAAAATTTTGGTTTTATTATCGGTAGTTTATTGAATACTTTAATATATTTTTCACCATTGTGACGCAGCTAACAATTTTTTTTAATTTTGCATTGTAATTTTGCTCTCAGGGTATTAAATTGTAGATGATTTCCTTTAGATTTGTTACCCTAAAATCATTAGCCTTAGATTAATAATCTAAGGCTTTTTATATTCCGCAGAGAATTTGCCTTGAAATGGAATAACTAACCAATGAATTTAGCGGATTTAATTACAAAAACTGAAAATACAACGGAATATCAAACTATAATCATAAACCACTATAATATTATAGCATAAGATTTAGTTTTTATCAGGAATAATCCGGTTCTTTATTAACCAAATAACGCTTTATTTTCTTAGTTGTAGTTTTTTCAAACTCGTTCTCTCTAATATAAAATCTGATTATTCTTTTATAAGAGGTTAATTCCTTATTTATTTTTTCAATTTCCTTTGCAATTATATCGTTAATTAATTTATCGTCAATTTGTACATTATTATTTTGCGAATACATTATAAAGCTTTCCGAATCGACTACAATTTGCGCTGCAATCACTTCAGTTTGCTTATCGTCTTTTTCACCGTAGACCAACGATTCCAAAATATAAGGGCTTTTGTTTAATAGATCCTCTATCTCTTCCGGAAATACATTCTTACCGTTTTTAGAAATTATTACGTTTTTCTTTCTTCCGCTGATATGCAGAAATCCATCATTATCAATATATCCCAAGTCACCGGTTTTGAACCAATCACCGTCAAAAGCTTCCTTGGTTAACTCTTCGTTTTTGTAATAACCCAACATTACGTTACCGCCTTTGGCATAAATCTCGCCGATGCCGTTTTCGTCGGGATTTACAATTTTCAATTCCACACCGGGCAAAGGCAAACCGGCGGCATCGTTTTTAAAATTATCAATTTGGTTTAATGCCAGTATCGGCGAAGTTTCCGTTAACCCGTATCCTTGTAAAAAGCCGAAACCAAAGCCTTGTAAACCTTTCGCTACTTCGGCATCGGGCGGAGCACCGCCAACTATAAACAGTCTTATTTTTCCGCCGAATTTATCATGAATTTCTTTAAATATTTTTTTCTTTAAATTTTTCAGTCCCAAT
>JALSTI010000264.1 GCA_026983795.1 Melioribacteraceae bacterium
ATTGCTGAGATTCCCGGGAATTAAAACCATATCGTAATGCGCAAGATCTTTGTCAATTGTAAAAGGATTGCCCAAATGGCAAGATGTGCATCCTATGGCTTCGGGCGAGTGTGAAGCGGTAAATCCCTTTGAAACCGAATGACAATAAACACATCCTTCTTTTTGATCTAAAATTGTTTTAATTTCTTTTCCGGAATCAAAATCCGTAAAGTAATTTTGATATTTTGAT
Source organism: Melioribacteraceae bacterium (assembly GCA_026983795.1). Lineage (GTDB taxonomy): Bacteria > Bacteroidota > Ignavibacteria > Ignavibacteriales > Melioribacteraceae > BMS3ABIN04. Next base: position 230 of record JALSTI010000264.1, read on the forward strand.
AATACCGGTTGAGTGAATGTTGTGAAATATTTATTATTCCACGGAAACGATAACTTCCAATTTTCTCCTCTGAAGAAATATCCGATTATGATTAAAACCATATAAACCGTGCTCACAAAATATAAAAATTGCTTCGAATATTTAGCTGTGGTATCAGATAATTTTGGTAATTGCCAAATTAAAAGAAATAAAAGTGTGAAAAATATAATTACAATTGAAGGATAGCTGAAATAATGGAACAACTCCTGCAAACCCAAGAAGTACCAAGGTCCCTTCATTACCGGATCTAAATTGTTATGCAATTCTGCCGGGAAAAAGAAAGAAGCAATTAAAATGAATGTTAAAAAATATAGAGTTGTTTTTAAGTTTGGCCATACTAATTTCACATGCTCAATAATTATGAGCCATAAAAATATTGTAGCAGTTGCAATGTGATTTACATAAAGAAGCTGATAACTGGCTTCACTTCCGAGTAAGGAGTACGAAATGTATTTACCTATAAGCGGTATCTCGAATAGGAGAGTTGAGAGAATACGTTTGGCTTGAATACTATCCGCATCTCCTTTTAATATAAACCCGCTTATCATTACAAAAAATACGGCTAAAAGTGAAATTGTAAGCCGCAGCCAAATACCCCTTTTTACTTTCTTTTCGGTCGACTTTCTTAAATGATCCCAAATGTGTAAAACAATAAAAACTAAAAAAAATTGAGCGCTCCAATAATGTAACGACCTTATAAACTCAGCTGCCGGATTAGCAATTAACATTTCAGAAATGGAATTGAAAGGATTTTTGACATCAAAAGGAATTGCCAGGAATATTCCGGTAATTACGGCAATAAAAAAAGAAGCGAAAGCTATATGTCCGAATGTAGACCCGAATAATTTAGTATAAATTTTATTTGTTGAATTATTATTTGGTTTATCCGGCATAAACAATAATCTTTCCTGTTTTTTTGTCTTTGCTGTAACTGAACTGAGTTAAGTTTTTTGTTGCGGGACCTTTTATAACCTCGCCATTTAATGCAAACTGGGAACCGTGACAGGGGCAGACGAATTTATTATTCTTTTCTTGATTAATTTTACAACCGAGATGAGTGCATGTGGAAGAATAAATTTTAATATCCTCTCCGGTTTTTTCAACAATTAAATTATTGTAAAATGTAATTCCGTCATCCAATCCTGAAGGCAGAACAATCTTTTTAGATTTTGAACTTATTTTCAATTGTGTTTTTATTGATTCAATCCAAACGGCTATAGAAGGAATAAGCAGCAAAGCCGCAATTGATTTTAAAAATTTCCGGCGCGGTATTTTTTTGTTAACATTCATATTTGAACAATAAAGTTAATGAAAATCGGTAAAAAAAAAACGTA
>JALSTI010000265.1 GCA_026983795.1 Melioribacteraceae bacterium
ATCCGGTTCATTTACCGGTTAAGCAAAAATAAAATTATTAAAGCTTTAATTTAATTATTCCATTCGCAAGCAAATGTTGGGGAAAGCAATAGGCAAACGGAACACATTCCGCTAAAAATTTGTTTTTACCGTTTGGTTACATTAATAGTAATTGAAGAAATGATTTGTATTTTTACCGTAAAAATCAATTAAGGGCAAAAAGGTAAATCACTGCATAAAATCACTTTATAATAATATGATTTTAATTTTACCTTGGCATTTAATAACAGCAAAAAAGTTCGTATATAATTAGCCGAAAATTTAATTAAACAAATTTCAATCTTATTTCATTAAAATCATTTTTCTAACTATAGTTTTAGTATTTGTTCGCAAAACATAAAAATATGTTCCGCTGCTTAAATTACTTCCGTCAAAAGTTTTATGATAAACACCGGCAACCAATTGACTGTTTTCCAAAGTTGTTATAAGATTACCCAACGGATCATAAATATCCAACTTAACAAAAGACGGATTTGCCAATTTGAAAGTTATAACAGTTGTAGGATTAAACGGGTTGGGGTAATTTTGGACCAATTGGAATGAATCCGGCGCTTTTACAGTTACTTCAATTGTCGACGAATATTCAAATGAGCCGTTAATATCTATTTGTTTCAGTCTGTAAAAATATTTTCCGCTTTTTTCTATTGTTGCATCGGTAAAATGATATTCTTTAATTGAATTACTATTGCCATGACCGTTCACAAAGCCGATTTTCTCCCAATCGCTTGCTGCAGGCGGAGTTCCGGCTTTTTTGTACAAAGTTCTCTCGATTTCAAAACCATAATTATTTACTTCGGTAGCCGTATGCCATTTCAGTTCGACTTTATTTTGCACAAACTTTGCGGCAAAGCTTGTCAATTCAACCGGCAAAGACGAATTATATTTTGAAATTGCTACATCCGCGCAGTGCTGTAATCCAGCTAAATTTTTTGCTGCAATTATGGCAAAATTTGCAATAACCTTTCCACCGATATTTAAGGTAAACGGACCGGAACCGATCCACATTCTATAATCGCCGGGAGTTGTAATGGAACCGTTCTGAAACGAGGAAATTCTGTTATATGCAAGCGATCTAATATTAGAAGTTGAATTATCCGTAGTAACTTTGGCGCCCGACATTCCATCCAAAGCAACAATGCCGTAATAATTTTCATCGCTTTTACCGGGTGAACCGTATTCGTATGCTAAATTTCTCGTCGGATCGTAACCGCCCAAGTTCGATGAATAATCGCTTCCGCCAATATCCCAATCGGCAAACATTCCCAAGTACAAATTATTAATTACGGAATCCGAACCGGATACTTCGTATTTCAAAAATAAAATAGTATCGCCGTTAGCTGAAGACGATGTTAATTTAATATTAACACCGTAAGGATTAGGCGCTCCGCTATCGTCAAATCCGGTTGTGGCTATCTGATTAAATTCGGAATCCGAGTTAAATCCGCTTATCGGAACGGTATTAACCAAATCCGAATTAATCCTGAAGCTTCCCATTTTACCATTTACCTCTCCTCTACCGGCAGAACCGAAAATAAAACCGGCTGAAAAGATAGCATCGGACAAATTATTATAAACTATACCATCGCCGCCGCTGCCAGTGTCGTTTATGTGTCCTATATTTCCATCGTCAAAAACAGAAGCTTTTATTGTTCCGGTGTTGTGCGTCAAATAATTTTGAGAATAAACGTAAGAACCAAGCAACAAAAACATCAACAAAACTTTTAAATATTTCATTTTACCACCTTTACTTATTAATTACTAATTGCAAAACAAATCACGTACCACAACACTAAGAAAAACTTTCGGAACATCTTATCCGGAAGAAATCTAAAAATAAAACGACCAAACAATCCGCTAAATTGTTAATTTTCATCTAAAACGGAACTTTCCGGAGTAATTTATCCTAATTTTTTCAAAAACCCAGTTGCAATCACTTTCAGTAATTACACTGTGCATTAGTATTTTCAAAACTTGTATTTTATAAAGTGTTTTAAAATGAAACTGCAACTTTAAGCAAAGTCTTATTTTGATAAATTTTTTGTTTTAAGTAAATTAAAGTGGGATTTGCTAAGTAAAAATTAGGGTTATCTAAAAATTGTTTATAAACCAGAAAATCTTTAAATTTATAATCTTTTTGAAAAATATTTAGGAATTATAAATGAAAAGGACGTATCAACCGAGCAACAGGAAGCGAAAAAACAAGCACGGTTTTAGAGAAAGAATGTCGACTAAAAACGGCAGAAAAGTTTTAGCCCGCAGAAGAGCCAAAGGCAGAAAAAAATTAACCGTCAGTAATGAATTTTAGTTTTGAAGGAATTTGGTCTTTCAAAAAAAGAAAGAATCAAAAGTAAGAAACGATTTGAACAAGTATATTCCGAAGGTAGAACCCTATTCTCTCAAAACCGGGCATTAAAAGCTACATTTTATGTTGAAGAATGCAAAATCAATCCTCTGGTTCAAGTAGCTTTTGCTGTTCATAAAAAAAGCGGGAATGCGGTTTGGAGAAACCGGGTTAAAAGACTTCTCCGGGAATCCTTCAGACTTAATAAAAAAGTTATCGTTTCCGAAAGTAACTTGTATAAAAAATGTGTTTATATAGTTTTTGCCGGAAACAGAATTAACCGTAAAGCGAACAGAAAATTATATCTGAAAGATATTGAGCCTGAGGTTAAAGATTTATTGAATAAAATTACAAGAGAAATTAAAAATGCGTAAAATATTTGTTTTACTTATTAAGTTTTATCAAAAAGCCATTTCGCCAATGTTTCCGCCCTCTTGCCGTTTTTATCCTACTTGTTCCGAATACGCTGTTCAGTCAATTACAAAATACGGCGTAATTAAAGGCGGAGTTAAATCGGCATGGAGAGTTTTAAGATGCAATCCTTTCAACAAAGGCGGTTACGACCCAGTTGAATAAACCGGTAAAACATATTTGTAACCTTACAATCATGAATTTTAATTTTGGAATTTATTAATGGATAAACAAACAACTATTGCCTTTGTGCTAATTGGTTTGATTTTGGTGGTTTGGCTTTATATGAATGCGCCGGAACAAAAACCTGAACTGCAAAAAAAAGCAACCGATTCGACTTTGGTTGAAAAGAAACCCGTAGAAAAAGTTAAACCGCAAAAAAAAGAAGCAGTACAAAAGCCTTCTAATATTGTTAAAGATACTTCCGCTTTCGTAAACGAACTTCAACCCGAAAAGAAAAAAGAAAAGATAATTACAATAGAAACAGATCTTGCTCTTTACGAAATGACCAGCCGCGGCGGTAGAATAAGAAAATGTTATTTGAAAAAATACGAAACATGGTATTATGATCTTTTGCCTGATACGGCTAATTTTTATGAAAGGCATGTTCAATTAATAAACGATAAAGACGGCGGTGATTTTAATCTGATTTTTGTAACCAAAAACGGTCATTTAATTAATACCAAAGCTCTTGATTTTGAGAGTAATTTAAATAATTACCATTACACCATAACCGGTAATGATTCACTTGAATTTGTTTATACCTTTAAGAATGCCGCCGGAAATACAATTATAAAAAGCTTCAAATTTAAAAGTAACGACTATGCAATTAAAACTACTATTGCTCTTAAAAACATGGAAAACATAATTAGTAGTTACAGATACGACGTTGAATGGGAACACGGGATTAACTTTTTAGAAGAAGATTCTCATCAAGAAGCAACTTACGCTAACGCCAGCGCATATTCCGGCGGCGAGCAAGTTATTGTGGACGCTTCATCACCGGGAGATAAAGTTGAAAAAAGCATTAACGGTAAAGTTGACTGGGTTGGAATCAGAAATCATTACTTTGCGGTAATTTTATCGCCCGACAAGCCAAGCAGCGACGGCGGCGCTAATTTTAAAGGCGAACATATACTTACTAAATGGGGCGACCGAGAATATTATACCGCCAGTTTAAAAGTTCCGTTTCAAGATTTAAATAACCAACACGATTCTTTCGAGCTTTATTTAGGACCTATAGATTATGACATTTTAAAAGCACACGACAGAAATTTTAAAGCGCTTTTCGATTTCGGAAGCTTCTTCGGATTAAAATTTATTACCCGCCCAATATCGGAATATATTCTTTTACCTTTATTTAAATTTTTACATCTCTTTATTCCGAATTACGGTTTAGTAATTATTGTATTCTCAATTATTATTAAACTTGTTTTATATCCGTTAACGCGTCAAAGTTACAGATCGATGCGTAAGATGCAATTATTACAACCTAAAATAAAAGAGATTAAAGAAAAGTATAAAGACGATAATCAAAAAGTACAAAAAGAAACTATGAAATTATATTCCACTTACGGAATTAATCCCGCGGGTGGATGTTTGCCCACATTGCTGCAAATGCCTATTTTATTTGCATTGTTTACATTTTTCAGGGTTACTATTGAATTAAGACACGAGCCGTTCGTCGGTTGGATAAAAAACTTAGCGGCGCCCGATGTTTTGTACAAATTACCGTTCAAACTTCCGTTATTCGGTATCAACCAAATTTCCGGACTTGCAGTTTTGCTTGGCATTATGATGTTTATTCAACAGAAAATGAGCATAAAGGATCCCAGTCAAAAAGCAATGGTTTACGTAATGCCGGTAGTTTTTACTTTAATGTTTATGGGATTTTCGTCGGGATTGAATCTGTATTATTTGATGTTCAATATTCTTACGGTTGCACAACAATATTACATTAATCATCAAAAAGACGGCGCGGAATTAGTGCCGGTTAAAAATCCCAAAAAGAAAAAAGGATTTATGCAAAAAATGATGGAAGCGGCGGAACAACAGCAAGCCGCCCAAAGAAAATCATCTAAAAAAAGAAGATAGTGTAAAAATATATATCTTTACAAATTACCCAACTTAATTATAGGTTGGGTTTTTTATTTTTATCCTTAGTAAATTTTAAAAATAATTTTACTAAAAATTTATATGACTAAACTGGTCAAAATACTATTCGTAACTTTTGCACTTTCTCAAATTATTTATCCGCAAAACATAGACACACTGAAACTGAATTTGGTAAGTAAATCCCTGCCGTTCGGTTTAACAATAAAAAAGCCAAAACCAAAACCGAAAGTGGGATTAGTGCTTAGCGGTGGCGGCGCACGCGCCGTTAGTCAAATTGGTGTGTTAAAAGCATTAAGCGAATCGAATATAGAACCGGATGAAATTGTTGGAACAAGTATGGGAAGTATTATAGGAGGATTGTACTCGGCAGGCTACTGTGTAAACGAATTGGATTCTATAATGAGAGCAACAAATTGGAATGATTTTTTTACATTTCAAAAAACCAATAGAAATGATTTATTTTTAGAGCAAAAAATCACAGAAGACCGCGCAATATTAACTTTAACATTAGACGGGTTCAAACCTATCATTCCTACTTCAATTAATACGGGACAAGAAGTATCCAACTTCTTAAATATTATAACTCTTAACGCGCCTTTGCATGTAAAACGAAACTTTAGCGAATTATTATACGACTTTAAAGCTGTTAGCACTAACCTGATAAACGGTGAAGAATATGTGCTGGACAAAGGTTCGCTTAGCCTGGCAATGAGAGCCAGTTCCAGCGTTTCTTTTTTGCTGCCGCCCGTTAGTTATGATTCGCTTTTATTGGTCGATGGCGGATTAGTTGCAAACATTCCCATTGATGTTGCCAAAAAAAATAACTGCAACTGTATAATCGCCGTTAATACAACCAGTCCGCTTAAAAATAAAAACGACTTAAAATACCCTTGGAATATTGCCGATCAAGTTGTGAGCATTCCAATACAAATAATATCGAAACAACAAATAAAAAATTCGGATATTCTAATAGAGCCGAAACTCGGAAACAAAAAAAACACAGATTTTACCGGTCTGGATTCGCTTGTGAATATAGGATACAAAACCACTTTAAAATTAATACCGCAGATTAAAGCCGAATTAAGGAAACGATATTTTTCCAACATCAAGACCGACGACAAGATTTATTCTGATTTAACATTGAGTAATAACCCGACGGAAATTGAGAAGGCTGTTTACAATTCTCTTTCTTCAACAAAAAATGTTTCGAAAAAAGAAATTATTTACCGGTTATACAAACAGTTCGAATCCGGTAATTATAAAAACCTTTATTCCGAAGTATTTTCCGAAAATGGTAAATCCATATTAAAAATATATGATAAAGAAAATCCCATTGTCAGAAATACAGTGATAACCGGAATACAATCAATAAACAAAAGTAAAGTACAATCAATAGTTAATTCACTTTTGCATAAGCCATATAACAGCAAAAAATTATTAACCGCTCTAATAAAGATATTACGCTTATACAGAAAAGAAGGTTTTGCGCTTGCAAAAATAGACAGTGTGAATTTTAACTCTACTGCTCAAACATTGCAAATTAAAATTTCGGAAGGCAGAATTAATAAAATTAAAATAGAAGGAAATACAAAAACAAACATTAACGTTATTCTTAGAGAACTGCCTTTTAACGAAGGAGACTATTTAAAAACCGGTAAAATATCAGAAGGTTTGAAAAACCTTACAAGTACAAATTTATTTAAGACCATTGATATAAACATTAATAACCGGAATGAACTTTCAATAAAAGTTAAAGAAAAACTTTCTACGGTTTTGAGATTGGGATTAAGAATCGATAATGAATATTTTACACAAGCATCATTCGATTTACGCGATGAAAATCTTTGGGGAACCGGATCGGAATTGGGTTTAATATTTTCGGGAGGTTTAAGAAACCGTCTGATTTCATTGGAGCATCTTAGTCATAGAGTTTTTAATACTTATTTAACTTACAAAATTAAAGCCTATTATTCATTTAACGATGTAAATGTATACAAAAACGAAAAAACGGACAGCGACAGAGAATTTTCCAGATCAAAAATTGGTGAATACAGACAAATCTTTTACGGTACGACAATAGGAGTTGGTGCACAGCTAAAAAAAATAGGCAATATTTTAATAGAAGGTAAATTTCAAAGGGACAAATTAAAAAATAAAATCAATTATACCGGATTTTCTCCGTACAATTTAGATATTGCAAGTTTAAAATTTAAATTATCGTTCGATTCGCAAAACGACTATCCGTATCCGACTAAAGGAATTTTACTAAATACTTATTACGAAACCGCACAAAAAATATTGGGCGGTGATGTAGGTTTTACAAAATTTTATTTTAATTATAAAAACTACTTCTCGTTTAATCTTAGAAATACTATAAGATTAGGATTTGAGCTCGGATTTGCGGACAAAACACTTCCGTTAAGCGAGCAATTCAGTTTGGGAGGTCAAGATAACTTTTTCGGGTACCGGGATTATGAATACAGAGGCAGGCAAGTCTTTGATCTTTCGTTCGAATACAGATATTTTCTTCCCGTTAAATTATTCTTTGATGCATACTTAAAATTCCATTACAATCTCGGATCTATTTGGGCAGAACAAGAACAAATTAGATTTAAGGATTTACGTCACGGCTTAGGCGCTTCAATTTCATTCGATACTCCAATTGGACCGGCAGATTTTTCGATAGGAAAAAGTTTTATAATAAAGAACACTTTACCGAAAAATATAATTTCGTGGGGACCGTTATTTTTCTATTTTACAATCGGGTTTTACTATTGATTTCCGGTTAGTCTATATTTTTCAGCTAATCTCAAATATTTTCTTTGGTAATACAAATCGCCTAATTTTTTATAATGATTGGCTAAAGCATAATAAATTTTGCTTCTTAATTTAACCTTATCGGCATTGGCGGAAATAACTTCTATTATTGTGGAGTTAATCGGCAAATTAATTTCATAATTATAAAGTTTTAACAACCGTAAATACGTTAAATAATCCTCCGGTTCTTTTTGAATTGCTTTCTTATAATAATTTACGGCATTTTCAATACACGAATAATCCTCGCATTTATTTTCAAACAAACCGGCAGTCCAAACATACAACTCTTTACAAAACTCTTTGAACTCTTTACACAACTTTTCCGTGTACATAATAATTTCGTCATCGGAAAGAACCGTGTTAGCTAACAAAATTTTATAAAGATCGAGGTCTTTAATTTTTTCGTTTATACTTTCTATAACCGCGTCAAAAATTTCTTCTGATGAATTTGATACTCTAAAAATTTCTTCGATTCTATTTTTTTGTTCTTCGTTCATCAATAGAAAACCCGGTTAAAATATTGCTTTTAATATTACGGATTTCGAAAACAGCGGAAGTTCATTTTGAAATTCGACGGTTTCGTTTTTATCCCATTGTTTGTTATCCGACAAAGAATAACTATGTTTGCCTAAAAATGCAACTCTTCTATCAATAATATTTTTATTTTCATCAAAAACAAAGAAAGCAATTAGCACGGGCAATTTTAACTTCCCGCTCCACTTTTCGTACGACTTAATAGCTCTTTTATTAACAATCCATCCTTTTTTATGTTTACCTTTCCAATCAAGCAAAGCGCTTTTATTTTTATACGAAATTATGATATCGGGTTTATCCTCGCCTTTTTCCCAAACTCTATTAAATCTTTTATCACCGCCGAATTCTTTAAAATCAATTCCCCATTGAACCAGTAGATTTTTACCGTAAAATTCAGCCATATCATGCAATTTATAATTTTTATGAAATTCCCGTTTGGTTTTAGACGGAGTAAAATTTAAATTTTTCATAATTCAATTAAAGTAAAAAATAATAATTCTAATCCAAAATAACTGATGCAACTAACATACCGGATTTTATACGGAATTAATTTTAATTATAATATTCAAGAATTCAAATATAAAGTTTTCCCGGGATAATTTAATTACCGTTAAAAAACAAGTCCGGTTTTATTAAAGGAACCATAGCAGTAATAATTCCCGAAACATATAATTCCTTTCTATTCATAACGCCGCCGGTTAAAAACCCAATTGCGCCGTGTTTCTGTTTTGTATTTTCCTTATTCTGAAGTTCATCCATTACATCGCCTAATTCCTTTCCTTCGAGCAATTGTTTAATAATAGGGGCAGGTAATTCGAACAACGGCGAAGTGCCGTAACCCGCTTGCTTTTGCGCGTTAAGAATACAAATTCCGCCAAAGGAAAACCATCGATTTGATAATTTGGCAATACCGCCTTCAATTCCCACAAAATATTCGGCATTTAAATTCCGTTTCATATTCAAACCGAAAAGATTTCCGGCTCTGATTTTGGCGCCTTGTAAAACTTGATCTTCAACCGGTTGAGCCGGCACTCCGGATTCTACATTTATCCCAATAACTTCAACATTATTAAAATATTTTTCAAATGCTTCTTTCGAAGCATTTATTTTAACCGGGTTTTTTGAACCGACTAGTATTCTCATAAGCAATATTTACATTAAAAAAATTAAAATGAAAATCCAATTGAAATATAATATAACTCTTTTGAATAGTTCCAAGGTAATTTATTTACTCCGGCTTCAATTTCAAATAAATAATTATGGAAAAATTTATGAATGTAACCTATTTCCGCTCCCCAAAAAGGAACGGGGGCAAGTCCAAATTTGTTAGATATATTTGTGGCAAAAATTCCCAGACCGATATGAAAATCAGTGTAAAAATATTTCTTTATTCTAATTTCCGGACCGATTTTAAAGTATGCGAACAAAAAAAGTTCCGGATAAAAACCAATGTTGAATCCGGGTTCTTTGGTAAATGAGAGAGTAATTAAATTTTCCAAATCCAATGAATCCACCGAAGAGTTCCTATAGTTTAATGAGAGCAAAAAGGGTATATTCGCTATATTTTTAATACCGGCGTAAGTATTAGCAAATGTACTTTGAATTCTAAACCTCTTACTCAATTTATATCTTTGCTTAATCTTTTTTTTCTTATTTAAATTTTGAGTATCGAAAAATATTTTAAGCGGTCGCCAAAATCTTTTCGCCCAATCGGCTTCAAAGTGTTTGGCGGTGGAATCTTTAAACCAAAAAATATTTTTATTTAATTTAAATCCTTTCCCTTTTAATGCATTAATCATCTTATCTATTCCGGGTTGTAGCTTTTTATCAAGTCCCGCGCCTCCGTTATCAAAATAAAATTCAATTTCTTTTTCATCTTTCCGGTAATTTTTTACCACAGTAGTCAAATCGAACTTACCGGTTTTGAAGGCCGGCGAAAAGCAGGCGGCTTTAGAAAAAATTCCGGGATAATACCAAGCAAGCATAAAAGAGATTGTTCCACCGTATGACGAGCCGCCCGCCGATGTATATTCCCTGCCGGGTAATGTTCTGAATGTGCTGTCAATAAAGGGTTTCAATTTAGTTGCAATAAATTTCATATACGCCATTCCCTTTTTAGTCGGGGTATATTCTTGACTTCTATCTATAGTATTATAAACACCAACAATTATAATAGGTGAAATTATGTTATTACGAATTAAGCTGTCTGTTGTTTCGTCGGCTTGCCAATCAATACCAAAAGCGGAGGTTTCCGGATCGAATAAATTTTGCCCGTCTTGCATATAAAGTACGGGATAATGATTCAGTGTATCTGCGTCGTAACCCGGTGGAAGCCAAACCACAACATCGCGCGGTTTTATACCGTTCCCGGTTATATTTTTGAAATACCGCACTTTACCGGTAATTTTTCCTTCAAAACCATTGGTTATTTTACTTTGATCTTTCCATTTTAATATTTTCACAAGAATTGTAGTATCGCGGTTTACTTTAAGTTTATAATTAGAGGGAATATAACCTTTATTAGTTAATGCTTCCTCTTGCCAGGATCCTTTTGTAAATTTATATTCCAACAAGTTGCCCTTAGGAAACAAAAAAGATTTTGTCCAGGTTGAATCGTTAACTCTATTTAATTTGATTTTTCCCGGATTCCACTTGCCCAACAAATCATTATTACCGGAGATATAAACATTTCCGGTATCAGGAACAGAATTTGAAATTACTATAAATTTAATTGAATAGCTTTGAGCAAAACCAAGCTTAAAAGTTAGGAAAGGCAATACTATTAAATAACCCAAATATTTTATCATCTGCAGGCTTAATTATTAATAATTTGAGTATCTCAATTTAAGAACATTTTCAATTAAACTCTATTCTGAATCATTGCCGCTATTTGCTGAGCTTGTTTTTGATTGTACTCAAAGCTAATACTTTTGTGATTCACCAAATCGATAATTGTTCCCACCAAACAAATTCCGCCCGTAAGCAAATATAAAATTCCCATACCGATTTGATCGACTACAAATCTTTGAATTCCGGCTATACCGAGAAAGCCGACCAAAGTTAGCAATAAAATAGTTTGCGGATCTTTTCTTCTTGCGCGGTAAACATTTGCGAAGGTTTGTGCCGTTTCGTCATCCATGTTTTTGATTAAACCGGCAATAAACATCTGTTCGTCCCCCGTTAATTCAGGAAGTAATCTTAAAACGTCTGCCATTTTTTAGTCCTCCGATTAATGACTTAATATATTGAGATTTTAGTAACAACGAAATTATTCTGTAACCGATAATAAATAATGCAAATAAACCTAAGGGATGCGTTCTAAATGAATTTAAAATATCACCATGATAAATAAACGAAATTGACCTGCCTAAACCGCAGCCCGGGCAATGATCAATTCCAACTAACTTAAATGCACAAAAACTAAAATGTTGAGTTTCGTATGGATTAATAAATAAAAGGTAAACAAGCCCAATAATCCATAAAACGGCTTCGGTCTCCGGTCTTTGTAATTTATTAAATAGTTTTTTCATCTGTTGGGGCAATGAAGATAAATTTTATTTAATTAACTCAAGTTGACTGCTGAATTTTATAAACGGTCAACTTGAGTAATTAATTTATTCTTTAGACGGGAAAGAAGCAATAAAGTTTAGGAGAATAAAATATTTTTGCGTGTTGGTAGTCATAAGTCATTTTGGGAAACTAACATTATTTGTTCTTCGAATAAATATCCAAATCCGTATTTTCCATAAGCCAGCCGGGATGTTTAGGAGCAGTAAAACCGAATTGTGAATATAAACCGTGTGCGTCTTTTGTACCGAGCATCCATCTTTTCAAATTTTGCAATTCGGGATAATTCATTATAACTTCCATCAACCATTTTGCAAGTCCTTGCCCTCTGAAATCTTTAAGAATAAAAACATCTGCAATATAAGCGCAAGTGGAATAATCGGTAACAACCCTTGCAAAACCAATTTGGTTATTTTGATAATAAACCCCGAAACATACAGAGTTCCGGATCGATTTTTCCACAACTTTCAGCGGTATATTTTTAGCCCAATATGTTTCCTTCAAAAAATTGTGAATTACATGAACATCCAATTTTGTTTTGTCAGTACTTATTAAATAATCTTGTTTTCGAAATTCCATCTAAACTCTCAAACTATGTAAACCGTTTTAATTCCATGCTGCCCGTACTTATTCAAAACTAATTTAGAAACAACCGAGCGGTTATTTCAACATTTTAAATGCCGCTTTTGCTTCATTTACAAATTCACTTACAAGCCGATAATCTTTTCTGCCGTTTTTACCTTCCACTCCGGTATGCGAATCTACTCCTGCCGGCTTAACAAATAAGATTGCCTCTTTTACATTCTTGGGAGTTAAACCACCCGCTAAAATTACCGGTTTAGGAGAAAATTCGACAAGCGTTTTACTGATTTGCCAATCGTGGGTTTTACCTGTAGCGCCTGTTGCTCCGGTATCCGGATCAAAAGTATCTGTAATGAAAGCATCACAAAAAGGATATAGTTTTTCTATTGTATTTTTTAAATTGTTTAAATTCGAATTACGTATTATTAAGCTTTTAATTACGGTTATACCGGGAAATTCTTCCTTTAAAATTTTTAATTCCGCCGCTTTAATATTACCGTGAAGTTGAACAATGGAAGAACCTAGTTTTTTACAAAATTGAATAATCCCGCCGGCTTTATCCAAATAGGTTATTAAAACAGCATGATTTGGTTCATTAATGGTTTTTATTAATTCGGCGGCTTTCTCTTCCGGAAGGTCTTCCTTATTAACCGGAAGGCGAAGCGGAAAGCCCAAAAAATTTACACCGGCATTAATTAATCCTTTTAATTCTTCAGCGTCAATTATACCTGCAATTTGAATATAATCGTGAAAAATAATCTCCATTAATTTTCACCGCAATCGATGAAAGGGATACAAGGTTTTTGCCCGGTGGTTTCTTTAATCAGATTAAAATTTTCGTCAAATGCTTTTATTAAAAGATTCTTATTATTATAAATATAGGCGAGAACGGGCGCAATAAAACCATTTTGTTTAATCTTTCCGCTATTATCTTTCGGCACTTTCAATAACTTGAAATCTTTATCTCTGTAAATTTCAACAATTACCCTGCCGGCGTTATTATAAATATATTCAACGCTTGAGTAATTAAATTTCGGGTTTAATGCGGGTCGACCCACTTTGTCGAAATAGCGCAAATACTTAACCCTGTTTTGCGCGTCGTATTCAAATGCCGTAACTGCCGGAACGAAAAGACCATCGGTAAGTTTTCCGGATTTATCAAATCTTTCAACTTTAATTAATTTATTTTTTTCGAATGTGTTTTTTTCAAAATAATGATTTACCGTTTTCGATTCAGGAACATTTTTTTCAATAACAGCGTAAATTCCCGACGAAGGTTTAATTAAATTAAATTTAACATCCGTATTTTCTTCGTTACTTTTATTTGTTTTACAAGATGCAATTATAAAAACCGGAAGAATTGCAGTAAACAAGTATAGTATTTTTTTAAAAGTCATTTTTCCACTCATTTTAATTTAAAGAGTTAGTAAAATACAAAAATGAATAAATTTTATTTTTGTTTTAAATAACCGGTTTTTCTTTACGGTAAAACCTTAATATTTGCGCTTACTCAATTTTCAAAATATTTTTCCCTGTTGAGTGTAAGAATTTTCTACCGGAAATAACCGGGAACCGGAATATCTAACATGGTATGTAACCCAGGTTTCATTTTTAAGATACTTCTAATCGAATTTAATGTAATTGCACAAGTTGCAATATCACCGTTTACTCCACCTTCTATAACGGATTTGATATCCGGTTCACCTTTAATTTCGATGGTATCGTTAGGATTTGTTTCAGCCAAAGAAGCTTTAAATACCAATTTGATCACTTCTTTTCCGTTTACAAATCCTCTGCCAATTTGCTCCACGCCGCAGACCATCCCTTTTTCTACAACCCTAAATCCTTTTGTTATTTTTTCCTTTGCAATTACGGGTTTTATCACCTCTTTTACGTTATCCACCTTCCAATTCATACAAGCGGCAATCAAATCAATCGATTCCGGCAATCCTACATGCCTAATGATTTTTTTCCTAACTTTATCATTAAATTCCTTACGAGTTAAACCGACCCCTATTTTTTTCTGAAACGGAATTCTTCTAACGGATGCATCTTGAATTCTAAATACACTGAGTTTTTTTACATTTTGATTTACCGAACTAATCACACAAGGCAAATAATCCATTAAAAAACCGGGATTAACTCCGGTGCCGAGACATGCGATATTATTGGCTCTACATATACCGTC
The DNA here is from genome assembly GCA_026983795.1 of Melioribacteraceae bacterium. GTDB lineage: Bacteria > Bacteroidota > Ignavibacteria > Ignavibacteriales > Melioribacteraceae > BMS3ABIN04. The sequence continues at coordinate 14,595 of JALSTI010000265.1, forward strand.
AATCTTTTTTGCAGTTCTACTATGCCGTTTCCATGGGTAAGATAATTCTTCGCAAGTAGAAACAACAGGGATGCCATAATTAGCAATGTTTTCAATTTGTTTTACAATTTTATTTATACCGGAAACGGTAGTAAGAATTACCACATCGGCTTTTTTCTTTTTTAAAGCTTCTTTTACCGAGTTTGTAATTTTTACATTCAGCTTTTCAATTTTACAAATATCGCCCAAATCTTTACCCGTAATAGCCGGATTAAGATCTACCGCTCCAATAAATTTTATATTTTTTCTTTGATTACCGAAACGAACAATTTTTTGCCCTAACGGTCCAAGTCCTATTTGCAATACTTTTATCATGTTGTACTCCGTATTAAGTATATATAAGCAAAACTTGAAACATAAAAATAAGCTTATTTATTAGAAGTCAGAAACTTTTTTTGAGAAAATGCGCTTAACAAACGGAGTAATATTTTTACTTTAATGTATTGCCGAATTATTAAATTACAATTACCGTTTATTTTTTTTAAAGAACTTACACTTCAAAAGGTAACGTCATGAAATTTAAAATTTTATTCTTAAGTATTTTGCTTTCCGTCTCAACCATTTTATCACAGAGTGAAACTATTCATCATAACATAACAGCTAAGGTAAATCCGGATAATTCATCTCTGGAAGTAACAGATGAAATAACAATTCCGCAAAACACTGATGCGAACAAGTTAGTTTTTTCTTTAAATGATCAACTTAAGCCGTACTTCGTATCTAAACCGGTAAAGATTACTTTAATAAAAAAACATGTATCCGCTACAGATATTGGAATTGACAGGGAAGAACCGGAAAACGAACAAAAGTTAAAATTAGACGAATACAAATTGGTTATTCCGGTTACTAAGAACAGTGAAGTTAAATTTACAATAAAATACAAAGGAAAAATAGATTCTCCCATAGAACAAAGCGCAGAAAACTATGCACGCGGGTTTAGTCAATCGCCGGGAATAATTTCATCCAAAGGCGTTTATCTGGCAGGGTCTACTTTCTGGGTGCCGACGTTCGGCAACATGTTAGTAAATTTCGACTTAACGGTTATACTGCCAAAAGGATGGGAAAGCGTAAGTCAAGGTAAACGGATAACGAAAAGCGAACATAACGGTTTACATTTAGATAAGTGGGATTCCCCCTCTCCGCAAGAAGAAATATTTTTAATTGCGGCAAAGTTTACCGAATATAAATACGATGCCGGCTCCGTAACTGCAATGGCATTTTTACGAAAACCGGACGACGGTCTGGCAAACAAATACCTCGAAACCACGGCTCAATATCTTGAAATGTACCGGCAGTTGTTCGGCCCTTATCCTTATTCCAAATTTGCATTGGTCGAAAATTTCTGGGAAACAGGATACGGAATGCCTTCGTTTACATTGCTCGGTGAAAAAATAATCCGGTTCCCTTTTATTTTACATTCTTCATATCCTCACGAGCTTTTACACAACTGGTGGGGAAACAGTGTTTACGTAGATTTTAGCAAAGGAAATTGGTGCGAGGGACTTACGGCTTATAACGCCGACCATCTGATAAAAGAACAACGGGGACAAGGCGAAGAATACAGAAGATCAACATTACAAAAATTTACGGATTATGTGAACGTTTCGAATGATTTTCCGTTAAGCAAATTCAGATCGAGATACGATGCTCCAAGCGAAGCTATAGGTTATGGAAAGTGTTTGATGATGTGGCACATGTTACGAAGAAAAGTAGGTGATGATAACTTTAGAAAATCTTTACAAAAATTCTACAGAAATAATAAGTTTAAGGTTGCTTCGTTCAATGATATAAGAAAATCGTTCGAGGAAGTAACAGGATATAAGCTAAAACAATTTTTCGATCAATGGATTAACAGAACCGGAGCTCCCGTTTTAAGTTTGGATAACGTTAAAATCAAAAGAATTCATGATTTTTTTGATATTTCGTTCACACTTAAACAAACACAAAAAGAAGATCCCTTCACCGTTGATGTGCCGGTAGTTGTTGTTACTAAAAACGGAAATAAAACAAAAGTATTTACAATTTCCGCCAGAGAAGAAAAATTAAACTTAACCGTTAAAGACAAACCCCTGGAAATATTGGTCGATCCGCAATACGATGTTTTTAGACGGCTCGATCCCCATGAAATACCGCCGGCTCTTTCAACCGCATTCGGTAAGAAAAAAGCGTTATTCCTTTTACCTTCAAAAGCTTCTCTACAAGAAGTAAAGAATTATAAAAATTTTATTTCCAAATGGGAGAAAACCCAAAAATTAAATATTACGGTAATAAACGATAATGAAGCGGACGAATTACCGACGGATAGAACAATCTATATTTTAGGATTTAACAATCTGTTTACTAAATTCATTCAAAGCAGATTAAAAAACTATAAAGTTTCTCTCACTGCCGATTCGGTAAAATTTAATAATAAAAGTGTTGGCAAGAAAAACAACGACTTTATAATTTCAGTAAGAAATCCCAAAAACATAAAAGAAGTTATGGTTTTACTTACTATAAACAACTCTAAAGCAATTGACGGATTAGTGAGAAAACTTCCACATTATGGTAAATACGGCTATTTGGCATTCGAAGGGACCGAACCTACAAATATTGTTAAAGGTCAATGGCCCATTATTAATTCTCCGTTGGTAAAAATTTTAGATAAAACTGCCGGCAATATCAAACCCAAGCTGGAAAAACGAAAAGCTTTAGCATACCTTAAACCGGTATTTTCTAGTAAAAGAATGCTTGAGACCGTTAAATTTCTTGCTTCCGATAAATTAAAAGGAAGAGGACTCGGAACAAAAGAGCTTGAAGAAGCTGCAAATTATATAGCAGATCATTTTAAGTCTGCAGGGTTACTTCCCGCCGGCGATAACGGAACTTATTTTCAAACTTGGTATAAAATTTTTAAAGATAAAGGAAGATTAAAATTACAAAACGTAATCGGAATTATTCCCGGAACTAAAGAAAAGTTAAAAAATACATACGTCGTAATATCTGCGCACTACGATCATCTTGGATTGGGATGGCCCGATGTTCATAAAGGTGATGAAGGAAAAATTCATAACGGCGCCGACGATAATGCCAGCGGCATAGCAGTGCTATTGGAATTAGCCAAAATTATGGGCAAAACGGCTAAACCGGCAAGAACTATTGTTTTTGCCGCATTCTCCGGCGAGGAAGAAGGACTTTTAGGTTCAAAACATTTTGTAAAAACATTTCCTATAACTCCGGACAATACAATAGCCGATTTGAATTTAGATACGGTTGGAAGACTTGAAGGGAAAAAATTATTGATTCTTAACGGAAATTCTGCGCGGGAATGGAAATTTATTTTTATGGGAACCGAATATACAACAGGCATCAAAACGGATATGGTTACACAACAATTGGACGCTAGCGATCAAGTTTCATTTATTAAAAACGGTATTCCTGCAGTACAGTTATTTAGCGGTCCTAATACCGATTACCACCGTCCGACCGATATTGCAGATAAAATAGATTCCGAAGGTTTGGTAAAAGTTGCAACGGTAACAAAAGAAGTGCTGGAATATCTTGCCGAACGGGAAGAGCCGCTAAAATATACAGGTCCGGAAAAACTAAGGAGTAAAGAGAAAAGCATTACTACCAAAGAATCTAAAAAAATCAGAAAAGTAAGCACCGGTACAATTCCCGATTTTGCTTTCTCCGGCAAAGGCGTAAAAGTCGGCGGAGTAGTTCCAAATTCCCCCGCTACTAAAGCCGGATTAAAAACAGGGGATATAATTAAAAAGTTTAACGGGAAAATCGTTAAAAACTTGCGAGACTATTCGGTTTATTTAAAAGAACACAAACCGGGCGATAAAGTAACCCTTGAAATTGAAAGAAACGGAAAAACTAAAATATTAAAATTGATTTTACGAGCAAGATAAATAAGATTGAATAAACACCTTATTGATTAAAGGTTAACAAATAATTATTCTGAAGTATTCAGCAAATATTTTGCCCGGTTTTATTTTTATACCTGTCAAAATTGTTTTTGTTGAGCAAAAACGTCCTTTCAAAAATAAAAAATTTATACTGTTTTAATTTATTTATTACGACGTAGAAAATTTCATATTTATAAACCAATTTTACGTATATTCATACAAAGAGTTGCCGTTCCCAAAGAAGCATGACCGTTTGACTTAATTGTAAAGGGGATGACACAACGTAAGCGCATAACTATTTAAAATTACATATTAATTTTTTAGATCAAATTTTATTACATTTATCGTCCCGATTAATATTTTAATTGGGAGTTTATGAAAGGTTGCTATATGAATTTTGCAATTATTGCCGCCGGAGAAGGTTCGCGGCTTAAACAAGAAGGAATTAGCATACCGAAACCGCTGGTGAAGATCCACAACACACCAATGATTGACCGGGTAATCAATTCCGCTATTCAAAACGATGCAACTTCCATTTCAATTATAATTAATGAAAACTCGGAGGAATTAAAAAACCATTTAACTTCATTAAATCTCGGTATTCCGTTAAATATTGTTGTAAAGTCCACACCAAGCTCTATGCACAGCTTGTTTGAATTGTCCAAATTCTTACGGGACGAACCATTCTTCCTTTCCACCACCGATTCTGTCTACAGCAATTCAGAATTTTCGGATTTTGTAAGATTTTGCAAGACTCACAAAGAATATGATGCAATTTTGGCTGTAACGGAATTTATAGATGACGAAAAACCGTTAAGTGTAAAATTAGATTCCGGTTTCAACATTCTTGAATTCGACGATTCAATAAATGATAATCAATTCGTAACCGGCGGTGCGTATTTTTTCAGATCATTAATTTTTTCACAAATGGAATATGCATTAAGTAAAGGAACAAACCGGTTGAGAAATTTTCTAAGACTTTTGTTGGAAAAAGGCTATAAAATGCGCGCTTATTCGTTTAGTAAAATAATTGATGTTGACCATATTAACGACATTAAAACCGCCGAGGAATTTTTGACTAATATAGATAACAATTTGAATTATTATTCGTCTTAATAACTATGGAAACCTTTACCAAAATACTTTCGGGTTTACAAAACTACACTTTATTTGTAAAAGATATAATTCGCGGTATGTTCCGTTGCTTTAAATATAAAGATGATGCTCTGAGAGAAATGTACTTAATAGGCGCAAAGGCGTTTTTGGTTGCTTTAGGAGGAGGATTATTTGTAGGTATTATTTTAGCAATTGAAGTCGGTCATCAACTTGAATTGTTCGGAGCTAAAACATTAATCGGCAGAACCGTTTCTCTTGGAATGATCAGGGAAATAGGACCTATTATTACCGGACTTCTTCTAGCGGCAAGAACCGGCGCTAAAAACACATCGGAGCTTGGCTCGATGCAATTGAGCGAACAAATTGACGCTTTGCGCGCTTTCGGAACCAGTCCTGTTGATAGACTAATAGTTCCGCGCGTGGTTGCAGCATTGATTATGTTTTTACCTCTAACCCTTATAGCCGATATAACCGGTATATTGGGCGGTATGTTTATAACTATTACCACATTCCACATGGATGTATCGTTTTATTGGCATTCCGCTTTGGATGCACTTTTACTTAAGGATTTATTCGTAGGCTTCCTGAAACCTTTTTTCTTTGCATTTTTTATAGCAACAATAAGCTGTTATTACGGTATTTACACAAAAGGCGGTACAACGGGTCTGGGTAAAAATACAATAAAGGCGGTAGTTTCTTCTTCCGTTGCCGTTCTTGTTATCGATTTTATTTTTACCAAAGTTGTTTGGGAGGTTATGTAACAAATGATAACCCTCAATAATGTATCGTTAAATTTAGAAGGAAAACAAATTCTTAATAATATATCGCTGAATGTTTGCGAAGGTAAAACAGCTATTATTTTAGGACCTAGCGGAGCAGGTAAAAGTTCCGTTTTAAGAGTAATTTTAGGTTTATGGCGACCTCAAAAAGGAACGGTAATTATAGACGGTGAAGACATTACTAATAAATCCGAAAATCAATTATTACATGTAAGAAGAAAAATGGGAATGGTATTTCAAGGAAACGCTTTGTTCGATTCTTTAACCGTTGCCGAAAATGTTTGCTATTTTTTAAAAGAAAAAGAAAATTTAACCGAAAAAGAAATTTCCTTCCGCATTAAGGAATCACTTGAGTTTGTGAATTTGGAAGGAACCGATGATTTGTATCCTGCACAATTGAGCGGCGGAATGAAAAAACGGGTCGCAATTGCTCGCGCTTTGGCTTTCAAACCTTGCATTCTGCTATACGACGAACCGACAACCGGACTCGATCCTATTAATGCAAAATCAATAGTGGAATTAATTAATAAAGTTAAAGAATCCGGAACAACTACAATCGTAGTTACTCATATTCTTCAAGATGCAATAATTTTAGGAGACAAACTGACCCTTATGAATAACGGAAAAATTGTTGAGACTAATACCGTTGATAATTTGCTTAATTCATCGAACAATTTTGTCCAGGACTTCTTTTTCGAAATCAATCAGGAATTAAAAATTCTTAAACATAAATCAGTAATTTAAATTATGGGCGACAAAAATTTAAAACTTGCTAACCTTAAAGTTGGTTTAACAGTATTTATCGGACTAGTAATTTTCTTCCTTTTTATTTTTTTAGTAGGAACTGGTGGAAATTACTTTGCCAGCTCTTACGAACTGAAGTTATTTGTACAAGACGTTCAAGGGTTGGCAGAAGGTAATTTGGTTTCTTTGGGCGGTATTAAAATAGGAACCGTAAAAAAATTGGATTTTAAAACGAAAAATGATGTCCCGGGTATTAATATTCATTTGGAAATTCTGTCTAAATATAAAAACCAAATAACTAAAAGCTCAACCGCAGAAATAAAAACAATCGGATTGTTAGGCGATAAATTTGTGGATATTAAACTCGGCAAACCCAATGAAACTCCGTTAAACGAAGGGGATTACATCAAATTCCATAAATCATTAACAATAAACGAAATTTCCAAAGAACTTGAACCGGCGCTTAACGACTTTGTTGTTGTTATGAAAAACTTAAGAATCATATCGGATTCGGTTTCGCAAGGGAAAGGAAGCCTTTCGCAATTATTAACAGACAATACTCTTTCCAACGATATAAAAAACGTAATACACGGATTAAATTCTTTTATCGGATCAATAAATTCTAAAAAAGGAACTTTAGGTAAATTAGCTTACAGCGATTCAATTTATAATGAATTAGCTTCCCTAACAAAAAACTTTAATAAAATTAGTAATTCCGTTTCAAACGGGAAAGGAAGTTTGGGAAAATTGATTTCAACCGATTCGTTATACCATAACTTAAATGCTTTATTGACCAACTTAACCGGAATTACCGATAAGTTGAACGCCGATTCCTCAATTGCAGGCAGTCTGGTAAATAACAAAAAACTGTATACAACATTTAAGAAATTAATTATGGATCTCGATTCGTTATCGGTTGACTTGAAAAATAACCCCGACAGATACATACAATTTTCTATTTTTTAACAAGGTGAACCGGTAAAATGCGGATAAAATTAGCGGGAATTAAAAGACAGCTTGACTATTCACCGAATCATATTGAAAATGATTCTTTAATCCTTATGCGAACAGCCGAACATTTAATTGGCCTTGGCGCTGTTGTATCAATATACAACGAAGAAGACATAGGGAAAATAGAAATACCGGAAAAGATGATTTTTTCTATGGTACAGGGCGAACGTGCAACAAACGAACTAATGAATTATGAAAATGAAGGGCGGCAAATAATTAACTCACCCGCCTCCGTCAAAAATTGCTACAGGGTAAATATGACCAAACTTTTACCGGAAAGCGGAATCCCATTTCCGAAAAGCGTTCACGTTAAAACCAACAATACTAATTCCGTTAATTTTGATGACTTCGGCTCAAGAAAAATTTGGGTTAAACGGGGCGACGTTCATGCCGTTCACCGCGAAGATGTTACTCTGGTTTATTCCAATTCCGAAATGCTTATTACTCTTAGGGAATTTGAACGCCGGGGAATATCCGATGCAATTTTACAAACTCACTTGGACGGCGATGTTGTTAAATTTTACGCGGTCAGAAACACGAAATTATTCCATTGGTATTATCTTAACGGTATAAACCATACAAAGTTTAATATAAAAAAATTACAAGAATTGGCAAAATCGTCAGCAGAAGTTTTAGGACTCTTTATTTATGGCGGCGATGCCGTAATTGCGGAAGACGGTTCGATCAGTATTATCGACATTAACGATTGGCCCAGTTTCGCACCTATAAGAGAACAAGCAAGTAAACAAATAGCAAAATTAATATTTAATAAGGCGGAAAAATATGAATACGGATTATGTAACGAAACAAAAATTCGCTTCAATCAAGACTAAAATACCCGGACCGGAATCTTTAAAGTATTTTGAAGAAGAACAAAAATACATAGCGCCGGGAATTCAAACTATTGCAACCCGTTCCAAAATTACCATTGAGAAAGGCGAGGGTTGTTTGGTTTACGATGCAGATGGAAATAGATATATCGACTTCTTTGCCGGAGTTGGCGTGGCCAGTCTTGGTTATAACCATCCCAAATACAATAAAATGATGAAAAATCAGTTAGAGCATATTCACGTCGGAAGTTTTACATCTAAAAACAGAGTTGCTTTAACCAAACTTCTTTCCGAAGTTGCAATAGGGGATTTGAGAAGAAGTCAATTTTACAGCGGCGGCGCAGAAGCGGTGGAAGCAGCTTTAAGAATGGCCAAATCTTATACTAAGAAAACAGAATTTATGGGCTTTTGGAGCGGATTCCATGGTAAAACCATGGGCGTTTTAGGACTTTTAGGCGATAATTTCAAAGCCGGTTTGGGCCCTTTAACTCCTGGAATTTACAATACTCCTTATGCCGATTGCCGCCATTGTGAATTTAACAAAACCTTTCCGGATTGCAATTTCGAATGTGTGGAGCATATCAGGAAAAAAATACGTTACGAAACAACAAATAATATTGCCGCCATTATTGTAGAACCGATTCAAGGAACCGCTGGAAATGTTGTTCCACCGCCGGGATATTTAAGAGAATTAAGAAAACTAGCCGATGAAATAGACGCTTTGTTAATTTGTGATGAAATGATAACAGGCTTTGGCAGAACCGGTAAAATGTTCGGGACCCAACACGAAGATGTTGTTCCCGATATAATTACAATCGGGAAAGGATTCGGCGGCGGATTTCCAATGACGGGAGTAATGAGCAGAGACGAAATAATTTTCGCAAAACCTTTCGGAAATCCGAGCGGAAGTTCATCAAGTTACGGCGGCAACCCGATGGCATCTACGGCAGCGTACGCAACTTTGAAAACAATTATTGAAGACGGACTGGTGGAAAATTCGGCAAAAGTCGGCGCTTTTATGTTGGAAAAATTTAACCAAATGAAAAACCGTATCCCGATTATTGGCGATGTGCGCGGCAAAGGATTGATGATTGGAATAGAATTAGTCAAAGGAAATAATACTAAAGAAAAACTTGATAAAAAATATACCGAAATGGTTTTCCACGAATGTTTGAAACGCGGATTAATTGTTATGGGTTATAACCCAGATATAAGAATTTATCCTCCGTTAATAATTACGGAGGAAATTGCCGAAGAAGGTATTTCAATTATGGAGGAGGCTTTTACTTATGTTGCTCAACAGCTCAAATATTAGATCAACATATAAGTCCGAGGATACGGAAGAAATATTAGACAAACTTTTCTACCGCCCGGTTGGTTACGGATTAGCAGTTATTTCCAAAAAATTGGGCTTTACACCGAATGTAGTAACATTTATTAGTATTATTTTTGGCGTTACGGCGGGACATTTATTTTTCTACCGAGATGTAAAAATAAACTTAATCGGGGTTTTTCTACTGGTATTTGCCGAATCGCTCGATGCTGCCGACGGTCAACTTGCACGTATGACCAATATTCATTCCCGCTACGGAAAAATATTTGACGGTGTTGCGGGTAACTTAATGTTTATTAGTATTTATCTTCATCTTTGTGCAAGGTATGTAATTGAAGGCGGAACACCGTGGATTTTTGCAATCGCAGCAATATCCGGATTAAGTCATTCGTTCCAGAGCGCAATGTCGGAATATTACAGAAATTTCTATCTCTATTTTGTAACCGGTAAAAATATAGGGCAAATTGATGAATTAGAAGATGTATTAAAAACATACAACAAACTTTCATGGTTTAAAGACTTCGCAAAAAAAATTCTTCTCAGGCTTTATATTAATTACACAAGGCAACAACAGGCGTTGTCCAAATCAATAAGAAAACTTTACAGATACATAAAAGATAATTTCAACGGGGTTGTGCCGGCTTGGTTAAGCCAAGAGTACAGAAAATACAATAAACCGATGATTAAATACGGCAGTATCTTAACTACCAATACACGCATGATAGTTTTATTCATCACAATTTTTTGGGCAAATATTTTATATTACTTTTTATTCGAATTAATCGTACTTAACCTGCTGTTGGTTTATTATTCTATAAAGGAAGAGAAGATCAGTGCATATTTATTACGGTTTGCAAAAGATAAAGGCAAAGGAAATTAAATGCTCAAAGGAGCTTTAATAGGGTTTGGCAAAATTGCGCAAAACAGTCATCTTGCTGCTTATTTTAATAACGGTTTGAAAAATAAAGTTTCTTTAACCGCAGTAGTGGAACCGGATGACCTAAACCGTGCAAAAAGCAAAGCAAAGTATCCTGAACTAAAATTTTATAAATCGATTGAGGAATTGTTAAACTCAAACGATATAGATTTCCTGGATATTACAACGCCGCCGAAATATCATAAAGATGTAATTGAAGCGGGAATTAAAAACAACTTAAATATAATTAGTGAAAAACCTTTTACTCTTACCCTTAATGAGGCCGAGGAATTATACGGCAAATTAAAAAACTACAATAAGTATTTTATCCCGTGCCATCAATATAAATTTTTACCTTTATGGCGGGAATTTAAAGAACAAATAACCAGGCTGGGTTCAAACGATAAAATTTTTTTACAATTCAATGTATTCCGGCAGCATGCAGATCCCGGTTTGGAAATTTTTAATAATCCATGGAGAATAAACAAAGAAGTAAGCGGAGGCGGCATTTTAGCCGATACCGGAGTTCATTATTTATATCTTTCCATTTGGATGTTAGGACAACCGTTAAAAGTAACTACTAATATTTTTAACTTGGCTCACCATGATTATGAGGTTGAAGATACCGCACTTACAACAATCGAATTCGAAAAAGGATTATCCCAAATTACACTTACATGGGGCAGTAATTCCAGATTAAACAGCGCAAATCTTGTTTCCCAAAACGTTAACTTAAAATATTCCGGCGGAACAAATCTTGTAAAAACCGTCGGAAATAACGAAGAAATTTTAACTATTCCCGATCCCTCCGATAAAAAAAATTATACGGCCCTTTACGTCTCGTTATTCGAAGAGTTCATAAAAGGAATAGAAAACGGACTGAAACCAACCGGATGGGTAAACGAAGCATACCAATCAATTAAATTGATGGAAGCTTGCTACCGCTCGGCAAAAGAACAACGAACTATACTTTTATAAAATGAATAAGAAATTCAAAACAATATTTTTTGTTATTGGCATTGCCGTCTTTACTTTTCTGATATTCAACTTCGGAATTGATAATATTATTTTAAATATAAAAAAAACAGGTTGGTGGTTTTTGCCTGTTATAGGAATTTGGGGAATAGTTTATTTAATGAATGCCTGGGCATGGTATTTTATAATTGACGGAAAAAATAAAAATATTTCCTTTGCCGAAACTTTTGCCATAACATTAAGCGGTTTTGCTATTAATTATATTACTCCAGTAGTTAACCTTGGGGGTGAACCATACAGAATATTAGCTCTAAAAGAGTCCCTAGGATTGCACAATTCAGTTTCCTCAACGGTTTTATATACAATGATCCATTTCCTTTCGCACTTTATATTTTGGCTTTCCGCAATTATTTTGATGAGCATTTTTTCGCCTTTATCGGAAGCATTAAAAATTATATTTGCCGTTACGTCCTTTGTATTAGTTTTAGCAATTTACTTTTTTATTTCCCGCCATAAAAAAGGAGTGCTTTCTTCGCTTTATAAAATTTTGTTAAGAATTTCTTTTTTAAAAAATTATCATAAAAAATTAAAATCCAAAGAAGAATCGATTATTAAAATTGATAAAGAAATAACAAATTTTTACAATAACCGTAAATTGTCATTTTTTTCGTCACTCACGCTCGATTATTTAGCCCGTATTATTGCTTCAGTGGAATTTTATTTCATTCTGAGTTCGATAGGATTTAATATTTCTATCCTCGAAGCAATATACATAAGCGCAGGTTCTTCGTTAATTATGAACATTCTTTTCTTTATGCCTTTCGAATTGGGAACGAGAGAAGGCGGAATAATGTTAATAATGAGCGGATTAAAGTATACTTCTACAATCGGCGTGTATGTTGGATTGGTAAACAGAATCCGCGAATTTTTCTGGATTTTAATCGGGCTGATTTTGATTCAACTACATAAACATAAAACAGCCGGCAAAAAAATTCTGGAATCGATATGATAAACTTCAACACAACAGATACTATAATATTCGATTTTGGCGGAACGCTGGATATTAACGGTACTCATTGGAGTATGAAATTTTGGGAGGTTTATCAAAAAAACAAAGTTCCTATAAACTACGGGGAATTCAGAGAAGCGTATGTATATTCCGAACCCAATGTTAGCAAATATGTAAAAAAAGATGATAACCTCTTTTCAACATTAAAAACCCAAGTATCATTACAATTAAACTATCTGACCAAAAGAAAAATTTCCTTTTCCAACGGTGTGGAAAATTATGTTAACCAAATTACCAAAGATTGTTATAAAGATGTGATTAGTAATATAAACGACACCAGGCAATTATTAAATTCCTTAAAATTAGATTATAAAATCGGACTGGTTTCTAATTTTTATGGTAATATAAAAACCGTTTGTAAAGAGTTGGATATAGATTCGTATTTCGATGTTATTATTGATTCAACCGAGATAAACATTAGTAAACCGGAGCCTAAGATTTTTGAACTGGCAATTAAAATGTTAAAGTCGAGTCCGGATAAAACAATCGTAATCGGAGATTCATACCAAAGGGATGTTATACCGGCAAAAAAGTTAGGATGCAAAACTATTTGGTTAAAAGGAAAAAGTTGGAAAGAAGAACACAATACCGGCGATGCGGATTTTATAATACATTCTTTGTTTGAAATTGAAAATATATGCTCGAGAAAGTAATAAATTAAATTTTAAAATTGATTTTTAGGAGACTAAAATGTTAAACAATCTATCAAAACCAAAAGGCAAATTAGGCGTTTTAATTGCGGGACTAAACGGAGCTGTATCTACAACGTTTTTAGCTGGCACGCTTGCGGTTCGTAAAGGGAAAGCAAAACCAATAGGTTCGCTAACACAAATGGGAACTATTCGCATCGGTAAAAGAATTGACGCAAACTTTCCCAAAATAAAAGACTTTGTCCCTTTAGCTGACTTAGACGATTTAGTTTTCGGCGGTTGGGATATTCGAAACGAAAATACTTATGAAAGCGCAAAAATTGCACAAGTGTTAAAAGATAGTGATTTGGATGTAGTAAAAAATGAATTGGAAAACATTCGTCCTATGAGGGCTGCATTCCAAAAGCAATATGTAAAAAGACTGGACGGCGATTGGGTAAAGAAAGGTGAGACCAAATACGACTTAATGGAACAAATTAGAAACGATATCAAATCTTTTAAAATAAGTAATAATTTATCCAGACTTGTTGTTATTTGGGCTGGGAGCACAGAAATATATACTCCTATTCATAATGTACACAAGACGCTTGCAAACTTTGAAATGGGAATGCGTGAAAATGATGACAATATAAGTCCCAGTATGCTTTATGCTTATGCATCTATTGCAGAAGGTGTTCCATACATAATGGGCGCTCCCAATTTGGCAATTGATACTCCTGCATTAATCGATTTCTCCAAAAAACAGAACGTACCGATTGCAGGAAAGGATTTTAAAACCGGGCAAACTATGTTAAAAACCGTTATAGCTCCAATGTTAAAAGCCAGAATGTTAGGACTAACCGGATGGTTTTCAAGCAATATTTTGGGAAATAGAGACGGTGAAGTTCTTGACGACCCGGATAATTTCAAAACTAAAGAAGAGAGTAAGCTTTCCGTATTAGAGGGAATTTTACAACCGGAATTATATCCGGAACTCTATGCTAATCATTATCATAAAGTTAGAATTAATTATTATCCTCCCCGCGGGGATAATAAAGAAGGTTGGGATAATATTGATATTTTCGGATGGCTCGGATATCCTATGCAATTAAAAATAGATTTCCTTTGTCGCGATTCAATACTTGCAGCTCCTATAGTTTTAGATTTAATTCTGTTTGCCGACCTTGCTCAAAGAAGCGGAATGCACGGCGTACAAGAATGGCTTTCGTTTTATTTTAAAAGTCCTATGCACGATGTTGATAAAGTACCGGAACACGATTTATTCATTCAATTGATGAAATTGAAGAATACCTTGAGAAAATTAATGAACGAACATCCTATAACGCATTTGGATACTAACGGAGTTGAGGAATTCAGCGATAATATCGAAGAATTCTTAGAAGATTAAGTAATCGTTTTTAAGAATTTTATTTTATATATAAGTTTTATATGTATAATAATTTTAAGTATTTACTTAAATTTTATTTAATTAAAATAATATCGGAAGGAAATTATTATGAAAATTAAAAGTTTACATATTGTAATAATTGGTATACTGATGTTAATCTTAGGCGGAATCTCATCGACAATTATTTTAGCCCAATCAATGGATTATCCCATCTTAATCTCCATTAAACCTGTGAATGAAATTGTAAGCCCGGGACAAAAATCCGCTTTAATAGTTACGTTTAAAATACCGCGCGGTTATTGGCTTGGAAGCAGCGACCCTTCTACAAGAAACCCTTCCGCAACGGTAATTAAAATGGAACCAAAGGATAAATTTCAATTTAGCCGGCCTATATTTCCTAAACCTGTAGCAAGCGGAGTTCCTGTGCATAAAGGATATACCTACATTCATCAAGGTGAAATTAATGTTGTTGTCCCTTTCTCGGTAAAAGAAAATTTACCCGGCGGGGAATATAAAATTACAGCAAAAATTACTTATACACCCGGACTTAATGCCGGTCAGTTAATAACACATATAAACGAAGCATATAGTACAACTGTAAAAGTCGTACCGAATGCCCGTGTAGCTCAAACAACACTTCCGGGACCATCTGTTCGTCAAGTTCCGCAAAATTTTTTGGTTAAAGAAGAAGTCGTAAATCTCAGTCAACCTATGAAAACACTTCTATACCGCTGGCCGGAACATACAGCTGTTCCAAACTTGCTGCATTGGTTATGGATTGATCCTGAAAACCATGGCAAACATATTCAGACCGTTTGGGCGCCATTTGTCGGGAATACCGAAAATAACGGATTAACCCTTGGTGGAAGCCTTGCGCTTCTTAATCTTACTCCCGAAGGAATAATGACCGGTTTGTTCCAATTGCGGGCATTATATAACGAAACATTCGGAACCACGTTTGCTCTTGAAATGGTAAGCTGCCCGGCAGCTTATTTTAATTATTGGCTTTCAAGTGAAATTTCAACAAACGGAGAGGACAAACAAATTCATTTCCACATGGAAAATTTAACAATCGGATCGGACGACAGATTCGGTTATGAAATTCAGCTCGATGTATTCAAAGATCCGCGTTACAGATTTTACGGATTAGGTGCAGCTACAAAAGAAGAAGATAAAACAGTATACACACATAGCGAATCCGGTGTTGTGCTGGACCTTTACTGGCTTCCTGTAGATCATCTGCGTTTTGCAATCGGCGGTAAATACAGATCGGTTGCGGTAAATGATGCGGCGGCAGATTTTAGAGGAAATACAACTTTTACAACTTCGCTTACAAGCACCGGTGGAAAATTTGCCCGGGTTCCTGGAATTAAAGGCGCAACAATAGCCGGCGAAAGAGTTAGCGTAGTTTACGACCATAGGAATTCCGAATTTTTACCGACTGACGGATTTTACGGCAAAATTACCGGTGAGTATAACCAAGTTATTCATCAGGTTAAAACCAGTCCCGAACAAGTAGATAATTATGGAAGGCTGCTCGTTGACTTAAGGCAATATTTTTCTACTGTGGATCAAAGAATTACATTTTTAATCAGAAATTCATGGACATTTACAACAAGCCGGAATATACCGTTTTTCGACCAAGCAACAATAGGCGGAGATTTTTCCGATCGCGCCTTTGACAGGGGAAGATTCTTTGGGCAACATATGGGATTTTTAAGTATGGAATTCCGTTACCAAGCTTTTCACATGGATATGCTGGGAACTCCTTGGACTATTGAATTAGCTCCGTTTTTAGATATGAGTCAAATTTTTAACGATAATTCAATAAAAGGAAGATTTAATATAAATCCGGGAATGAGTATGAGAATGTTGAATAAACCAAACGTCGGTATGGTAGGAAATATTGCATACGGTCAAGATGGAATAATCTTAACAGGCGGCGTACAATTACCGTTCTAGGTTTTGAAGGGAGAATATAAGCCGCAGATCAAGTTAATATTTCTGCGGCTAAAACATTGTGTTTTCGTTTTTTGATTTTTCCGGAATAACTTGCAGCACATCCCAATGCTCAACTATTTTACCCTTATTATTTAATCTAAAAATATCCATTCCCGCATAATTTTTATCGCCGGGCCATTCCTGAAAACAGTGCAACACTACATAATTCCCTTCTGCAATTACCCTTACAAATTCAACTTTCTTCCCGGGGTATTCCTTAGCCATTTTAGTAAAGTAATCTATAAACGCTTCTTTTCCATCGCCTACTTCAGGATTATGCTGAATGTATTTATCACCAACATATTTTTCTATGGCTTCTACCGGTTTACATTTATTGAACATCAAGTCGTAAAATTCAATCACATTTTGTTTGTTTTGTTCCGGTTTATTTGACATAATATTTTCCATATTTTTATTCACTTAATCGCTGCAATCAAAATACTTTATTTTAATAAAGGGTGTTTCATGTGATAATCCGTTGCATCCTGAAAAGCTTTTGCCGCAGCTATAATTTTCCCTTCATCAAAAAGTTTTCCTATAAACGTTATACTTGTCGGTAATCCTTTTGCGGAAAACCCATTGGGAACCACTACACAAGGATGACCGGTTAAATTAGTTAACAATAAATTATTTCCTTCGAAAGAAGGCGCCAGATAAAAATCTACTTTCCGCATAATCTTTTCCATTTTTTGAATTAATAAGTAGCGAATTCTATTCGCATTTATATATTCTACCGCGGGAATAAATCTAGCCGACCTAAATTCATTAGGCCAAGCGTTTTTAATTTGCCGCACTAACAAATCATCTCTATTGGTTCTTGTTAATTCATCAAATGCAGCCGCCGCTTCCGCGGAAAGAATGAACGAAATATTTTCAACCGGCAGATCGGGCAATTGAACAGGAATAAGTTTTGCCCCCAATGATTGCAATGTTACAAGCGTTAAAGAATCATTTTTATGAAACGGATAATCTTTATCGAAATCGTTTTTAAGATAACCGATTTTCAAATTTTTGAAATCAATATCCGGAGTGTAATTGAAAGGATAATCATAAATAGTTTGATCTATTCCATCTTCACCATAGATTGCTTTAAACACAATTGCGAGGTCTTCTGCGTTTCTGCAAATAGGACCTATTTTATCCATTGTCCAACTGAGAGCCATTGCGCCGGTTCTACTTACTCTTCCGTAAGTTGGGCGCAATCCGCTTACTCCGCATACCGTAGAAGGAGAAACAATTGAACCCCAAGTTTCCGTTCCTATTGCAAAAGGCACTAATCCCGCCGAAGTTGCCGCCGCCGGTCCAGCGGATGACCCGCTTGAACCTTGAGTTGTATCCCAAGGATTTCTTGTTTTACCGCCGAACCAAACATCGCCCCAGGCTAATGCGCCCATACTTAACTTTGCCACCAGAACCGCACCGGCTTGTTCTAATTTTTTTATTACGCTAGCGTCTTTATTAATTATTTGATTTTTATACGGCGCCGCACCCCAAGTGGTTTTGTAGTTTTTAACAGATAAAAGGTCTTTTACACCGTAAGGAATTCCATGTAACATTCCCCTGTATTTCCCCTTGGCTATTTCTTGGTCGGCTTTTTCAGCTTGCTCTAATGCCAATTTTTCAGTTAAAGTAATAACGCATTTAAGTTGATTATCATACTTTTTCAATCTTTTTATAAAGAACTTGGTTAACTCAACAGAAGATATTTTCCTTGTTCTGATTAATTCCGCTAATTGTCCAATAGAATAAAAAGCAAGGTCGTTTTTATTTTCCGGCAATTTTGTGTTTGAATAATCCGATACTTTAAATTTGCTTCCGGATACATTAAGTTTAAAACCAACCGGTATAGGATTAAAATTAAAAGCAGGTGGTATAGAATTAGGTAATTTAATTTTTCTTATTTCTTTATAATTCTTCAATGCAACATTCAAACCATCTTGCATAGAATCTATTTCCGTATTTGTAAATTCTAACCCAATAACCTTTTCCGCATCCTTAATTACAGATTTACTAATTTCATTATTTTGAGCTGACAGAGAGTTAATAAAAAGAAATAACATACTACAAAGGAATAAAGAATTTATTCTTTTCATGTTACCATTCCTTATAATTTTTATAATATTAATTCAAACTGTTATAAAGCTTATTATATTACGGTAATTTCATAAGTTAATAATAGAGATAATTCTAAACCTTAAAATGAAAAGAAATTGTAATTCAGAATTCTTGTGTTAAATGCTACTTTTGAAATTAAGAAAAAATTCAATAAAGTATATGTGTAAAAAGAAAATAAA
>JALSTI010000266.1 GCA_026983795.1 Melioribacteraceae bacterium
AAGCTTAAGCGCCTTTAATTTTTTATTCGTGAATTCGTGGCTTACGTTATTTGCCACTAATGCACGAATATTTTGAACTAATAAAATGTTAGTATCTACAGTAGCAGCTTCAAAAATTCCGGGTCCCAAATCAATTAATTTCAACGGATTGTTTCCACTAAAGAATTTACGCAGAGATTTTCCGTAATTCGCTCTCATCCATTTGTTGGAAGTTATGTAACAAAGCGAACCGTTTTTATTTAGTATGTCAATTCCTTTTTCGTAAAATAAAGCGTAAATATCACCGGTTCGTTCAAAGGTTTTATAGTTCTCATTTTTGTAAAGGTCGGCATATTTTTGTTTTTCGTTAAATGCTTTCTGCAACTGAATGTAAGGCGGATTCCCAATAACAATATCAAAACCATTGGTAATCCCAAACATCCATTCCGGATCAAAAAAAGGCGAAGAAGCGTTTTGGTCGTAAGGGTCCCACTATGCAATCATTTTAGCATCTTCGGGCTGCAGGTAATGTTCTTTGGTTAACATGTCGGAGAGTTTTTGTCTTAGCTCTTTATCTTTTTTACGGTATTTCTCTTTTGTTTTATGTGTGCGTGCGGTAAAATAGCGGTGCCTAACATTTTTTAATTGTTTTTTAATTTCATCAATATTCGGGTTTGTAAAAAGATTATCCTCTTCTTTTGTAAGACCAATTAAAGTATTAGCGGCAACAAATTTGGTTTCCAAGTTAGGCAGCGGACGAATACCGAAGTTTTCCTTTTGGGGGTTTACCTTTTGGTCCACAACAAGTGAAATAAAGAAACAGAGTTTTGCAATCTGCACGGCAACCGGTTGTATATCAACGCCGTAAATACAATTTTCAATCAGGTAAAGTTTACGCCCGTAATCAAGTTCGTTATTTGTAAAAGATTCTTCCACATCCGTTAAAAGCTGCTCTCTAACTGTCGGGTCTTCAATTTCGCTTATTTTATCGATCTGTTTTTGTTTCCACTTTTCGTTATGCGGGTCAAGTTTATGCAGCAAAAAAACCAAACGATGCAGAATTCCCATCGGAAAAGCGCCGGAGCCGGCTGCGGGATCGAGTATTTTAATTTCATCAATTGCGTTTATTAAAATATCGACTGTGCTATTATCAAACTGATGCGGCTGTTCGTTATATTCAAAAAGCTGCCTTAGCTTGGCTTCAATCTTTTCCTTTTCTTTTTCATTTGTGTTATCACTCCCGGGCAATAACTTGGTAATAAAATATGCAATTAGAGATTCATCAACCATATAATTAACAATTTCACGCGGCGTATAAAAAGAGCCGGTTTGCTTGCGTGCGGTAGTTTTTGTTTCCGGATTATAACTTGCCAAAAGATTTTCAAAAACCTTACCGAGCAGTTCAGGATCGAGCGCAACTTCTTCTTCAATGGGAGTGTTTTCGGCAATTGTAAATTTATACGAATTAAGAATGTCGATTATTGGTTTTACCTTTTCTTTGCTTTTTTTCTTATTGCCGTAAGCATCGCTTAAATCAATAATTTGTTCTTCGCCAAAGAAAAGGTAATCGGGCGCTTTAAGTCTTTTTTGGTTTTTAGCATTTTCGGAAAAGTAATCTATACGAATTACATTATCGTTTTCATTTTTTCTATCAAGGCATTCAAAAAGTCCGCCGTTAAGGAACGGAATATTTTCAAAAAGTTTTAAGGCTTCGGTTTTGTCGTTAAAAAGATTTCCGTAACGATATAAATTATGAACAAGATATTGTCCGTTAACAAATTTACGACTGTTAGGTTTGTCTTTGTTCATTTCGGTATTAAGCGTGGCAAAAAATAAATTCTGCAGAATTGCTTTGTAATAAGCGCTGCCGGTTACATCGTTATAATTAAGTAAATTATCGAGATATTTTTTATCAAAAATCTCTTCCGGCACCAAACCTTTTTCATAAGTAAGTCTGTCTTGAATGTACGCATCATAATATGCACGCATAACTAATTGTTGCCATCGCCAGTTATCAGCTAACTTAGGATTTTCATTTTCCAGTTTTTTCCACAACTCCAAAGTTTCACCAACTACTTTATTTCCCAGTAGCGGACCAACCCAATTTTCCTCCAAAGCTAGTATTCCATCAGCAGACTCTTCTGCTATTTTTGATCCGAAGAAAAACCGACAATATTCTACAATGATATTTCTTACATCACTTTTGGAATCCCATCCCATTTGGCTCCAAACAACTTTGTTCACATCGTCGTGACTTCCATCAGAATATGATAAAAATCCATCTGTATAAATAACATCTCTATTATGAACTTTTGCATAATAAAAAGGTTGAGGGTTACAGCCTTCACGTCCCAATGTAAGAGCAAATGCTTGATCCCATCTTTCTACTGGGTAAGAACATCTAACACTATGCGTAATATCTGGGTACAAACGATGCATGTATTTTTTCGGTAAACGCTTACGCTCAATATCAATAGGCGGACTGCTTGGTCCGTGAACAATTCCTCTTAGCCATTCTGGTTTTTCATCTTTTAAATATTTGAAAAAATAATCAGTTTTTTCCTTATTAAACCCTTGCAAGGAAACCCAAATACTAGCTTTTGGATGATATTTGTGAAGGATTACGGAAAGATCTTTTAGATAAGGAATCAACTCTTTTGGATGATTTTCGCCAGGATCTCCTCCTGGAACAAATACTGCATCAAGTCGGGGAACTCTTGAAAAAAAATCTTCTTGTATATCAAGCCCTTTTTGATGAGCATTTTTAATTGTAAGATCATGTGGAGCTGGAGTCCATACCCAATAGTCTGCATCGTATTTATTACATATCTCACTTAAACGAATTTCCATTTCTTGTGGGTTGATTTTAAAATGAGGACTTGATGAAGGAGACTGAAATGGAATATTTTCAAAACTGTTTGCTCCGAAAATTACTTGCTCCCGGAAATGTTGATCGAACTGTTCTACTGTCCATGCATCCCACGAGTTAGCAGTATTTCTATATCCGAATTGATGACCACGAATTGCATATTCAGGTGATGTTGAAATATTTAATTTTTGTGCAATTGTAATCTTTTGATTTTGCATTTCTGCAATACGTAAAAGTTTTCCAATTCCATATAAAACACCCCTGGCATCAGCACCTATAATCCATAAAATATTTTTCCCATTTTTATTTTCATGAAAAATTCTGTAGCCTTCTTTTTTAAGTTCGGGAAAATCATCACCTTTTCGATTTGGTACAAATTCACCTAGTAAGTTAGTATCAGAACCTAAAGCCAAAGCTATAATGGTATTACTTTCCCAATTATCACTTTGCTTAAGTTGCAATTCTGTTCGCTTACCAATTTCTTCCGTTAAAATATCTACTGCTGTTTTATGTACCGGTGATTTTATTGTTGATGAAATTAGAATTGTTGCATTAGATAAATCTAATTGTTTTTCTATACTATTTGTACACGATACAATCAGCACAATAAAAAAAAGTATAAGTGCATTTTTAATTTTGTTTTTCATATTTTAATTTCTTTCTATTGTTGTTACTTCCTAAATTACATATCTCAAGAATTAAGGTTTAAATTGTACGAACATTTTACTTTTTTCTAGAGACTTCCATTTTTAATTTTGTTTTATTAACCAAACATCAGAAATTCTTGAAATCACTTGGAAACCTTTTAGCGGTTCTTCACCTTCTATCGGATCAAATGAAATATTTAGAGTCCTCTTTTTGATAAGTGATTTTGGAATCAAGAACTCTTTATATTGACCATATTCCGTCCCGTAATTTTCATATTTCGATATATCTTTTACCGGATTTTTACTCATACTGAATAGAACTCTGCAAGTCCCTGCATTTTCGTAAAATTCAACTTTTATATCATATAGTTCATTTTTTTTGAATTCATAAAACACACTTTTAGATGAGCCTGCTACAATTTCCCAAGCATCAAATACAAGTTTTCCATTTATAAATAATTTAGCGCCATTATCTGCCTCGATACTAATTCCATATAGCCCTGTTCCCGGAGATTTTAATTTACCAACCCATCTTGCAGAAAATCCATTATCATTAACGCCTTTCATCGGCGATTCTCCATAATCCCAAATATGATTAATCGCCTTATCTGTTTGGTGAGCTGCCGGCTGACCTTTAAGTTCTTTATTATTCCAATAATACGCTTTTAGCCCGGGTGTTACCCCATCTTTCTGTACAAACATCGTTTCCGGAACGATTTCTAATTCGGCACTATAAAGCTGGTTGAGTCTTGTACCATTGGCTTTTAAGAAAGCTTTTCCTTTCCCTTTAAGTCTGATGATATAAGCACTCTTTGAATCTAAATTCGTATATCTTAATTTGGTTTCAAAGGTTGGAGATACAGTAAGATCTGATAATCTTTTCCTGTTATGTATCTCACCATTTGCCAAATATTTTAAGGCTGTAGTTGGTTTAGTAACATCATGTTTAGACGTTACATTTCCCAGATCATCGTACAAATGTCCTTCATTCTCCTGGGAATATGCAGCGAGAAATTTCAATTTAGATATTCTAGATTTTTCATTCTTTAATTTTTTTGTTTCTTCAAATTGATCTTCTAACCATCTTCTATTATTTAGTGGAACATCGATCCGATCAATGATTGTTCCGCGTCCTTGCTGCCCGCCATATTTCCCTACACTTGTTTGCGCGCCAATTGATTTGAAAAGCATATCAGCATAGTGTAAAACTTTTGCTCTGTAATCTCGATTGACTAGATTTTTTTCTGCCTTGCTTAAAATTAGTAACGCATCTTTTATAGCTTTCTTTGAACCTAATTTGACTACATCCGCTAATATTTTATTAGCTTCGGTTTCTATTTTTTTTTCATATATAAATCTTTTCTTATTATATATATCATAATATGCACGCATCAATAATTGCTGCCATCTCCAATTATTTTGTAGCTCAGGGTTTTCCTTTTCTAATTCTTGCCATAGTCTAAAAGTGTTCTCAATATCTTTATTATTTTTAATTGCTCCAACCCAGTCTTTTTCCAGACCTAAAATAGCTTGGGCTGTTTTTTTATTATTCCTTTCATCTAAGTTAAAATAAAACTTAGCATACTCTTCCATATTTGTTTTAACATCGGTATTTGAATCCCAAGCTAACTGCAACCACAAGTGTTTATTTACATCATCATGCACTCCTTCTGAATACGCAACAAACCCTTCAGAATAAGGCAGAGTTGAAAGAGCTATTTTAGTATATGCTTCGGGTCTAGGATTTATACCTTCCCTTCCCAATGTGATGGCAAAAGCTTGATCCCAATTATCTACGGGATATTGGCACGTAAGAGAATGACCAATATCAGGATACAACAATATTTTAAACTGTTCAGAAAGTTTTTCACGATGTTTTTTTACGGGCCATAAAGTATGTGGTCCGTAAACAATTCCTGTTAGCCACTGCGGTTTGTTTTCATTTAAATAATTAACAATATATTGTAGTTTATCATCAGTAAATTCTTGTGTAGAAAACCATATTTCCGCATTTGGAAAATGTTTATATACCATTGTAGCCAAGTCTTTTACATAAGGAATTAAATCTTGCGGTTCATTAGAACCAGGGTCTCCCCCCGGTACCATTACGGCATCAAGTCTTGGTATTTTTTTTACCTGCCCTTCGAAAGCTTTAATTCTTTTTTCGCCAACTCCTTTTTTTGATAAATAAGGTGCCGGAGTAAATAATGTAAAATCAACATCATATTTAGCACATAATTCACTCATTTTTGAAAGACTAATTGCGTTAGGAGCATTATTATATTCAGTTGGATAGACCGCTCTAAAAGTATTCATCCCAAACAGAACCTGATTACGTATAAATGTTTCATATTGCTTTATACTCCATCTGTCGGTTGTATTATTCATTGCTGTTTGAGGAAATTGCTGCCCGCGTATTTTATATTCTGGAGAAGAAGAAATATCTAAATTGTTATTTATAGTAATTTCACCTTTAGCAAAATCAGCCGTTTTTAAAAGTTTCCCTATGCCAAAAAGAACACCTCTTGTATCTGCACCGATAATCCAAAGAATATCTTTTCCATTTTTATTTTCATGAAAAATTCTGTAGCCTTCTTTTTTAAGTTCGGCAGAACCACTACCTTGGGGGCTTGGTAAGTGCTCTCCAAATAATTTTTTATCCGAGGTAAGAGCAATTGCAAGAATGGTTTTACTTTCCCAACTTTCAGTAAAGGTGAGTTCTATAGAAGTTCTTTTATTAATTTCTTCCAACAAAATATTTTTTGCTGTTTCATTAACTGGCAATTTAATTGTTGGTGAGATTATTATTGTTGCTTTAGATAAATCAAATTGTTTTTCAACAATATTTGAGCAAGATGCAAGCATTACAATAAATAAAATTATTAAAATGTTTTTTATTTTCATTTTTAAGTCCAATCTTATATCTATAATTTATCAATAAATGAGACTACTAATAGAATTCTAATCACTAAGAAATTTCATTCACAATCTAAATATTCCATACGAAACTCCACTCAAATTTAAAGTTGTTCCATTTCTCTTTTTGGAAGTCTTTAATCCCTTACCAAGTTTAAGCATTGCATCGTTAACTGTAACATTACTTAAATAAATTTCTTTTGATTTTGCCGAAGGATTTATAGCTATAAGAAACTTCTCGTTATTGTGTTGACGTATATAAACAAAAGGAGATTCTTTTTGCTTTGAATAAATTGGAATCAACTCACCATCTGCTTGTAATGCTTTAGAACTTTGTCTTAATTCTGTAAGTTTTTTAACGTAGCTCAAAAGTGATTGTGAATTGCTTTCTTGAACTTTGACATTTGGGCGTTTTTTATTTGGATCGATTGGAAGATATAGTTTTTTTGATGTTACTTTTGAAAATCCGGCATTGTTACTTTTATCCCATTGCATTGGTGTACGTGTTCCGGTACGATCGTAGCCTCCCTCTTTTGATGGAAGATTTTTAATGTAATTCATTCCAATTTCATCACCGTAATAAATGAACGGAACACCGGTCCACGTAAGTAACATTGTAAAAATAACTTTCAAATCATTTAATGTTCTTCCGTCTGACCTTAACCTTTTAAAGTCATGATTTGCACTTGGAATTGAAACATATCCTTTCCCTTTTGTTTTAGATGCTTGTTCCAAATATGCATCTAAAAATTGTTTTATTCCTTTCCCACCTTTTCGTTTGAAGAAACAATCTTCGGTTAGACGAAGATGCTCATAACCGGAGACTCCGAAATGAATCATAAAATCTATATCAAATCCAGCAGAAATTGCTTCTTCAGGATTTCCCCATTCAGCAATTAAAACTGCTTCTGGATATTTATTAAACATCCATTTTCTTATTTCTTGCCAAAGTTTTATTGTCTCTTTTTTCTTTGGGTCATTCTTAACAAGTGTGCCAGCCATATCAACACGAAAACCATCTGCTCCTTGCTTTAACCAAAAGTCAATTATATTTCTTAATTCCTTTCTTGTTGCTTTTGGTCCGGGAGCATCAATCGGTTGCTGCCATTTCTTTTTTTTCTCGG
>JALSTI010000267.1 GCA_026983795.1 Melioribacteraceae bacterium
TATAAACAAGTCGGCACTTTAAATATGGCGGAGATTGCCGTTAAAGCTCAATCAATCGATCCTAAAATGAAAAGCATTATTGCAATATTATTTATGATAGGATTAGGAATTGAAGCGGAAATGTTCCCGATGAACGGTTGGGTTCCCGATGCTTATTCACAAGCTCCGGGTCCGGTAGCGGCATCCTTTGCCGGAATGTTGGCAAAATCAGGAATTTATGCTTTGGTAAGAGTATTCTATACGGTTTTGGAAGTTGACGGAATTTTCGACCTGTTATTAATAATGGGAATAATAACCATCATTTTTGCAGAATTTTCAGCTATGAGACAAACCCGATTAAGAAGAATGCTCGCTTATTCGAGTATCGGACAAATGGGATTGATTATGGTAGCTTTCAGTTTTAATACGAAAGCAGGAATTTTTGCCGGTTTATTCTTAATGTTTAATCATGCAATTATCAAATCTTTACTGTTTTTAGCTTCCGGTTTCTTAACCTATTCAACAAAACAGAAAAAAATACGAGACTTAGACGGCTTCGGTAAAATAATGCCTTTTACTTCTCTTATGTTCGGTCTGGGTGCCTTTGCCATTGTCGGACTGCCGCCTTTTTCCGGATTTTGGGGAAAATTAAATATGTTGGTCGCAACGGCTGACAGTAATCTTTACTTTGTTATTGCATTAATACTGTTAGTTGCCGTAGTGGAAGTTGTATATTATTTTAAAATTATCGGACGACTGTATTTCAGACAACAACATGAAGAAGTTGAAGTACACAACCCGACTTGGAATGCAATTGTTGCTATGTCGGTATTGGCAATTGTAATAATAGGCGTAGGAATTTATCCCGATTTAATTACGGATTATCTTACAAAAGCAACCAATGAACTTTTTGATAAAGCCGGATACATTCACAGTGTATTACCGAATTTATCATTGAATTAATAAATTATTTATAAGAAATTAAGCAATTAAAAATATGAACAGCTTAGTAGTTTTATTACTTATAATCGCAGGCGGTGCTCTTTTGAGTTACTTCGGACATCGAATAAACAAAATTCTCGGAGATATTACGGTTTTTGCCTTGGCAATTCTTATTCCCGTTTTTTGGTTTACACAGGTCGATTTTACGGAAACTTTCTCATTAACAATATCCGGATTTCATTTGGAATGGGGCTACAATCAATACGGAAAACTTTTCAGTATGATTGTTATGATTCTTTCGCCTTTGGCATTAATTTATGCAATCGGTTATATGAAGAATCAAAAAAAACTTGCTTCTTTTTATTTCAGCTTCTTTTTCTCGATACTCGGAATGGTAGGGATTTTGATGAGTCGCGATTTTGTCAGTTTGTTTATTTTTTGGGAAATAATGACTTGGGCATCTTACCTTTTAGTAATTTTTCTCGGGAAAGATGTTGAGAAAACCGGCATTAAATATATGGTATTCAGTGCACTCGGTGCATATGCCATGTTAATGGCTATTGTTATAATTAACAGAAATACGGGTAGTATGATGTTGAGCGATTATTTTGCCGCATTCGGAAGTTTTACTTTACAAACTAAGTTGCTCACCGGTATTT
>JALSTI010000268.1 GCA_026983795.1 Melioribacteraceae bacterium
CAATCGAAAGACAACGCCTCTTTCATACTCTCTTAATATTCTAATTGCATTTGCAAGTATGAAAATTACAAACAGAACAACTATTCCCAAATATGTAGCTGTCAAATCCATTTATCCTCCCCAGTTAATTTGTTTTTCTAACAAATAAAGTTAAACTTTGAATTTCCTCAACAATTACTTTGCTATTTTTGTCAATCTCATTTTCAATACTTTCGGCATCCCATATTTCCCCGTGCACCTTTACCTTCCCTTTAGGATTCAATTTTGTAATTGCAATTCCCAATTCGCCTTTAATTCCTTCGGCTCCCGTGGTAGGCTTCTTTCTTTGAGCTTTTATTCCCAGACCTATTGCAAATGAGAAAAATATAAGCGTTAATGCCGCTATTAAAATTATTACTTCAATTGAAATTTCTGCAAACTCAAGTGCAGATTCTACATCGATAAGCATAATGGAACCGAGAACAAGTGAAATTACACCACCGACACTAAGAATACCGTGACTAACAATTTTAATTTCCAATACGAATAAAATTATTCCAAAAATAATTAATGCTAACCCGGCATAATTAACGGGTAAAGTGTGAAGTGAATAGAAAGCAAGTATAATACATATTCCACCAATAACTCCCGGAAATATTGCTCCGGGATTATATAATTCAAAAAGAAGTCCGTAAATACCAAGCATAAAAAGTATATAAGCAATATTAGGATCGCTAATAATATTTAATATTTCTTGTTTGAAGGACATTTCTTTTCTAATGATATTTGGATTAGACGAAGAAATTTTAATAGTTCCATTTGAAGTTTCAACTATTCTACCATTTAATAACTTTAACAACTCACTCTCATCTTTAGCAATAAAATCAATAACTTTTTTATCCAGGGCTTCGGTTTCGGTAATGGATAAACTTTTTCTGACAGCGCTTTCCGCCCATTTTACATTTCTTTTTCTTTTTTTACTTATGGAACGGATAAAAGCTGCTGCATCGTTTGTAGCTTTTTCCATCATCACGGAATCTTGCTGTCCTTGTAAAGTAACGGGATGAGCCGCCCCGATGTTTGTACCGGGTGCCATAGCTGCAATATTTGCCGCCAATGTTATGAAAACTCCCGCCGAAGCTGCTCGCGCACCCGACGGAAATACATAAACAACAACGGGAACCGGAGATTGAAGAATATTTGCTACAATCTCGCGTGTAGAAGCAAGCAATCCGCCCGGAGTGTTTAACTCTATAATTAAACATTGCGAATTATTTTTTTTTGCGGTTTCTATTCCGCTTAATACATACTCGGAAGAAGCAGGATTGATTGGACCATCGATATTAATTACAGTAATGTTATTAGTTTGCGCAGCCGCTGGAGAATAAAAAGCAAGAAGGCATGCCATGATAATTTTTATTCCTTGCATGGCATTTCCGATATTATTATTTTTTTTGTAAAATATGGAAATTTAACATGATTAGCAACAACGATATGATTAATTATAATAATCTATCCGAAACTTATGAAAAAAGATACGACTATGATAAACATCCACAAATTTCAAATGCAATTAATAATTTGATTGAGAAACATCAATGCAAATCCATTTTGGAAGTCGGTGCGGGAACTTGTTATTGGTTAAAAAGTATTTTTGACAAAAACACAATGCGAACTGGTATTGATATATCGCTGCAAATGCTTTTACGCTCAGGCAAAAATTTAGAGGAAAATTATCTCATAAACGGAGATAGTCATTTTTTACCATTCAAATCAAATGCGTTCGATTTCATATTTTGTGTAAATGCACTACATCATTTTCGAAACAAATCTAAATTTTTTGATGAAGCAATTTCAGTGCTCAAAAAAAAAGGTTTGATTGCAATTTACACTTTAGATCCGAGGACAAAAAGTGATCATTGGCATATATACGATAATTTCGAAGGAATATATCAACAGGATTTAAATCGATTTTTATCTACAAAACAAATCGTTCAACTTCTTTCCATAACCGGATTCAAGAACATAAACGTTAAAAAAGTAGAATTTATTTCGGACGATAAAACCCCGATTAATGTGCTAAACGATCCATTTTTACAAAAACACGGTTCTTCTCAAATGGCAATGTTAAGTAATAAGGAATATCAAAGAGGAATAAATAAAATTAAAGAAAAAATAAAGACTGCAAAGAATAAAGGTAAACAATTAATTTTCCCGGTCAGGTTAACTATGTTCGAAATAACCGGATTCAAATCTTAAGCATCTGCCTTTGGTTTTGCTTTTATTTCTTCTTTCAATAACGGTATTGTAAAAATAAACTCACTTCCTTTTCCAACCTCGCTTTCCACCCAAATTTTACCGCCGTTTTTCTCTACAAATTCTTTGCATAAAATTAAACCAAGCCCGGTTCCTTTTTCCTGATCCGTTCCTTTGGTAGTAACATGTTCGTCAATTTTGAATAATTTACTTTTAATTTCATCTTTCATTCCAACGCCGTTATCTTTAACGGAAACCTTAATAAAATCTTTTTCGTTTTTCACAATTAATTTAATTTCTCCGCCGACCTTTGTAAATTTAATTGCGTTTGAAATTAAATTCCTGATAACCGTATCTATCATAAATTTATCGGCAAAAACATTTAACTCAACATTCAGTTCGTTTACCAATTTAATTTTCTTTTTTGCAGCGTTAACCAAATAAAGCGCAATTATACTTTCGGTTAATTCCGTTAAGCTGAATTGCGTTGGCGAAAATTTAATTCTGCCGGTTTGAATACGGGACCATTGCAATAAGTTTTCCAAAAGATTAAAAACATTTTTAGCTGCTTTATGAATGTTTGTAGCAAATTCTTTTATTTCGTCTTGTGAAAGATCGTCAAGGTCTTCAACCAGGTATTCAGAAAATCCTAATAATGAAGTAAAGGGACTTTTCAAATCGTGAGAAATAATTGAGAAGAATTTATCTTTATTTGCATTTAATTCTTTCAGTTGCGCTTCGGATTCCATTAATTTATTATTTAGCTCCATTACTTCGCGTGCATTTTCTTCAACCAATTCTTTATTAAACTGTAACTCTTGAACAAAGCGTTCAATTTCCGCTTCGTATTCTTTTCTTGCTTTTATATCGTGAAAAGCTGTAACCGAACCAACTATTTCACCGTTTCTAAACACCGGAGAAGATACATAAGAAACGGGAATTTTTTCGCCGTTTTTGGATTTAAAATAATCTTCGCTAATACGAACTATTTCACCGTTTTCAAGTACTTTACTTATCGGACATTCTTTATCATTATTATTTTCTTCTACATTGTGAATTAAGTAGTGAAGTTTATTTTCATAAACATCGTTTTCCGTCCAACCTAATAACTTTGTAAACTCGGGATTTATAAATTCGGTTTTTAATTCCGAATCCAATACAAAAATACCTTCGCCTATAACCGAAGTAATTTCATTGAGTTTGGTTTCACTTTCAAATAATTGGTCTGAGATTAATTTTCTTTCCGTAATATCGAATGCGGCGCCCACAAAACCGATAAAATCGCCCGAACGCAAGAACCTTGGAATTCCGTGATCAAATACCCATTTATATTCACCGCTTTTATCTTTTAGTCTATATTCAATTTGAAATTCTTTTTTCTCTTTATAAGCGTCATCAACAACATTTTTCCAATATTCATAATCATCCGGGTGAATTAATTCTTTCCGGTCGACCGAAATTTCATCATCCAAATTTGAACCTCGGTATTGTAACCAAGTTTTATTAAAATATAAACTTTGGTTTTCTTTACTGCTCATCCAAATCATAAACGGAAGATTATCTGCTAAATTGAAAAATCTATTCTCAAGCTCGCGCAAAGTTTCTTCCGAATTTTTTTTAAGCGATATATCAGTAAATCTGCCTGTAATACGGATTGGTTTATTACCGGAACGTTTAGTAACAATTCCGCATTCCTTAACCCAAACCCAAATACCGGATTTTGAAAGCATTCTGTGCTCGCTTTCGTATTTGCTAGTTTTTCCCTCTAAATGTGTGCTTAATTTTTCAAGAACTGCATTTTTATCTTCGGGATGGATAAAACTTTCCAAAACTTCCCTGCTCTTTTCAAATTCGTTTTCTTCATAACCGAGAATATTGAAATATTTTTCATTAAGGATCAGGGTATTATTTTCAACATTCCAATCCCAAAATCCATCATCCATATTTTCAAGAATCAATTTTAGTGTGGCTTCGTTTTCTTTTACTTTTTCCAATTCTTTTTTAGTCTCTTCCAACAGTTCAAGTTCTTCCTTTTCCTTAGCTCCGGTTTGTTCCAATTCCGACTTTTGATTTTTAATTGCTTTTTCCAAATGTTTCCTGTTAGTTACATCTTTACAAGTTACCATTGCCCCAACAATAGAATCGTTTTCAATAATAGGATTGAAAAACAAATCGTAATAAAGAGATTTTTCCTTCAATTTATATTCATAATTAGCCCTGAATTTTTCACGTAATGCGCGTGTGTAAAATTCTTGCCAGTTTTTTAAAAGCTCTTCGTCCGAAGATGTAACCAAGGATTCAATCAAGGATTTTTTCTCGTTAAATTCTTCGCCAAAGAACAATCTGAAAGTGGATGGGAAAGCGGGATTATAGGCAATTAATTTATATTCACGGTCAAAAGCCCATATTGCATCTATCGAATTTTCTAAAATTGATTCAAACAGGACTTCTAAATTTTGAAAATTATTCGATATTAATGCCATAGAATTCTAGAAATTTACTTAATGAAGATTAATAACATTTAACTATCGGACAAATAGAGTATTTCTTTAATAAATCCCTCAAATTAATTACTTATATTTACCGGGTAAAGTTTTTCAAAATGCTTATTGATTATAAATTTTATACCGTTAAAATTTTACGCTTATGAGATCATTACTGCTATTTTTTCTCATTTTGTTTCATATCATAACCGTAACCTTATTTGCTCAAAATAAAGTATTAAAAATTGGAAAATTAAATAATACTTATAAGTTAGACGGGAAATTGGATGAAACCTTCTGGGCTGAAACCGATTCGATAAATTCTTTAAGAATGGTTGAGCCGAATGAAAACTTTCCTGCAACTCTTAAAACCGTTATAAAAATAGCCGCAGACCCTGATAAAATTATATTTGGAATCAAATGTTACGACGATCCGGATAAAATTATTTCATACTCAAAAGCGCGCGATGCTCATATTTTTACGGAAGATTATATAAAATTTGTAATTGATCCGTTTTTGGACGGAAGAACCGGTTATATTTTTGCGGTTAATCCATCGGGAGCAAGATATGACGCTCTGGTTTCTAACAGAGGTGAGGGAGAAAACTCAAACTGGGATGGAATTTGGGAAGCAAAAACCATTATAGAAAAATTTGGCTGGTCGGCTGAAATTGAAATTCCAATTAAAACATTAAGTTTTAACAAAAGCTTAAAATCGTGGGGTTTTAATATTGAACGGAGAATTCAAAGATTATTGGAAGTTGATAGATGGAGCGGAATTAACAGAAATTACCGCGTCGGTCTTACCAGTCACGCCGGAAAGATTATAAATCTACCTCATTTTGATTTCGGATTGGGTACCACGGTCCGCTTTTCTGCAATCAATAAAATAGGAAAAACCTTCAACACAAAATTCAAAAATAATATTGATGCAAGCGGGGAAATTCTACAAAAAATAACTTCGGGTATTAATGCAACAATAACAATAAACACAGATTTTGCGGAAACGGAAGTTGACACACGAAGAACAAACTTAAGCAGATTTCCGCTATTCTTTCCCGAGAAAAGGTCTTTCTTTCTCGAAGGTTCAGATATATTCGATTTTGGATTAGGTTTGGGGCGCGATATTATTCCTTTCTTTAGCAGAAAAATAGGTTTGTACGAAGGAACGGAAGTTCCGTTGATAATAGGCGGCAAAATTAACGGTAAAGTGGGAAACACAAACTTCGGTGCGTTGATTAGCCGTACTAATAAAGTCGATTCGTTGGTTCCTTCCACTACTATGGGCGCATTCAGAATTAAAGAAAATATTTTAGGTGAATCAACAATCGGGATTATCGGGACTGCCGGGGATCCACAGGGAAGAGCAAATAGTTGGATGCTGGGCGTTGATTTTACTTATCAAAATTCTAACCTATTTAAAGGAAATAACTTTTTAGTGGGAATTTGGGGTTTATATAACAACAGAGTTGATTTAAGTGGAGATAAAGCAGCTTACGGTATTAAAATCGATTATCCGAACGATCTGTGGGACATTTCTTTAACATTAAAAAAAATAGGAAATCAATTTGATCCTTCAATAGGATTTGTACCCAGAAACGGTGTAAAAATTTATAAGTTAGGAATTGATTATACTCCCCGTCCGGATTTTAAAGCCATCCGGCAATTCTTTTTCGAATCGTTTTTTAGTCTTGTTAGAACCGACCACGATTGGCAAAGTTACGGATTGTTTTTTGCTCCAATCCATTTTTTGCTTGAAAGCGGAGACCGTTTTGAATTCAATATTCGCCCTCAAGGTGAAAATTTAGATGAGGCATTCGAGATAAGCGACGGTGTAAATATTCCGAAAGGTAAATATAATTGGGTAAAATACCGCTTGGAATTCGAATCGGCCAGCAAACGGGTATTAAGCGGACAAGCAACTTGGTGGTTCGGCGGTTTTTATGATGGTCATTTACACCAAATTGAATTGGAAGCTAATTGGAGACCGTCAAGTAACATAACGGTTTCTCTAAATTTTGAAGATGATATAGGTTCCCTTCCTCAAGGAAATTTTACAAAACAGCTTTATAGCAGCCGGGTTGCTCTTAACTTTTCTCCGGATCTGCAATTAACTAATTATTTACAATACGACAACGAAAGCAGGCAACTTGGAACTAACTTAAGATTGCGTTGGACATACAACAAACTTGGTGATCTTTTCATAGTTTATAACCACAATGTTAATAATTTGATTAATAACCGTTGGCAATTCGATTCAAATGAATTTATAATTAAATTGAGATATGGTATATGGTTTTAAACTATATAAATCCATCAATCTCCGCCCGCGGTAGTAAACATTACATTGTTTAATAACTAATAGCTTGCCGGAAATCTAAACCTTTTACTTAAAATTCAAAATAAGAAAAATAAAGGACTATACATCTTATTTGAAAATCATTTATATTAAATTCCCTAAAAAACAAAGTATTTTATTATGATAAAAAGAAAAAAGTTGATTTTTACGGTAATGTTTCTGCTTATAAATTTAGTAACCTCTTGTCAAACCAATACTCAAGAAAAGGAAAAAATGAACGGTTATAAATTCACTAACAAATTAATTAACGAAAAAAGTCCTTATTTACTTCAACATGCGCATAATCCCGTTAATTGGTATCCGTGGGGTGAGGAAGCATTTGAAAAAGCCCGCAGAGAAAACAAACCAATTTTCTTGTCAATCGGTTATTCTACTTGCCATTGGTGCCATGTAATGGAACACGAATCTTTTGAAGATACTGCGGTTGCAAATTTAATGAATGAAGTTTTTGTGTCGATTAAAGTCGACCGTGAAGAACGCCCGGATATTGATAATATTTACATGACTGTCTGCCAAATGATGACCGGACACGGCGGTTGGCCTTTAACAATTTTAATGACTCCCGATAAAAAACCATTTTATGCCGGAACGTATTTTCCCAAAGAAAGTAGATTCGGTCGACCAGGGTTAATTGATCTGATAAAAAAAGTCCGGGAAGCGTGGAAAACACAACGTATTGAAATTAATAAATCGGCAGATCAAGTTACAAATTATTTGGAACAGACAACTATCACAAAACCAGGTGATAATTTATCCGCTAAAATATTAGACGATGCATTTCAAAATTTTTCATCCAGATATGATTATAAATTCGGCGGATTCGGTAATAAACCCAAATTTCCTTCTCCGCATAATCTTATGTTTTTGCTTAGATATTGGAACAGAAGTAAAAACAGTAAAGCATTAACAATCGTAACAAAAACACTGAAGGAGATGAGAAACGGCGGGATGTACGATCAAATAGGTTTCGGTTTTCATCGCTATTCTACAGATGAGAAATGGTTGGTTCCGCACTTCGAGAAAATGCTTTACGATCAAGCATTGCTTTCCATGGCTTATACGGAAGCCTTTCAAGCAACGCATAAGCCGGAATTCCGAACTACGGCTTCGGAAATATTTGAATATGTTTTGAGAGATATGACTAGTCCCGAAGGCGGATTTTATTCCGCCGAAGATGCCGACAGTGAAGGCAAAGAAGGCAAATTTTATTTATGGAAGAGCAAAGAAGTTGACGAAATACTTGGCAAAGACGCGAATTTATTTAAAGATTACTTTAATATTAAAGAAGATGGTAATTTTTATGACGAAGCTACAAAAACAAAATCCAGTGAA
This sequence comes from Melioribacteraceae bacterium, assembly GCA_026983795.1. Taxonomy (GTDB): domain Bacteria; phylum Bacteroidota; class Ignavibacteria; order Ignavibacteriales; family Melioribacteraceae; genus BMS3ABIN04. Next base: position 8,410 of record JALSTI010000268.1, read on the forward strand.
AATATCCTGCATATTACATCTTCCGATGAAGAAATAGCTAAAAAATATAACCTCTCTGTTAAAGACCTAAAAGAAAAAATTAACCGTAACAGAGCCAAATTATTTGAAGTTAGAGAAAAAAGAATACATCCGCATAAAGATACAAAAGTGCTTACGGATTGGAACGGATTGATGATTGCTTCACTTGCAAAAGCCGGCAGAGTATTTAACAATTCGAATCTTACAAATGCCGCTGAAAAAACATATAGTTTTATAAAAACAAAACTGCAGAAACCAAACGGTGAATTGCTTCACAGATTTAGAGACGGCGAGTCCAAAATTGCAGGAATTTTGGATGATTATGCTTTTCTTACTTGGGGTTTGTTAGAACTTTACGAATCTACTTTTAAAGTAAGTTATCTTAAAGAAGCAAAAAATTTAATGGATTTACAAATAAAACATTTTTGGGACAATAAAGCGGGCGGATTTTTCTTCACCTCCGACAATTCGGAAAAATTACTTGTACGTACAAAAGATATATACGACGGTGCAATCCCTTCGGGCAATTCCGTTTCGATGCTTAATTTACTTAGACTTAGCAGATTATTAGCAAATACAGAATATGAAAATCTCGCATCAAAAATGAATAAAGCTTTCTCGTCCGTAATCGAAAAATCGCCTGCGGCATTTGCCCAGTTTTTAATTGCGGAGGATTTTGCTCAAGGACCCTCTTATGAGGTTGTAGTTACCGGCAAAAAACAATCACCTGAAATAACTAAAGTTTTAAAAGTTTTGAATGAAAATTTTATTCCTAACAAAATTATTATTTTCATTTCCGAGAAGAACAAAAATGAAATAAATTCTATGGCAGCGTTTACGAAAGATTATGAATTAAAAAACGAACCGCTGATTTACGTATGCAAAAATTATATTTGTAATTTGCCAACAACGGATTTGAATAAGATGTTGGAATTACTTAGTGCAAAATAAACGGTTCTCTACTCTATTTAACTCTGCCTGGCAATTTGTTCCATTGACGGTATATCTTGAATATGATCGTGAATAAATTGAATTAGATTTGTAGCGGATTGTCTGATTCTTCTTTCCACCTTTTCACTGTTACAATTTCCCTCTTCATCAAAAAATTTATCGACTGTAGGTATTGATGTTACTTTTGGAAGAACAATCGAACCAACGTGCGCCGAAGTGCTTCTTAGATGCTCTAAAGATTTAATGGCTCCGATTGAACCTGATGCTATTCCTATTAAAGTAACGGGTTTGCCGGACATAACTGAGGGATAGCCTAAATTTTCTATGATTAACTTCATTATGCTGCTGTAGGTCCCGTTATATTCGGGTGTAATTAAAACTACGGCTGTTGCTTCTTTAACTTTAGACTGCAAATAAGCAACGCTGTTATTCTCCATTTTCTGACCGGGAAACGGTAAGCGTAATTCCTTCGGATCGATAATTTCATGTTCCACGGTTTCATATTTACCGAATTCATCGGCTACTAATTTTGCAACCATTGTTGAGTAATTATTATCCCTAATACTTCCGACTATAATTACAATTTTAATCGGTTCGTTTTCGGCTTTTATCATTTAAATTCCTTTCGAATTAATAATTTTTGACAGGCAATTTAGTAAAATAATACGGGAAAAATAAGGAGTAATTACCTTTAGCAAATCATTTAATTGTGCCGTTTGGTATGCTCAGGTCTTGCAACTTTGGTTTTTTACCCTCTTCTTTACCGTGCATACCAAAATTATATTGTTCGAGAGTTCCACACCACGACTTTTTTTAACATAATTAAAAATCAGTATAGAGGCAGTCTTCTAAAAAAACATAAATATTAAGCCGGGAATACACGAATAATATTACCGTAAACTGCAAACAGGCTCTCTTTGGAAATGTTAAAAATTATAGGAGCAATTCTGCGAACTGCTCTACATTGTAAAATGTTTATTATAAATTCCCCTTTCAATTTTTCAAGGTATCACGGCCGCATTAGCTGTTTCACAAAAAATCTCAGAAGAGGTGCAGAGTTGCATTAAGAATTGTAAATATCTCTTTATGTATTTGTAATTGTTATAGAAATATTCGGGCTTCTATCGTTAGTTTGTCTTGATCGAATTTGTTCTTTCATAATCCGTAAAATCATGCAACGTGTTTTTAGATTTGTCTGGGGTTCCGTTCTCTATTTCTTTTTCTTCGGTTTCAACTTTAAGGAATTTGTTCCGATAAATATTTTCTTTCCCAAACCTTTAAACTTAAAATAAGAATCCGGATTAAACGATGAATGGATAACCAAACCGGAACTGTCTTTATACGCTGAAACATTAAAATTTTTCCCGTTTTCTCCTTCAATTGCCAAAGAATAAACCGGTCGGTTCAATTTGGTAGTATCGATATTATCAACAAATTGAGTGCTTGTAAGGTGTGAAATTCTGTTTAAATATTTAACGGTTTCAGCCGAATCGATATTCGCGGTGTTGCAGGTCCATTTTTTATCCACTTTCACCAACTCGAAAGAACTATCCGCGGGATAGGTAAAAGTAAGTTTATTCCATTTATCAACATTTCCATTCAATACCGTTTCATCTCTAAATCCGTCGGCTTTTTTATTAAACGCCATCGAAAGGAAACCATCTACTTCATAAACATTATTATCATTATTCAATCTTACAAAAGTAGAAAGACTTCTCGGCTGATGGAATTGAAAACGTCCGATTATGATGTCCAAAACTTTCTTACTGCCTTGATTAACTACAACTCTTGTCCCTAACGAATCGACTTCCAACGAATGCCATTGCTCTTTACTTCGTGCAGCTAATCTTTTCGGTTTAATCGACATTAAACTTCTAAAAATTCCGTCAATCTTATTTTTAGGAACGGATGCTTTTTTATTATTATCTAATTCAACAAACCAATTTTTACCGGAACGATTAAGTTTTACGCTTTTACCTTTTAATACTTTCGGATAAATGGTAATTTCGCTTACTTGTGCTGTGTCAATATCTACTAAAGTTTTCCGGAACGACCTTTCCTTTTTACCCGTATTGGTAAATAACAACAGTGCTGCCACAACCAGCAAAACTATAAAAACAATACCAAGAGTTTTATTTGATTTAGACATAATGCGTATTCTTTAATTTTTCTCTGATTTTTTTCCTTTTTTGCGATCTGTAAATTCCGTAAAAAATTATTAATAAAATAGGAAGCAAAAAGTTTAAATATTTTAATAATGTTTTAGTGCCGGCTTCAAGACTCGGATCAATTGGCCGGGATGTAACGCCTTTTGTTCTAAGTTCCACCAGACCCGTATCATCGCTAAGCCAATCAACGGCATTTGCCATCAAGCTTATATTATCCTTCTGCAAACGCTGCGCTTTTTGACCTTCGCCGTTAATCACAAAATCACCGTCGCCAAATACAACCATTTTAATATTCACATTATTTTTCAATTTACCTTCAACGGCTACCGCTACCGGTAATTCTGATAAATTAAAATCCGTCGGTCCCCATCTTTTTGAAATATTAAAATAAACCGGCGGGTTTTCAATACCCGATTTTTTTGAAGAAAGAGCCAAAGGATAAATCTTTTCCGTAGAGTCTTTCGGTTCAATTTTAATGGAACTTACGAAAGGCATCATAACGGATTCCAATCCTTTGGTTATTGGGTGATCGGCAAATTTTGTAATAACCGGAATATACGGAAATTTAACCGGAGTATTCATAATAAACATACCTTCTTGCTGCCTTACCATAACGTTAGTACAGCTGGCATCTACTACAAAATTTTGCTCAACGTTAACGCCGTAATTTTTCAACCAATCCGCTAATCCTGTTGAAACAGCATCACCTTTTGCAGTTTGAAAATCGCCTTTTACTCTGTTTATAGCAATTAAAAGTCTTCCTCCCCTTTTTACAAATTCATCTAAATACTTAAAATAGTTGGGATTAATAGTATCTTTCGGCGCAATTATCATTAAGGTTTTAATATTCCCGGGAACGCCCAAAGTATCGTTAAATTTCACGGGTTGGATGTTATACAAAACCGAAAGAGCTTTGTTAAGCTGCTGCATTTCCGAAAGTTTAGGTTCGCCGTTACCTTGCAGCAATCCTATTTTTGGTTTTGTTTTTAAAGATATCTTTTTGATACTTGTTGAAAGCGCATATTCCATTGCGGCGCCCGGTTGAATGAAAGGTATAACTTCCTTTTTATTACCCATTTGAATTACCGCGCCCAAATATGCTTTTTGCTGCTTTACTTGATCTTTCTCACGGACATTAATCATTATAGGAGAAATTCCACTCTGTTGGGCTTTAATTTCCAACTCTTGAGATTCGTTTGGGTTCACAAATTCATAAACCAAATTTCCGTCGGATGCATTTGTATATTCAACCAACATATCCCTGAAATCATTTCTAACTCTTTCAACATCCGGAGGAAGATTTTCGGAGAAGTAAGCAGTAACGGTTACCGGTTCATCTAAATTTTTTAAAATTGTTTTTGTTGCATTGCTTAAACTATATCTTTGATCGGCGGTAAAATCCAAACGGAAAAAGATTCTATCCGATATAAAATTGATTAAAATTAAAATTCCGATAATTAAAAAGATTGTAGTTTGTACTTTTTTTCTTGTTAACATAATTCACTCAACTATATTTCTTTTAGCCAATGACATTTCGGCAAGGAATAAACCTAAATATGATAAAGATAAAAAGTAAATCAGATCTCGCGAATCAATTACACCTCTTGAAATAGAATCGTAATGAGACGATAGATCAAGGAAGCTTAAAAACTGCCCCGTTGCACCCGTAAAATTATTTGCAAGCACGCTGAATATTATAAGAAAAAACACGCCGATAAACAACGAGAGTAAGAACGCCACAATTTGATTATTCGTAACACTGCTTGAAAATAATCCGATGCTTATGAAAACCATACTCATTAAAATCATTCCCAAATAACCGCTCAATACCGCTCCGTTATCTACCGGTCCAATTGACATTACGGTAAAATAGTAAGGCAGAGTTAAAGCAAGAGCAATTATAATAAGCAAAAGAGCAGCAAGGAATTTCCCCAAAACAACTTGCCAATCGGAAACAGGCTTTGTAAGAAGCAGCTCTATTGTTCCGCTTCTCTTTTCTTCGGCTATCATTCTCATTGTTAAAGCGGGAATGAAAAAAAATAAAGTCCAATACGCAACCGCAAAAAAGGGCTGTAAAGTTGCCTGACCTACAAAGAAAATATCGGAACCATATAACCATGTGAAAAATCCGCTTAAGCCAAGGAATACAACCAGTAAAATATAAGCCGTAAGCGAATCAAAAAAGGTTCTCAGTTCTTTTTTAGTAATTACCCAAACCGCATTCATAATATTTTATTATTTTAATTTGTTGTTAGTTCTCTAAATATATCTTCCAATTTTGTTTCAATAGGAGTCAGTTCGCTCAGGACCCAATTATTATCAACGCACAATTTAAATATTGATTTTCTGGATGATAAATTATCTTTACTGTTAATGAGGAAAGTAAACTCCATATCGTCCACAGGATCCACGGCAGCAACGGTTTCCAGACCTTGCAAGGAAGAAATAACAATATCCCGGTTATCGGCTTCATCAATCTGAACTTTTAATACTTCCTGACCCTGCGCTTGTTTTCTTAAACTTTCGGCTGTACCGTCTGCAACAATCTTACCTTGGTTAATAATTAATATTCTGTCCGATGTCGCTTCAACTTCGGGAAGAATGTGAGTGCTAAGAATTACTGTTTTTTCCCTTCCTAGTTCTCTGATCAATTTTCTTATTTCAACAATCTGGTTCGGGTCAAGACCCGTAGTCGGTTCATCCAGAATCAAAATTTCCGGATCGTGAATCATAGCTTGCGCTAAACCTACTCTTTGCCGGTATCCTTTAGAAAGTTCCCCGATTTTTTTATGTTTTTCCACATCAAGTCCGCACACTTTAACCATTTCAACAATTCTATTTTGAATTTTAGATTTGGGAACATTTTGTAATTCAGCCACATATTCCAAATATTCCAAAACGGGAACGTCCAAATAAAGCGGATTGCTTTCGGGCAAATAACCGATTTTCTTTTTAATCAGTTCCGGATTCTCCAGTACCGACTCTCCGTTAACCTTCACATCTCCGTCGGTCGGTGCCATAAAACATGTAATGATTTTCATTGTGGTGGTTTTACCGGCACCGTTAGGACCTAAAAACCCTAAAATTTCGCCGGTATTTACTTCAAAAGAGATATTATCAACCGCACGTTGAGTGCCGTATTTTTTGGTGAGGTTACTAACTACAATACTCATAAAGCAAAAACCTATAAATTAATAGTGGCAAAGTTAAATAGTCAGTTTAATTTTTCCAAAATTTTCAGATCGAAAAAATATTAATGAAATTGTACAAGGCGAACTGTAATTAAGTTTCCAGAAAAATTATTTTTTTTTGATTTTTTTTACTCCGTCTTTGTAAGCAACTATAACTTCACTGGTTAAATTAATAAAAATACCGTGTTCAACAATTCCCGCCCTATTTTCTAATTTAGCCGCAAGTTCAAACGGATTTTTTATTACGCCAAAATTAGCGTCAATTATATAATTACCTTCATCGGTTAAAACCGGTTCGTTCAAGTTTTCATACATTCTCAGTTGAGGTTTGCCTGCAAGGGATTTAATAAATTCCATTTCAAGCGGATAAGCAAATTTAATTACTTCAACCGGAACCGCCCATTTTTCACCAAGCTTGGAAGAAACTTTTGATTCGTCAACAATTATAATCAACCTTTTACTAGCTTGAGCTAAAACTTTTTCACGAAGCAAAGCGCCGCCGCCGCCTTTAATTAAATTAAGATACTTATCAACTTCATCGGCTCCGTCAATTGTAATATCGATACTCTTGTGCTTCATAAAATCAGTTAACGGAATTTCCAACTCGGTTGCCAATTTTTCCGTTTTACCGGAACTTGGAATGCCAACAATGTTGACTAATTTTCCGGCTTTAATAAGTTCGGAAATTTTTAATAATGCGTAATATACGGTACTTCCGGTTCCTAATCCTACAACCATACCGGATTCTATGTATTTAACTGCTTCTTCAGCGGCTTTTTGTTTTAAGTTTTCCATATTGTTTTTCTACTTTTTATAAAAACATTTGATACTAATTTATTCACTTTTTTTCTTGGATCAAAATGATTATAATTTTATTAAATTTTTAATGTACTAAATAGAAATGCGATTTGATTGTTAATATTTTTGTTCAGCTCTTTTTAATAGATGCGTAAAACAATTTACGGGAAAAGACTTTTGACTCATTACCGGAAATAATTAAAGATTAGAAATAATATTATGAGAAATAATTACTCTGTATAACTTTACAATAAATCTTAATAGAGTACAAAACTACTTTTTGTTTTGGGGCAGTTTGGCATCCTTTTTATTTTTTTTTATAAATTGTTCTTCTATAAATGAAAAAGAGATTGTAACAAACCCTGTAATAGATGATACAATTAAAACTACAAGGCAAGGTCCTGTAGCGGAAGGTTGTCCGGGCATTAATTATCCAGATTGGAAAACTTCACCTTATGTTCTTCCTTATCCTGTTGGAAAAGCTTACAATACCGAATTAACAAATTGCACTAAATCATATCATTCGGAGGGACAGCCTGATCAATTTGCTTATGATTTTAATATGGCAATTGGGACTTTAATAACAGCATCAAGGCCTGGCAAAATTGTTTTTGTTGAAGAAAGTGGCGGGTTAAACGGATTTTTTCCTAACAACCTTGTTGTGGTTGATCATGGTGATAATACTTTTGCTCTTTATATGCATTTAATGTATAATGGCTCTATTGTAAATATTGGAGATACCGTATCCCAAGGAAGTCCAATAGGACTTAGCGGAAAAACCGGTCTTGCAGGTTATCCTCATTTACATTTTGTTGTTGTTGAAGATTCTTGGGATTATCCATATATATCTGTCCCTATTACTTTCAGTAATACTCTTTCAAATGTTAGAGGTTTAGCATCTTATACAAGATATGAAGCTTTTGAGTATTAACATTTATAAAATTTAGTATTTTCTACCGGAATTGAATATTTACCAACTCTAAACAACCAATCAATTTCTTGAGATTCAAATATCATATAAGTAAATTTAGGTTTATTATTTTTTCAGAAGGAAACAATGAGTATAAATAAAGTATATATAGAAACTTACGGATGCCAAATGAATTTGGCAGACACGGAAGTTGTTAAAAGCATATTAAACAACAAAGGTTATGAGTTTACCGAAAATATAAATAAAGCTAACGTTGTTTTATTAAACACCTGCAGCGTTAGGGATAACGCCGAGCAAAGAATTTACGGCCGTTTGGGAAATATCAAAAATGTTAAAAGTAAAAATGATAATGTTGTAATTGGTATTTTAGGATGCATGGCAGAAAGATTAAGAAAAGATTTAATAGAAGACAAGCGAGTTGTAGACTTGGTAGTTGGACCGGATGAATACAGACGTTTACCGGAATTTATAGATTCGGCTTTTGCGGGCGAAAAAGGTATTGGAGTTAAACTTTCCAAAACCGAAACTTACGACGATATTATTCCTTACCGCGAAGAAGGTCTTAGCGCATGGATATCCGTAATGCGAGGGTGCGATAAATTTTGTACTTTCTGCGTTGTACCTTTTACACGCGGCCGTGAGCGAAGTAGAAATCTCGATTCAATTGTTCGGGAAATTGAACAATTATCAGAACGCGGATTTAAAGAAGTAACTTTATTGGGACAAAATGTAAATTCTTACAACGATAACGGGAATGACTTTGCCGATTTACTTGCCGCAACTGCTGAAGTTGATAAAACTATGAGAATAAGATTTACTACTTCTCATCCTCAAGATTTATCGGATAAACTTCTTTACACTATTGCTGAATATTCTAACTTATGTAATTATATTCATCTTCCGGTTCAATCGGGATCGAATAGAATTTTAGAGTTAATGAACCGGACATATACAATTGAACATTATCTAAATTTAATTGATAAAGCCAGAAAAATTATTCCCGGTGTTAGTTTTTCAACCGATATAATTTCCGGATTTCCTACGGAAACGGAAGAAGAACATAAGATGACCTTAGATGTAATGAAAAAAGTCCGTTACGACGGCGCATACATGTTCAAATATTCTCCGCGCGAAGGAACTAAAGCTTACCGCATGAAAGACGATGTTCCCGAGGAGGTAAAAGCAATAAGACTAAGCGAAATTATCGATCTGCAACAGAAAATTTCTTACGAAATTAACCGGGAACTCATCGGAAGTACGGAAGAAGTACTTGTTGAAGGCTTTAGCCGCAAATCGGATGACTTTTTGGCGGGAAGAACCGGAACTAATAAAGTGGTAATTTTTCCAATTGTGGAAGGAGTATCTGCCGGAGATTATGTTGACGTAAAAATAAATAGAGCTACATCCGCAACTCTATTTGGTGATTTTATTCAAAGGAGTAATATTAAAACTACAACCGACAAACTGCAGCGAACTGCATAAAATGAAACCTGAACTTTTCCGCGGAAAATTATATTATTTTTTAATTGTTGTTTTTTTTAACTCTTTAATTTTTGCTCAAAACGTTAATATTGAAAAATATCTGAACTATATAAAAAACGGGAATGTGAAAAAAGCAAGAACAGCTTTACGGATGTTAAAAATATCCAATCCCGGTGATCCGGCAGTTATTTATTTGGACGCTCTTTTAACAGAAAACGGTAAGGATGCTTTAACTAAATACAGAAAGGTCTTTACGGATTTTCCTGATAATAAATACGCCGACGACGCTCTTCATAAGGTTTTTCTCTATTACTATTCGTTGGGCTATTATAAAACAGCTGAAAATTATTTGCAAACTTTAGAAAAGAATTACCCCAACTCGCCTTTAATTGAAAAAGCAGATTTTAATATTCCCGATGAAATTACCGGAGCCGTTGAAAAAACCGGAACGGTAAAAAATGAAAATGATAGAAACGCAATAAAATATACCGTTCAAGCAGGAGCATTTATCAATAAAAACAATGCGGTTAAACTTTCTAATGAATTTAAGAACAACGGTTTATCTTCCGGAATTTCAAAAAAGAATGTAGGCGGAATAATCCTAAATATTGTTACCGTTGGTAAATTTTCCAGTAAATCCGATGCCGAAGAACTTATTGCCATTCTCAAAAAAGATTATAATATAAACGGACGGATTAAAAAAGTAAAATAGATTAATATGAAAATTACTTTTGTCGGAACCGGCTCGGGCAAAACCAGCTTAAAAAGATTTCATTCTTCAATTCTAATCTCTTCCAACAATCATAACTTATTGATTGATGCCGGCGACGGAACAGCAAAGGCTTTACTTGGTTTAGGAATAAACTTCAACAATATTGATTCTATTTTATTCACTCATTATCACGCCGATCATTTCGGCGGAGTTGCATCTTTATTTACACAAATGAAATTAAATGGAAGAACAAAACCTTTAACTTTTATCACTCATAAATTACTCGTAAAACACTTAATTGATTTTTTAAACTCTACTTATATGTTTTTTGAAATTGCCGGATTTGAAGTGAAAATTACCGGATTTGAGTTCGGAAAGGTATACCGGGTTTCAGAATTTATAAATTTTATTCCGAAACAAAATAATCATATAAAGCAAAAAGAAGAATTAAAAAATAAAAATGTTCCGTTCCTTTCATCAAGTTTTTACTTTGAAGTAGAAAAGAAAAAGATAGTTTACACTTCGGATATAGGAAACGAAAAAGATCTTTATTTATTTGAAAAGATAAAAACGGATATTTTTATTACGGAAACAACGCATGTTGAATTGAATGATATTTTTACGGCTTTCCAAATTTTAAAACCCAATGAAGTTTATCTTACACACATTGATGACGAAGATGAAAAAATAATTGCCGACTGGATAGATAATCTAAATAATAACTCAAAGTTTGTTTTAGCCAAAGATGGGATGGTTCTTAAATTATAAATATTAAAAACCTATTAGACAAAAATATAGTTTTTGTCAATTTGGCAGGTAGATAGTTTTAATAGTCGGTATTTTTTTAAAATTTTCACTAATTTTATTAATCGAATACAATTATCTTGTCAAAACGACAGAGCATGAATGGAAATAGAAACTTTCAAAAATAATTTTGGCATAGTTAGCAAATCAAGAAAAATCCGTGATCTGATAGATATTGCAATGCAAGTTGCAAAATCGGATATTTCCGTTCTGCTTTACGGAGAAAGCGGAGTTGGGAAAGAAGTATTTGCCCGCGCTATCCATTCTTTTAGTCCCAGAGCCAAACGCAAACTTGTTAGCGTAAACTGCGGCGCCATTCCGGAAGGAATTTTAGAAAGTGAATTATTTGGTCATAAAAAAGGTTCATTTACCGGAGCAACGAACGATAGAAAAGGTTATTTTGAAATTGCAGACGGAGGCACATTATTTTTAGATGAAATTGCCGAAATGCCTTTAACCACTCAAGTTAAACTTTTAAGAGTTTTAGAAACCCACGAATTTATGCCTATCGGAAGTGAAACGGTAAAAAAAGTAGACGTGCGAATTATTGCGGCATCCAATAAAGATTTACAAAAAGAAGTCGACGCAAAAAGATTCAGACAAGATTTATATTTTCGACTGAAGGCTGTAACGTTAAATATTCCGCCGCTTAGAGAGCGCCGTGAAGATATTTTGGTTTTAGCCGAACATTTTATAGAAATATATGCAAATAAAAATAACATTCCCAAACCGCAATTGACCAAAGACGCTATTGAATTGTTAAACAACTATCCGTGGCCCGGCAATGTGCGCGAACTAAAAAACACCGTTGAAACAGCCATGGCTTTAACAAAATCAAATATATTAACTGCGGAAATATTCAGACCTCTTTTAACTGAGGTGAGAAAAAACGATCCGAACAGAAATCTTCCGGTTCATGTAAATAAGTCGGCAGACGCAATTGACCGCGAAATAATTTTAGGGGCGTTAATCGAAATAAAAAAAGATTTAAACGAGCTTAAGAATATTGCGCTGAAAAATCAACAGGTTGTTAATCCCGAAACTCAAAATGTGCAAATTACCGAAGTAATTCCCTTGGATGAAATTGAAAAACAAGCTATTTTGCAGGCGTTAAATTTTACAAACGGAAATAAAAGAAAAGCAGCTGAATTATTAAAAATCAGCGAAAGAACTTTATACAGAAAATTAAAAGAATATGAAATTCAATAAATTTATACTTCTTAAGCTTTTGGCATTAACTATATCCTTCTTTTTATTACTTACAGCGGCCGGATGCAGTTATTCGTTTACCGGAGCTTCAGTTCCTCCCCATCTTCATACAATTGCCATTCCTAATGCCGTTGACCGCAGCGGGTCGGGCCAACCTAATCTTAGAGATGATTTTACAAATGAACTGATTAATAAATTCATTAACGACAATTCATTACAAATTGCCAATTCAACCAAAGCAGACGCTATTTTGAACTGTACAATTACTTCCTTAGTAGATGCTCCGACGGTAATTGCCGGAGGAGAGGATGTAACAACGCGGAGAGTTACCATAAAAGTTCATGCGGTTTATAAAGATTTGGTAAAGAAGAAGAAAATTTTCGACAGAACTTTTTCAAATTACGGAGATTATAAAAACGAAGGCGATATAACTACCGCACGTGATAATGCTATTAAAGAAGCTATAGATAAAATCACCGAAGATATTCTTCTCGGTGTGGTTTCTAACTGGTAAATTATTGATTTAAGAAAACCAACTTTTTAAAAAAGCTTGGTTTCTTCCCTTCATCTCTTGAAATCTATTTAAACCTTTTATAATATTTCATCGCTTCGGGAAGTAATTTTTTAATATCCTCAATTCTTGTTTGATCGGACGGATGAGTACTTAAAAATTCCGGCGGAGCTTTTCCGTTTTTTTGCGCAGCCATTCTTTGCCAAAATTTTAACGCGTTGTGAGGGTCATACCCAGCAATTGCCATAAAAATTAATCCAAGGTGATCGGCTTCGCTTTCTTGTAATCTGCTGAAAGGTAATAAAATTCCAACCTGCGCTCCAATTCCATAAGCCGCCAACCACAATTGCTGTGTTTGCCTCGGTTCTTTTTGTAAGGCTAAAGCTAATCCTAATCCGCCTAATTGTGCAAGCAAAGCATGACTCATTCTCTCCCTTCCGTGCCCTGCAATTGCATGCGATACTTCATGTCCCATCACTGTGGCAATTCCGTTTTCATCTTTACAAATCGGTAAAATACCGGTATAAAATACTACTTTTCCGCCGGGCATTGCCCATGCGTTTACTTGTTTGCTCTCAACCAAATTAAATTCCCATTTATAGCCGGAAATAACATCGCTCATGCCTTTTTCCGTTAAATATTTTTCAACAGCTTTAGAAATTCTCTTCCCTACTTTTTTTACTAAGTTTGCTTCTTTTTTATTGGTGCTCAGTTTATGCGATTTTAAAAAATCATTGTATTGCTGGAAACTCATTGCCATCATTTGTGAAGCGGGAATTAAACTTAATTGTTTTCTTCCGGTTACCGGTACTGTGCTGCAAGATATTAAATATACCGTTAGTAGAGCGCTAATTAAAAACAGAGTTATCGATTTCTTCATTTTAAACCTTCAAATTTTGTAGTTACGTTAGAAATATTTGAATATTAATACTAAAGATATTTATACATTTTGTAATATTCAAATTTGAGTAAAGCAAACGGAAACTACCGTTTTTAGTTTAAGAACGGGTTCATTTCTGTTTTAAGCGGGAAAGAACTTTTATAATTAAAATAATTTAAGTTCTTATATCTTCATAAATGTTTATCTCTTTCGATGATAAAACTTCATAATTCCTATCTTCGAACGGTTCTTTAGTATATTTAAACGTATAATTTTCAATCCATTCATCCCTTTCATCGAACAGTTTATAGATTACATCTTTGTAGGATTTAAACATTAACTCTATAAATTGTATAACCCTCTCATCTTTGTAATTTTCCGGATTCATTTTAAAAGAATCGAGAAGCTTTTTCAGTTTCGCCGCTTCAACATATTTATCTCCCGTTACCCAAGTATTTACCGTACTTAATCCGGTCGGGTAGCCGTCTTTGTTCATCGAAATCAAAACCAAATGCACTAAATCTCCGTTTTCATCATTAATGAAAGTGTGAAAATGTCCGTACTCATTTTTACGGTGCGCATGGAAAAATATCCGGCTTCCGGTTTTTTCGTCTAAAATTCCACCTTGCCAAGGATAATGATAATACGGATCGAAAACATATTTTTTTCCGTCCATTATTTTAAGAACCAAGTTCGACTTTTCTTTTTTTAACGAATTAATAAGCTCTATTATTTTTTGAAGGTAATGCTTGTAGATTTTTACGGTTGATTTATATGTTTTTCCGGCATAAAACTTTACCGGCGCCAGAAGATAAATTGTTAGTGCAGATGCAGATTTAATAAAATTTCTTCTATTCATACCGCTGTTTTAATGGTTGGATTGATCCGGTACAATACTATCCGGTTTATTGATCCCCCAATTCAATTGACAATACTGTATTAAATTAAAATAATATTGCAACAAGATCAATCCGGTTTGTTAAATAACTAATTTTGGAGACTGCAAGATTTACATTTTGTGCTTTTTGTTTCTTCTGCCCATACGTTTTATTTTGTTTGTTAAAAGTTTTACAACAAGAATATTCATTATTCCCGCTATATTCTGTCGGTTGATTGACAATTCTGGTAACCCGGAAGTAATTACCGTTAGAGACCGGGAAAATATGCCAATGATAAAGTTTAACAAATGACAAAATAATATTGTTATCACCGCCTTTTTTATAATTACTGTTTCGATTGGTTTATGATTGACTTACGGAGTAAAAATATTCAAAAAATCCCAAGTATTAGTCGAAGTAAAAGATAAGATATTCAATTCCACATAAAAAGAACGGCGGGACAAATTCATTTGGGAATAGAATATTACATTGGTAATTAACGGAACAACAACGGTTAGCCCGGCTGTTCAATTTTTTTGCTAAAAACAAGTATAAAAAGCAGAAAATAAACCTATTCCTTTTTTCCGGGAGTTTTAACATTAGGAGGATTCCATCCAACGATTGAACCCTCTTTAATTCTTGCCAAATAAGGAGAAGTTGTTGTACCGGGTAAAGTTCTCACGTTATCCTCAATTTGAATTGGACCTATTCCCGTCCCTGCTCCTATTTTACAATTTGAGCCGATAGTTACCAAACCGTATCTGAATTTACCGGCGCCTTCGTAAGCATGAACAGTTACTCTGGTAAAAGCGCCCATTAATGTGTTTTCGCCTATAAAAATTAATTCAGGTCTAAAATGATCTAACCAAACAAGCTGCATAATTTCCGCGCCTTTACCTACATTAACGCCCATCCATCTTAAAAATTTATTTTTTGCCGGAGTTCCTTTAAGGAAGAAAGAAATTCCGACTTGCAGCAACAACAAAAATCTTCTACCGAAAGGAAGATTCAATTTCCGCCAATTTATTGAATTGGATTCTTCGGAATCCCCTAGACCGGAAAAAGTGTAATGTCTTCTAACCGGAGTTAAAAATTTCTCCAAATTTTCTTTTCCTTCTTCGGTTTTAGGATTAAGCGATTGCACTTCCAAACCTTTACCGCCGGATGTTTTACTAATATATATAGAACGGTTGGCTTTTTCCCCTAATTTTATTGCTCTTTCTATCATTTCCATTGTAACCATTTTCATAACTTCTTCAGGAGTTTTATTTCTATATTTTTTCATAGTACAATTTTAGATGTTTAGGATAAATTTTTACGAAATTAATTTATTTAAATAAAACTAAATACAAATAAATAACAGGAGAAGAAAATAAGAACGAATCGAATCGGTCGAAGATTCCGCCGTGTCCCGGTATAACCGAAGAAGAATCTTTCACATTAGCGTCTCTTTTTATCAAACTTTCAACTAAATCGCCAATTTGACCAACAGTTCCAATAATAAAACCGATTATCAGAACGTCAATGTAAGATAAATAATCAATTACCAAAACCTTTGCCAATATCATTGTTAAAATCGCAAAAATAAAACCGGAAATTGCGCCTTCCCAGCTTTTATTCGGACTAACACGCGGAAATAATTTATGACTACCGAATGCCGTTCCTAAAAAATATGCTGCGGAATCGCAAATCCAAATTGAGGCAAGAATGGATATAATTAATAAGCCGCCTTGTTCGTAATTGTTTTCGGTAAATGGAAATTCTCTTAAGCGTATAATTGAAGCGGCAAATAATCCGATGTAAAATATTCCGGTTAATGTACCTCCTATATTCATTATTGCGGATGCTTTATTTCTAAACAGCTCGGCAATTAAAATAAACAGAACAATAATTATTGCAACTGCTTCGAATGAGATTAAATTTAAATATGAATTTACAATTATAAAAAAAACGGATAAAAGTCCTAAAATGTAATTCGAGTAAATAGATTTTGACTTGAGCATTTTTGAAAATTCATCGTATGCTAATAGTCCTATGAAAAGTATGAAAATTAAAAATAACAGTTTGCCGAAATAAGCGACTCCTACTATTAAAGGAATTGCAATGAGAGCAACCAAAATTCGGGTTAAACGATTAGAAAGCTGCATAGATATTAACTCTCGCCGGAATTTTTATTTATATCATTGATAATACTCATTGCTTCATCTATATCCTTTCGTTTAACAAGAAGTTTAACAACTGCCAAATCTCCAACTGCCGGAAAGCTTTGGTCTTTTTGAGAAAGGACAAGAGCTTCTATGTTTGCTCCTTCAAGATTCGCTTTCAGCATTTCGGCTTCAATCTCATTTTCCGTTATATAAACTACAACCCAATTTGAAGGTTTAACCAAGTGAGTTTCAAATTCTTCTTTAGGAATAAGTTCAACGCCGCAATCCGGACAAACGGTTATTCCTTTTACATATTCGGCTTCGCATTTAGGACAAATCATAGTTTGCCTCGTTTTTGTTAGATGAATAATCTTTTCTAATATACATTATTATAGCCGAAAATAAAACCAGCAAAACAGCAAAACTTATTGAAGTCATCAAAATATCATTAGCGGGTAACACGCTCGATTTTATAAAATCTTCGTCTCCAAAACTGAAGTAAGCCATAATAGCCACAAAATTATTTAAGAAATGCAAAACCATGGAAACAAAGATTGAATCGCTTTGATAAACAGCGTATCCCAAATAAGCGCCAAGCGCAATTAACGGAATTAAACCATAAGGATTGAAATGATAAAATCCGAAAAACACCGATGTTATAAGAATTGAAACAAAGGGGCTTAATTTTAATTCAAAACTTTTCTGTACAAATCCCCTGAAAAAAATTTCTTCACAAATAGCCGGAGTTACTGAAACAACAAGAACAATTAACAATTGCTCAATTAAATTATTTCCGTTTAGAATTTGGTTGTATTGTTCGCCTACCATTTTATCTATTTTATCTAAAAACGATTTTACTTGTTGAATAAACGGATTGTTGGAAGCTATAAATTCTATAAAACGATTTTGAAGATAAAGATAATTTTGAAGCAGCGGAATTAATACAATCATTCCCGCGGAAAATAAAATAACTTCTCTTTGTTTGGGCAGCTTAAAACGTATTACCGTTGTTACATCTTCATAAACAAGTTTAGCCAATAACAATGCCGGGAAAAGTATGAACAATATCTGTCCGCCCATCGTCATAAGTCTAACGGCATTCATATTGGCATTTTTAAAATCAGATCCAAAAATTACCAAAGTAAGTATTCCGCCAACAAATTGATATAAAATAAACACACCTATCAATCCGAATAATGCTGCTGCAACCGGCGACATAATTGGGTTTAGTTCATTTCCACCATTAAGTTTTTGACGGTAACGTGAGTCTTGATCTGTGGGCTTTAACTTATTATTCATTACAACTAAATTATGAAAATTGGATATTAGATGCTATGGAATGATTTAGCGCGAAAAAATTTAATTCACTTTGGAAGTTAATTTTCCCGCTAAATTTTCATACGAATTCAAATCGGCATCAATTGAACCGATAATTACTTTGGTTTTAACTTTAACCGGAATTTTCAATTCATCGTCGCTTAACCAAATTAAAATATTGCCTTCGCTTTTAAATAAACCGCCTTCCACAACAAGTGGCTCCACAATAATGCATTTAAATGTTCCGGCTTCTACCTTTACCGTTTCCCTGCCTCTAAAAACCACGTCCAAAGGATAAACTTTATCTTTGTAAAAATTTTCAAGATGCACTTTATCTCCGGGTTTCATGCCTGAATAATCGAAAGTCCGCGCCAAATAAAAAGCGGAAACTATATCGTTTACATAAGGAGGAATATCATAACTACCCTCGCTGGTTTTAGCCTTTCCTCTTCGCTGATCGAAAAAGGCAGAAAAATCCCGTTTATATCCGCCTTCGCGTATATGTTGTTCAAACCTCCAAGGGAAAAGACCTTCTTTATCCAAATAAGTTACATATCTATCGCGAACTTTATAAAAAGGATCGAAAGCCGGAACCGTATTTACCTTGAATGTAATATGATAAACCGGACGGTGCGAAATCCTTTTCATATTCGGAATTTCCATAACTGCAATACCTGCCGTTACAAATCCGTATTTAACATCGAACGTAAGTTTTTCTCCGACTTTAAATGCATGGTTTTCCATTACCCTGAATTCTTTTCCGGATGAATTTACAGACCCAACATTATGAAAAGATAATAAAACGAAAAGCAATAAATTTAATATATTGAACATTTAACTCTCCTAATTTGATGTTGAAACAAGAACGTTTTTGATTTTAACAAAAACCTCGTTGATGTTAATGGAATCCATACAATTTATTTTTTCGCACTTCCGCCTGTTGCAATTCTCACACTCAATCTCAGGAGAAAAAACCAATTTTTTCCCGGTATACGGTCCCCAGCGATTAGGTGAACAAGAAGGAATTAAGGGATAAAAACCAACGACAAATTTACCTAATGCGCTCGCAATGTGAATTGGTCCGGTTGAATTTGCAATCAGTATGTCAGCTCTGTTTATTAATGCCATTAATTCGCTTAAATTAATTTTACCCGCCAAATTTATTATTTTAGAAATATTTTGAGAAACCGAATCGCAAATTTCTTTTTCTGCTACAGTACCTGTTACCACTAAGTTTATGTTCAACTCTTGTGCCAATAGTCCGGTTAATTCTTTCATTTTATAAATTGGCAAATCAATTGCGCTTCCGCCGCTTCCGGGATGAACAATCACAGTTGGAATATCTTGATTGAACCCGTTCTTTTTAAGAATATCATTTACATTTTGTCTACTTTTTTCAGAAATTTGTATATCAAACACTACATCTTTTGGGTCAACATTTGTTATCCCAATCATTTTCAACATATTTATATTGAACTCCAATTCATGCTTTTCGCCGTATTTTCTATGCTCATAAATTTTTTTATTAAATAAAAACGAATACCATCTATAGCCGGTTCCCACCCTTGTTTTTATACCGGACAAAAACAGAATAAGCGCTATTTTAAATGTAGGATTAACAACAAAAGCCGTATCGAAGTTCATCGATTTTATTTTGTTGATATTTTCCGTAAACTTGGGTTTTCCGTCTTTTTCCGAAAGAATGATAGTATTATCGATGAACGGATGGTTTTGTAGTAAATCTTTTGTATAATTTCTAACCAAATAACTAATCTTAGAATCCGGAAAATGTTTTTTAATTATGTAAGCAAGAGGAAGCGATAAAACAACATCCCCTATTCTATCCGTTCTAGCAATTAATATGTTTTCCGGTAATTTATTCATCGTTTCGAAATGTAAGAATTATTTTTGATATAAAAACGCCAGAGCAGTCCGGTTGATTTTTTAATTCCTATTCTCTTGGTCTTAATTATTTCTTTGGTCGGGATTTTCGGTCGATCCAATAAATAAATTTTGCCGCCGGTTAAATCTTCTCCGTTTTCCTTTCTACCTAAATTGAATGCTTGACAAATTTTAGCAGGACCGTTAGTTAAATTAATTTTTTCTTTCTCATTCAATTCCGTTTTTCCGAATCTCCTTTCCGCCATAAGATTTAACCCTTCGACCGGTTCTATTGCCCTGATTAACACCGCATCGCCTTCGTTTTTTTTACCGGTTACAACATTAGCGCAAAAATGAACACCGTAAGTAAAATAAACATATAAATGTCCGCCTTCTTCAAACATTACTTCGTTTCTTTTGGTTTTACCTTTATAAGAATGAGCTGCTTGATCTACTTTTCCTTTGTAAGCTTCCACTTCCACAATGTATCCGCTAAGGATTTTATTGCCGTTTTCAACTTTAACGAAAATTTTACCCAATAATTCTTTTGCAACCGTTAAAACGTTGCGGGTATAAAAACTTCTTGTTAATTTTTTTTGTTGTGTTTTCATAATTGATTTATTCCCAAGGGCTTAAAACTATTCGCTGAAATTCCAATACAACCAAATTCCAATTTAAAATTTTATTTTACTTTTTCCATTTACAATTTTATGATACAACAATTAAAAATGCTTAATCTCATTTATTCGAATTAGAATTTTACTGAATTAAAACATATTGATTCATTTACGGTTAACTTTTATATGTTTTTATGGAAGGGAATGCAAAGAGGTATTAATTTTTCAAACGTTTCTTTATTTCATCAATTCTGGCTTTATAAATCTCTTTGCGTTTGGGACGTAATTTAATAAGCTCCTCGTAAAGTTCCAGAGCTTCTTTCCAATTATTTTGATCGAAATAAATTCCGGCAAGGGTTTCGGAAACTATTTTTTTATTACTGTTCTTATATTTCCGTTTATATTCATCAATAACTTCTTGATTTGTTTCCACTGGTTTTACTTTGGCGTGTTCCAATTCGCCGGCAAGTGTTTCCAAATTGTCTTCAAAAACCGCCGGTTTATTTTCCGGGTATTCCTGTGCTGCCGGTTCTAAACTTTCATTACCGGATTTGGGTAAATTTTTATCATTATAAGAGCGAATAATATTAGAATAATAATCATAACTTTTATCGTCAAGAAACAATTCGCGGGCTTTTTTTAGTTGGTTTACGGCTTCTTCGTTTTCCCCAAGCTTTGCAAGGGTAATTGCGTAGTTTACAAGCGCCGTAACGTATTCGGGATATTTTAACAAACCGTGTTCTAAAACGGTTAAAGCGTGTTCCGGTTCGTTTTGTTTTAGATATTGTTCGGCTACATAAGCAAATAGAGGCGAACTATTATTATACTCGTAAATAAGTACAAATTTATCCATTTTACGAATACCGTTTTTTGCTTCCAATTAAAATCAATTCCCCTTTTTCAACTTTGCGTGTTTAAACGACATTGCAGCAACGGAACTAAATCCCAAGAAAAACATCAAATGAAAAGGAAGAGCTGCAATTTCCATAAAATAAATTGAAGCCGCCACGCCTATAAAACAGTACACCGCCAAAATCAATTCGATAAATGCGGAAGGATCGGCTTTAATTGCGGAAATATATTTGTTTTTGTTATTAAGTTTGTCGGTTGGACTTGTAATTTTAAATTTAGGAGTTCTAACAAAAGCGCTTTTTCTATCTAACAGTCCTTCAATTACAGCTCTGGAATTATTTACTGCAAAACCCATACTTCCCGCCATAAAAATCGGGAACAGCGCCATTTTTTTTCGCCAATCGGAATAGACATCACGTTGGGCATATAAATAAAACAGAAAAGAACTTATAAATGCCAAAACAAAAACAGACATAATATTAAAATAAGGATCATACGGACCGCTGTTTTTTATAAATACAAGCGGAACATTTAGAATTCCGGCTAATAAAATAAAAGGAAATACGAGGTTATTTGTAAGGTGAAAAGTAGATTGTAATTTTATTCTAAACGGTAATTTCGACTTCCAGATTTTAGGCAACATTTTCTTCGCTGTTTCAATTGCGCCTTTGGTCCATCTAAACTGTTGGGCTTTTAATGCATTCATTTCCGAAGGAAGTTCTGCGGGAGTAGTAAAATCGCGTAAATAAACAAACTTCCATCCTTTTAATTGAGCGCGGTAACTAAGGTCCAAATCTTCCGTAATAGTATCATCCTGCCAATTTCCTGCATCTTCAATGCATTCTTTTCTCCATACGCCGCCGGTACCGTTAAAATTAATAAAAAACCCTGCTTTATTTCTAACAGTTTGTTCAATAACAAAATGACCGTTTAACGCCAGCGCTTGTATTTTGGTAAGAATGGAATAGTCTTCATTTAAATGTTCCCATCTGGTTTGAACCATTCCTATTTTGGATTTAACAAAATATTTTAACGTTTTTTTCAGAAAGTCTTTTTTCGGAACAAAATCGGCATCGAAAATTGCAATAAAATCGCCTTTGGCGGTTTTTAATCCCTCTTTTAATGCTCCGGCTTTATATCCGGTCCGTTTTTTTCTGTGTATATGTTTAATATCAAAACCCTCTTTTTTCTTTTCTTCAACCAACCTTTTCGCTAATTCGTACGTCTCATCTGTCGAATCATCCAGAACTTGTATTTCCAATTTATCTTTTGGATAATCAATTTCACAAACCGAATTTATTAATCTTTCAACAACATAATATTCATTGTAAACCGGGAGTTGAATTGTAACGGTCTGATCGAATTGGTCTCCTTTTTTACTGTTATGCGCAATCTTATTATACTTACGGTGATAATAAAGCATTATAAATCCATGACTGGCAAATATAAGAAGCACAGTAAGTGAAAGAATATATGAAAATAAAACTATTTGATCCATAATCATGGTATAACCTCTTTATTTATATAGAAAGCGAGACTTTCGATATGTTTAATTTAGTCTCATAAAATTATAAGGGACAGTAAAATTTAGGCATGAAATATAGTGAAATTATTTCTTTTTAGCACAAGTATTTATTAATATAGCCAAGTACTTTTCTAAAAGGCTTGGTTTGTTTATACGTAGAATTCCAAAGTCTTTTCATCCATTTTATTTTTAATTCTTATTCATTTGTATTTAATTAATTTAATATTATGAGTATTACGAATGGTTGTTTTAAAAGTCTCTTTTTTTATTATATTGAAATTTGCAAAAAATATAAATTCTGTTAACGCCATGAAAAACAAGATAAAAAATATAGAAGTAATTACTCTCGGCTGCGCTAAAAATATAGTTGATTCCGAACGTTTAATGGAACAGCTAAAACTAAATAACGTTAATTTGGTTGGAAATGCAGAAGATGCCGAAGCTGTTATAATAAATACATGCGGATTTATTGAGGACGCAAAACAAGAATCCATCAATACTATTCTAAATGCAATTGAAGCTAAAAAAAACAACAAGATTAAAAAGGTAATTGTGGCAGGTTGTCTTTCGGAAAGATATAAATCCGATCTTGAAAAAGAATTACCACAAGTGGATGCATTTTTAGGAACCGAAGACTACCGCGGTATTTTAGACCAATTCGATTATTCGCTTAAAGAAAACCTCTTGGGCGAAAGAGTAGTTACAACTCCAAACCATTATGCATATATAAAGATATCGGAAGGATGTGATAATCCTTGCTCTTTTTGCGCTATTCCGTTAATGCGCGGTAAACACAAATCGAAGCCTATTGAATTCCTCATTAATGAAGCAACTGCTCTTGCTAAAAAAGGAGTGAAGGAATTAATTATAATTGCACAAGATACAACAGACTACGGAAAAGATATTTACGGAAAGAGAAGTATAGCAAAATTGTTAAGGGAATTAAGTAAGGTAACCGGTATTGAATGGATCCGGCTGCTTTACGCATACCCTTCACATTTTCCGGACGATTTAATAGAAGAGATTAAAACAAATCCGAAAATCTGTAAATATATCGACATGCCTTTGCAGCATATTTCGGATAACGTTCTAAAATCTATGAGAAGAGGAATTACAAAAAATACCACTATTAAATTAATTAGAAAACTTAAAGAAAATATTCCCGGACTTACATTAAGAACAACATTTATAACAGGATATCCAACCGAGGGAGAAAAAGAGTTTAATGAGTTGTATAATTTTATAGAAGATATCCAATTTGACAGAGTAGGAATTTTTAAATACTCGCGCGAAGAAAATACACCGGGTTTTATTTTAGGAGATCCCGTTGACGATACGATTAAAGAAGAAAGACTGGCAACATTAATGGAGTTACAGAGTTCGATTTCCGCAAAGAAAAATAAATCGTTTGTTAGAAAGGTTCTAAAAGTTGTAATTGATGATTTGCGGGATAATTATTACATTGCAAGAAGCGAAAGAGATACACCGGAAGTTGACGGAGAAATTTTGATAGAGAATAACGGAAAAAGTTTGGAAATAGGAAAATTTTATTCTGTTGAAATTATTGACGCAAATGAGTATGATCTTTTTGGGAATATTATTATTTAGGAAGGACCTATTAAAATGAAAAAAATAATTTTACTCTTACTTTTCATTAACTCGCTATTACTTGCCCAAGTGGAAAGTTCGCAATTTATTGTTCCTAGATCGTATGCGCGTTTAATCGATTTCGATATAGCGGATTATAAGAGTAACATTACCGGAAAAACCAGAGTGGATGTATTTATAGAAGTGCCGTATTCACGAATCCAA
>JALSTI010000269.1 GCA_026983795.1 Melioribacteraceae bacterium
ATTGACGGAATTATAGGAGCTTTGGATTTCCGGTTGAGCGAAAGTGAACTTAGGGAAATCGAGTCGGAAATGCCCGAGTCGATTAGTATGTTCCAAATGTCTTAATTGACTACAATTTATAAAGTTTATAAAAAAGTGGATTGACATGAGAGTATTAGAAGAAAAAGAAATTGTGGCAAAACAAATTGATCCTTCCAAAATTATGCAGGTAGGAACAGGATTTTTTGCTTCCAAAACATTGCTGACCGCAGTTAATATGGAGCTGTTTACACTTTTGGCACAGGGAGAAATGCCGGGCAGAGAAATTCAAACAAAACTGCGCTTACACAAAAGAAGTCTTTATGATTTTCTTGATGCCTTAGTTGCATTGGGCTTTTTAAACAGAACCGGATTAAAAGATACATCTGTTTACAGTAATGCGCCAGATACGGATCTTTTTCTGGATAAAAACAAACCTTCCTACATTGGCGGAATTTTAGAAATGGCAAGCAATCGCCTGTATCCTTTCTGGAATAATCTGGAAGAAGCATTAAAAACAGGCGAACCTCAAAATGAAGCAAAGAACAGCGATAAACCGTTTTTTGAAATTCTATATTCCGATCAGCAGAGACTTAATGAATTTGTAAACGCAATGGCAGGAGTGCAAATGGGTAACTTCATTGCCTTTGCCGATAAATTTGATTTTTCAAACTACAAAACTCTCTGCGATATTGGAGGAGCCGGCGGTCATTTATCTGCTCAGGTTGTTTTGAACAACAACAATATGTCTTGTATTTCGTTCGACTTGCCAAATGTAAGTACAATTGCCCGTGAAAATGTAAAGAGAATGAGTTTATCGGACAGAGTAACAATCGAGCCGGGTGATATTTTTGCAGATAACTTTCCTAAAGCAGATGTAATAACTATGGGAAATATTCTTCACGACTGGGCAATAGATGAGAAAAAACTTCTTATACAAAAAGCATATAACGCATTACCTGATAGCGGTGTATTCGTTGTAATTGAAAATATAATTGATGACGACCGCAGAAAAAATGCCTTCGGGCTGATGATGTCCTTAAATATGCTGATTGAAACGGAAGCCGGTTATGATTTTTCTTTTGCTGATTTTATCAACATGGTAAAAGAAACCGGTTTTAGTGAAACGGCAATTATGCCGCTCACCGGTTCCACAAGTGCAGCGATAGCTTATAAGTAAAATTGTTATGCCGGACATGCCTGATGGTTAAGAAGACATGCTCCGGCTATCATAAATTTTCATCAATTAAATAATTTTGATTGAAAAGTCCCAATCTTTGCGCTAAAAGTACAAGACTATACCAACTGTATATTTTATTTTACCTTTACTAATAATTTATAATTAGCAAAAGAAAATTGCAAAACATTGAATTTTTGGATATTAGGTATTATTTTATGATCAATTCACTTCGAAACATTGAAAAGAATTTAACAAATCACTCTAATACTATTTCCGCTCCAATTAATTATTTGGTCTAATATGGACAAATTGTGGTTCAAGGAATATTTAAAATTTAAAATGAATATTAGAATATATATTTGTTCAATTTACGTTTCATTAATTTTATTATCTTCATTCTTAAATGGACAATCGATCAATTTTAAGAATTTAGAGAACGGTCAACCTTTTCTAAGGTATTTCAGTCCCAAAGAATATAATTCGGAAACTACGAATTGGAGAATACTGCAAGATAAACGCGGAGTAATGTATTTTGGTAATGAGACCGGAATATTGGAATATGACGGAACTTCATGGAGGAAAATTAAAACTCCTAATGATGCAAATGTAAGAGCTATCGCAATTGATTCCGCGGGAACTATTTACGTTTGTGCAACAGCCGATTTTGGCTTGCTTAAACCGGATTCCTTAGGACAGTTGCGATATGAGTCTTTATTACCCAAGCTTGATAAAAAATATCAAAAGTTTGGAGAGATGTGGGATGTTGCAGCTTCCTCAAAGGGCGTCTTCTTCAAAACAAAGGATAAAATATTTAGATGGGATGGAAGTAAAATAAGCGTGATAGATTCGGTCTTTTCCTACCGTCTTTATAATGTAAATGACAAAATTTTTACTACAAACGATAAAATCGGCTTGATGTACATTGACGGGGATTCACTGAAGTTAATGCCGGACGGTGGATACTTTGCAAACAGAAGGGTTTACAATATGCTGCCGTTTAAAACCGAAAATTCCGGTCAAGAGAACAAAATTCTAATTACTACTAATTCGGAAGGATTGTTTTTATTTGACGGTGTAAAATTCTCTCAATATCAAACCGAAGCCGATTCAATTTTAATTAACAATCAGATTTATAATACCTGCATTACCGCTAATGGAAATTATGCATTTGCTACTCAACGTGGAGGAGTTATTATTGTAAACCCTGAAGGCAATTTGCTGAGTCTTATAAACGGGAAATCCGGTTTGCCTACAAACGTAATCTTTCATGTTTATACCGATCGTGCCGGCGGGCTTTGGCTGGCAACAGTGAATGGAATTGCTTATTGCGAATATCCTTCTGCTTTGTCTGTTATTCAAAATAAAGGTTTATTGAAAAATATGTCCTATTCTGTTTACCGGTTTAATGATAAACTATATGTAACGACCGATTTAGGAGTACTTTACTTATCGAAGGATAATTCCACTTTCAAACTGCTGGAAGGAAGTAATAAACCTGCATATATTTTGCTTAACCTGGGCGGAATTTTATTAGCCGGAACAAACTGGGGACTTTCGGTTATCAAGAATAACAAACTTCAAAATCCGTTAATTGATCCGTCTATCAACACAATAGTGAAGTCTAAAAAATTTCCGGAAAGAGCATACATCGGTCATAGGGATGGTATTTCTGTAATTAAAAAAATAAGCGGTAAGAAGGCTGCCGTAAGCTATTCAAAAAATTTGGAAGACGAAGTAAATTCTATTGTTGAAGATGTTAGCGGTGATTTATGGTTGACAGGCTTTTTTAACGGTGTTTACCATGTATCCGGTAACTTGAAAGAACTTTCCGACGGGACCGATAATAATATCACTTATAAATTGTATGATAAAAAAAACGGTTTACCCGGAACAAAATGGATTGTATTTAAAGCCGGTGAAAAAGCAATTGTCGCAACTAACAAAGGTGTTGTAAAATTTGATCTGAAATCGAATAGATTTTTGCCGGATTCAACATTCGGAAGTATTTTTGCCGATTCTACGAATAGTATTCTAATATTAAAAAATAGCTTTAATAAAGATTTGTGGATTTTGGCAGATGTAAACGGGAAAAGGGAATTAGGAAAAGCTTTTTACAACCCAAATGGAAAATATAATTGGAAGCCGATTCCCAAGTTTAGAAGATTGGATTTAAGTTCCGTTATAAATTTGTATTCAGACTATAATCCCAAAACCGGCAAAGAAATTCTATGGATAAGCACAAGCGAAGCGCTGGTACGATACGATAGGAACAATGCAAACAGCGGTAAAAATAATTTTAAAACACTCGTTAGAAAAGTTGTTGTTAATAGTGATTCTCTCATTTACGGAGGAGCAGTTTCCGGGAATCAAAATACCCGTAAAATGATTTTGCCGTTTGCTAAAAATGATATCCGGTTTGAATTTGCAGCAGCAGCATTCGATAAATCGACCGGGAATCAATATCAGTACTTTCTTAAAGGTAATGACGTTAATTGGTCGGATTGGTCGAAGGATAGTAAAAAGGAATATACAAATTTATCCCCTGGAGAATACCGGTTTAAAGTCAGGTCTAAAAATGTTTACGGTAAAATTGGAGCTTTAGGATTATACAATTTTAAAATTCTGCCGCCATGGTATTTTACTTGGTGGGCTTTTGTTGTTTACGGGTTAATTTTTGCTTTTGGAGTTTTTGTAGTGGATAGAATAATGCGTCGTAAATTAATTAGACGAGAACGTGAAAGAGCTAAACTGAGAGAAGTGGAATTAAAAAGCAGACAAGCAGCAGAGCTCGAAACGGTGGATAGATTAGTCCGAATAGTTAACAGAGCAGACGATTTGGAAACCTTATTTAATTCGATGTTGAAACAAACCGTAGCATTTATACCTAAAGCGGAAAAAGCCGCGGTATTCTTACTTGACCATAACGATAATATGTTTCACATTGCATTCACACTTGGTCATAATATAGAAGATATTAATTCAATAGCGTTTACTCCTGAGGAATTAAGTGAGAGATATGCTCATAAGTCCGGGGAAATTGAGAATGGCATTTATATTATAGACGATACTGAAAATATGTTTGGTGATGAGAGAATGTCGAAGTTTATTAAAGCAAAGTCGATGTTAGTGATGGAAGTTAAATGGGATAATAGACTCGAAGCGTATGTAGTGTTCGACAGCTTAGCCGATAAAAATATATTCGATTCTTCTACGGTGAGAATATTATATAAATTTCGTGAACACGCAGTATCGGCAATATTAAAGGCACAATCAATTAAAACTTTACAGAAGAAAAACGAAGAAATTATTAAAGCACAAGAGCAGCTTATTATTCAACAAAAATTAGCTTCGTTGGGAGCTATGACAGCAGGAATTGCTCACGAAATAAAAAATCCTCTCAATTTTGTAAATAATTTTTCGGAGATTTCAACGGAAATGATTATGGAATTGAAAGAAACGATATACAAAGATAAAGGGTTATTACCGGAAGAGAATTACGAAGAGATTGAGAGTATGCTGGATAACCTTAATGAAATAATTCTTAAAATTAACACACACGGAAACCGTGCGGATAGTATAATTAAAGGAATGCTTTTGCATTCACGCGGTAGCGCGGGGAAGAAAATTCCAACCGATATTAATAAGCTGCTCGATCAATATTTGAGTTTAGCATATCACGGATTAAGAGCTAAAGATAAAGGATTTAATGTTACAATATTAAAGGAATATGACGAGTCAATAGGCGAAATAAATATTGTGCAGCAAGATATTAGCAGGGCTTTATTAAACGTAATAAATAATGCATGTTTCGCAGCCTACGAAAAGAAAAAAAATGAATCATCCCGTTTTGAACCAACGATTAAAATTTGGACGAAGAATTTTAAAAGTGA
Organism: Melioribacteraceae bacterium; assembly: GCA_026983795.1. Classification (GTDB taxonomy): domain Bacteria; phylum Bacteroidota; class Ignavibacteria; order Ignavibacteriales; family Melioribacteraceae; genus BMS3ABIN04. The sequence continues at coordinate 5,089 of JALSTI010000269.1, forward strand.
AATTGAAATACATATCCGGGATAATGGAAATGGCATTCCGGCAGGAATTCAAGAAAATTTATTTAACCCGTTTTTTACAACAAAACCAAGTGGAGAAGGAACCGGATTGGGATTATCAATTAGTTATGAAATTGTTGTTAAAGAACATCACGGCACTATAAAATTTGATACTAAGGAAGGACAGTTTACCGAATTTATTATAAGCCTTCCAAAAACATAATTGGTGACAAAATAGCTTGTTATGCATAAACGAATTTTCATACATATAGTCTTTTATTTATCTCTTATCTGTTTTATTCGGGTATTTGGTCAAAGTAATAGCGTTAGGTTTAACCGGATTGATATTGATCAAGGCTTATCACAAAATATGGTAAGGGATATTCTGCAAGACAGCAAAGGTTTTATGTGGATAGCAACATGGGACGGTTTAAATAGATATGACGGATATAATTTTAAAGTGTATAAAAATATTGAAGGTGATTCTACGAGTCTCAGAATCAATAAAATAGTACGACTTTTCGAGGATCATAACGGAACGCTTTGGGTCGGAACATTTGGTGGCGGGTTATCGATATTTAATCGAAAGGAAGAAAATTTTATCAATATTTTGAATGATCCTGATGATAATTACAGTCTGACAGATAATCAAATATTAAGAATTTTTGAGGATAGTAAAAACCGTATTTGGATTGGAACCCGTAACGGCGGATTATCTATGGTTAAAAATGAATCTTTACAAATTGATAATTATAATAATTTGAAATTTCATAATTTTAAAGAAATCAGTAACGATCCGAATAGTATTAAAGGCAATGGTATAAATGCAATTTATGAAGATCATTCCGGAACAATTTGGTTTGGTTCATTAGACGGATACCTTAATAAATTGGTTGAAAATAGTACCGATCAAAATTACAAGTTTATAAGCTATAATTCGAGGCTGGATCAAAAAGTTAATAAACTCGATTTTTCAATTGAATTTATTATTGAGGATAAAAAGCATTCCGGATTGTTTTGGCTTGTGAATTATCACACCGGATTGCTTTGGTTTGATGCAAATACCGGACAATTTATAACCGGATATCCTTACTATTCTTTCCCCAAACCCTTTTCAAATGATTTGGTTGAAAGTATTATGCTGGATGAAGAAGGAACTTATTGGTTTGGAACATACAGTAACGGTATTTTTTCTTACGAGTCAAACAGGGAGAACAAAAATAAACCGGGAATCATTGAGCATTTCCGGTTTTCAGCGGGTGATATTGGCGGTATTGATGCGCCGAATATCTCAAATCTGGTAATGGATAAATCCGGATTAATATGGATCGGTACAAACGCTAATGGTTTATATAATTTATCGAGGGAAGCAAAGCACTTTAAAAGTTATTTCCATAATTCCCATGATAAGAATACTTTAATCGGAAATAATGTATTGAGTGTATTGGAAACTAAAAGTGGAAAATTATGGATTGGTACTGAAATTGGTCTGGACAAATACAACCCGGTCACAAGTAAGTATACTCATTACCGGAACAATACACAAAATAGCAAATCTGTAAGTTCAAATATAGTTTATGCTCTTCATCAAGATGAATCCGGAGTTTTATGGGTGGGAACAGAAGCCGGTCTTGATATCTACGATCCACAAAAAGATTCATTTAAACATTACCGTCACATTCCTTCGGATACAACAAGCATCAGCAAAGGTGAAATTATTAAATTATTCACTGATTCAAAAAATAATCTTTGGATCGGAAGTTGGAATGGGGGATTAAATAAATTTGTACGCGGTAAGAATGGTAAGCCGGATTCATTTTTGCATTATACTTTTGATAAAAATAATCCGGCAAGTTTAAGTGATAACAGGATAATGAGCATTGCCGAAGATCAAAAAGGACGGATTTGGATAGGTACTTCTGACGGCGGATTAAATCAATTAATTTCCGATTATTCAATCAATGAAGATGGTTCGATTGCGCAACCTGAATTCAAGAGATATCAGCATGATATTAATGATCCTAATAGTTTAAGTAATAATGATGTTAGAACAATATTCATTGATCATAAAGGTACTTTATGGCTTGGTACGTTCGGAGGCGGTCTGAATAAATTTAATCCGGATAGTGTAAAGCAAAAAAATAAGTTTACTCATTTTCGACAGTCAGAAGGTTTAGCTAATGATGTTGTAAGAAGTATTCTGGAAGATAAGGACGGTAATTTGTGGATTGGTACCGCACATGGTTTGTCTAAATTTAATCCTGAGAAAAATAAATTTTGGAATCTATACGAATCGGACGGTTTAAGAACCAGTAAGTTTGAGGACGTTTCATACAAGAGTAATAAAAGCGGTTTGCTCTATTTCGGAGGTGTTGGCGGTGTA
>JALSTI010000270.1 GCA_026983795.1 Melioribacteraceae bacterium
AAGATGTAAAATATTTTTGCCCGAAATACCTTCAAGTTCATTTAATTCAATACTGTTAAGTGAATTTTTAGTTTTTTTAAATTCCTCGTTATTATAGAATTCCGATTTAAAATTTATATCAACTCGTTTGTTCCAAAGTAATTTGTTTGCTTTGAAAAATTCATTATAGTTTTTCATGTTTGGTTTTCTTACTTCTATTCATTTTATAAATGAGTTATCTCCAAAAAAGTGTAAGTTTACGAAAATTTATCTCCAAATAAATGTAAATTACACGGAAGCTGTTGTAGAGTAAAAGTTTATTTTTGTTTATTCTCAATAGCAATTATAATATCGTCTTCTATATTTTTTATTCTTTTAATAACATTTTCCAAATAATCACTGCCAATTCTTCGTCTTAGTTCCCGAATATTTTTAACTAATTCATTATAAGTTTCTTTATTTTTTGATTCAGGTAAAACAAGTTTTCTTAAAGTGTTGGTTGAAAGTGTTTTATAACGTTTTATATCTTTTAATAAAGTATCAATAAACGAAACATCACTCTGTTCCAAATCATTTCTTTTTTGTTTCATTAAAGTTTTTAAACTGTTCACTGCTTTTTTTTCAATTGAAAGCTCGGAACTGCTTGATTTATATTGCGGTTTATATATTTTAATTTTTTCATACGATTTCCAAAACTGTTTACTTAACGGAAGTCTTTTTTCATCGAAAGAACATTTCACAAAATTCTGTAAATCTTCAAAGGTTTTTTCAAGAATTTTTATTTTATTGCTTTCGTACTTTGCAAGTAGCGAAAATAATGCCATTCCTTTTTTTATGAAAACAACGGTGTTATTTTCGGAAAAAAGTTTAGCTGTTTTTGTTCTGTTAGGCAGTTCGTTAATTCTTGCAATAACTTCGGGATGTTCTTTTTTTATTTTATTAAATTCATTCCTAACAAAAGTAACAATATTTATTTCTTCATCTTCTTCCGGATTTGAATTTATTTTTTGAAATAATCCGCTTGCCGTAGGCTCTTCATCGGGAGTAAATATTTTAGCATCTTCACCGAGTGCATTATGTATTAGAAACATTTTCTGCTGTGCAATTTCTTTAATTTTTACATGAGTTGCTCCCTGTTCGGTAGGAAAAAGATTATAAATAAAAAGTTCATCAAATACTTTTGTACCTATCCTGTTTATGCGTCCAACCCGCTGAATAACGCGTGTAGGGTTCCAAGGAATATCATAATTAATAATTACACCGGCACGATTTAAGTTTACTCCTTCCGATAATTTATCACTTGTAATTAATACATCGTACTCATCTTTTTGCTCATTATTTTGAGCATTAAAATTTGCATTTAATTGTAATGCGAAATTTCGAGTAATATTTCCATCGCAAAATAAAACTCTGCCGAGATTTTCTTTGAAATATTCTTTCAAGTGAACTACTGTATCCGTGTATTCGGTAAAAATTAAAATTTTTCTTTTGGGATTGTTTTCTTTAGTTAAAATTTCCTTAACTGTTTTCAAAACTACTTTACGCTTGGGATCATTCGAAACCAAATTTAGTTCCGAAATTTCTTTTTTAATTTTTTCAAACAATTTAATATCGTTATCAATATCTTTCAAAAACTCCTCTTTGAAAGCAAAATTATTTATCTCGTATATTTTTGTATGTTTCGGAGATGTTTTTCCTTCGGCATTTTTTTTGAAATCTTCCAATGCTTTTTCAATTGCTTCCAAAGTGAAATCATAGGCGTTATCATCTTCATTATAGTTGGAATCAATTACTTTGCGGTCTAAAACATATTTACCGGAACTTTTTATGAAAGACTTTACCATTTTATGAGTTCGTAAAAACCTATCTATACTTTGAGCAAATGCACCGAATGAACTTTCAAAGCGTTTTATTAAAAGACGTCTCATAAAATCGAATAAGTTTTCTTGTTGCAGTATTATTCTATTTTCTTCTTCACCCTTTTTATTTTTCTTTTTATTTTCATAAGCAAAAGGTCTGTAAATTGCACCTTTAAAAATGCCGTCTTTACTAAAATATTTTTCTATTATTCTATCGTAAAACTCCGATTGTTTCTTATCCAATTCATAAAATAATTCTTGCGGATCTTTAACATCGGAAAGATTTTTTACCTCTTTCTTGTATTCGAAATCCGTTTTCAAATCCAATCTGTTTCGTCTAATAATAACCGGCAAAATAACATTTTTAATATCGTTTGACATTTCCCTTACATTTTGTTTTACTATGGAAATATCTACCGGCGGTTTTAATCCGAACATTTTTGTATAAAGTTTTTCAGCTTTTTTCTTTTTTTTAGAATTATCAGAATAATTATCAGAATTAAGATTTTTTAAGATAAAAGAAAGATTTCTAAAACGATAATTATAAGAATGAAAACGACCTTCCAAATCCGGTTCGATTGTAATACCGGATTGACCTGGAACAATAAATAATTTAAGTAAAGAAAATATATCCGCCGGCGAATTATTAAATGGTGTTGCGGTTAAAAGTATTACAATTTTCCCTCTGCAAATATCTGCAAGTGCTTCGTATCTGTCGGTATCTTGATTCCGGAAACTATGAGCTTCATCTACAATTATAACTTCATATTCCAAATTATTTTTTCTTATTGATTCCGCTAACTTTTCTATATTCCCCGTGCTTTCAATATCCCAATTATATAATTTGAATTTATTCAAATACTCATACCAACCTGTGTTTTCGTTTTTATTACCAACAAGCCCGGGCGGACAAAGAATCAAGCCTCTTTTACTAAGTTGATTTGCAATTAGAGAAGCAATTACAGATTTGCCAAGCCCAACCACATCAGCTATTATTACACCGTTATAAGTTTCAATAACATTTAACGCTTGATTTACCGCATCTATTTGATATGCATATTTTTTAAAACCGTTCTCTTCAAGAATTCGGTCGAGATAAGGAGTAACTTTTTTACTTTCGATTAATTCGATGTAGGTTTTTAAAATGTAAGCATAAGCTTCGTAAGGCGTTATAAGCGATGTTTGTGTTTTGTTCTTTAAGAAATCAAGAATTACTTTTTTCCCGATTGGTGTTTCACTTATCGGAATTGCAGTTTGCCAAAGTTCATCAAAATAATTTTCTGCCGTTTCAAATCCGTAATCTCTAATTTCAACATTAAATTCTTCTTGGTTGTGTAAACCGGCTTTTGTTAAGTTGCTGCTTCCGGTTATAAATTGTCCATTAATATTAAACAGATCTTGGAACTGACTGTCTAACTTAAAAAGATAAACCTTTGCGTGATTCGGGTTAAGAGTCTTTTTAATTATAAGTCTTTCATCTTCCAGAAGTTTAATAAAAAATTCTATCTGATTATAAAATTCCTCATTATCCATTTCGGCATTGTTTATTGCATAGCCAAGAGATTTTATGAACTGTGTAAAATGTTCTTCTCTACTTAAACTATCATCCTTATTTTCAACTTCAATAATTCCGGATAAATATTTATCAACTTGAAGACCTACTAAAATTTTAAGTATTACATCATTATTTTTTTTTAATTCTTTAAAAATTTCATTCCAGCCTGAAAAATAAAAGAAGCCTACGAGAAATTTCAGTTCACTGCTTGCACTAATAAGTTTTTGCAAACGTTCTTTTAAGGATATTGTCTTTTCTGTGTTTGTAATAAAATTATTCGTCATAGTTTTATCTTAAAGCTATTCTTTCAAATTCTTTAATTAAATATAAAGGTAAAGAAACCAAACGGTAATTAACATTCTTTACTTTTTTACCTAAATTTATTGTATGCTTTATATTTGACGAAGAAGGTATATCAAGATTAAAACGCACGGCTGTTTTTAATTTTTTTTCGGTAACATATATATGTAACGATTTTAATCTACCGGTTTTACCGGCTTTTACTTCAATTGGTAAAATAATATTATTTTGTTCGGTTACATAATCTATTTCCGCTTCCGAGTTGCGTTTTTCTCTTTGCCAGTAATAAAGTTGAGAATCAATATAATGCGGAAACATATTGATTAATTGCTGTCCGATAAATTGTTCTGCCAGTTCTCCTTCGTTTGCGGTAATTAAATTTTCTATATTAACTATTCTTAATTTTAGAATATGATTTGCCAAACCGATATCCATAAAAACAGATTTAAACATTTTTTCATTTACACCGCTTTGCAACGGAACTTTTGATGCCGAAGTACTATAAACAAAGTGTACAATTCTGCTTAGTTTTAATAAGTTAACCGCTCGTTTTATATTCTCACTGCGTTTATTATCAACCGCATTGCTGTATTTAAATTTTTTCCCTATCGATTTCGGAATATATCTTAAAACTCTTATCAAAATTTCTTGGTCGTTGCGTGTTCCGTATTTTGCAAAATCGTACTCCAGAGATTTTATAATGCTTTCGTGTACTTGTTCCACATCCGCCAAGCTATTTTCGTTTATGTAAACTTTTACGGCTTCCGGCATTCCTCCAATAAAGTAATACAACCTTAATTGTTCAAGTATTTTTTTATGTATGGCTATGGGAATTTCTTTTCGCAATGTGTAGTTTTTTAAAAATTCAACTAATGAGTTTTGACCAATGACATTTAAAAATTCGTAAAAATCAAGCGGATACATATAACCGAATTCTATTCTGCCAACCGGCATAGAATATTTTAGGTTATTTAATGTATGGTCTAATAGCGAACCTGCGGCAATTATATGAAGTTCGGGAGATTTTTCGTAAAAATATCGTAATGTTGTTATTGCTTCGGGGCATGCTTGTATTTCATCTAAAAAGAGTAATGTTTTTTTAGGAATTATTTTTTTGCCAGAATATATTTCCAAGTTTTGTTTTATTCTATTAACGTCATTTGTTTGAAAAAATTCTTTTAGTTCCGGCTCTTCTTCAAAGTTTATTTCAATAAATACGTTAAAGTTATTCTTTGCAAATTGCTGAACCGTATAGGTTTTGCCGACTTGCCTTGCGCCGCGAATTATTAGTGGTTTTCTGTTTCGCTTTGCTTTCCATTTTTTAAGATATTCGTTAAAATCTCTTTTCATATTATCCGGATGTAATAATAGTATTATTTTTACAAATTAAATGTAGTTATATGTTTGGATTTTTACAAGATATTGGCAATAATATGTTTGGATTTTTACAAAATACTCGTCCTTGTTTTTTATTCGTGAATTAGTGGCAAAAGAAAGTTAGCCGCGAATGCACGAATGGTATTCTTCTTTTTGTTAACCAAAATTCATGGTAAATTATCTTACTTCGTCGTAAGTTAAGTCCTTTCAAAATACTCAATGCCGGTTTCTTTAAAATCCATTAAAGAAGGAAATTGTTTGTCTGCAGCCGACATTAAACGAGCTTGATCTTTTTTCCCAATTGAATCTAAACTTTCATAAACAACAACACTTTGAAAAGGAATTTTTTCAGAAATAAACTTTTGACAACTAATTGTTGCTAAACGAGCATTAGATGCATTATTTACGCCAAACAAATAAATAGGCTTTTCTCTTGAATTAAAGCAATAATCAACTTCATATTCTTCGTGAGTAGGAATAGGATAGTATTTTTTCTGAGGTTTATATTTAATTAGTTTTGTAAATATATACTCATCTAACATTTCAAAGAAAAGATTTTGTATTACTTCTCTTTTAAATAATCTCATATTTGTTATCTTTGAAATTGTTTGAGCAAATTGCATTATTGCCGGATAAAGTGATGTGTAAGTTGTTTCAATCCATAAATTGTCATTATCATTATTAATGCCAAATTCATTAATTATTTTATTGAAAATCTTTTCTTTATTAGGGGTATCAATATCATAATAGTATGAAAGTCTCATTAAAGTCAAACCGGAATCCATAATTATCAATTTTTCAGGATCCTTTTCTGATTGTTGGATAAAAATATCCATCATATCACCGTCTGAATGATATAGCGGTAAAAATAATTGAAAAATACCAGGACGTTTTTCTTTTATTTTAAAATAATTATTGAACTTATTTTTTATTTCATTGAATTTATTTGTAGTTATCATTTTAATCCTCAAAAAGATTTGGTTGATCTATTTCAGGAAAATATTCACTTGAATTAACAATGTTTATATATTTACAAAAATAACGAAATGCTTGCTCAAAAGATGCATATTTTTTAGTTATGGAAACTTTTTTCGGATCATTTATTTCTTCCTCTATTAATTCCGGCGTTATTTTATGAATATGAAAATCTCTATGAGCATGGGGGAGTAATGCATCTTCAACCGTTTCGCCATGATTTCCGTTAAATCTAATTAAATGAATAGAGGCACGTTCTACCGGTAAATAAATTAATCCAATTGAAAAATTTTCCAAGAAATCAATATGCTTCCGCATAAAAACATGAAAACTTCTTTTTTCGTCCATTGAAATCAATTTAAAATCATTACGTAAATGCTGACCTACAATTTTAAATTCTTTTCGTGTAAGAGCAATAATTTTCTTTTTTTCCGTAATCAATTCTTCTATTTTTTCTACAGTATATTCCATGATTGTGTTCCTAAAATATTTTGCATTTAATTTTTATACACTCTTTGCTTTATTTAGTCTGTTCTGCACAAGCTCCGCTGTTGCCCAATATACTTCTTTCCGCTCTTCTTCGGTTAAGCCGAGTGCGTCAAATATTATGTCGTCAAGTTCTTTTCTGTCGGGTAACGGATTCGGCTCTTGGTCGGGAATTGGTTTGGTTGGGTCAAAGCCGAGTTCGGTGAAGATGGAAGAAAGCTCACGCGTAATCTTTTTGGGTTCTATGTTTTCAATAATGAGAAACTCTATTCGTTTTACATCATATACAGGAAGTTTGAGAACGCCTTCGCCCATTCCGTGAAAACCTTTCAATTCTCTAAAGAGTGCATAGATTGTAGAATTAAGAATTATTGAGTAATTGTAATTATTTTCTTTATCATCAAAAGTAATTCCGTAAAATTTATCCGATTCAAATATTTTTAAAGTGTTCAAATAAACTCGATTTATATCATTAATTGATTCCATCCAAAAAGCATCTGCCGGTTTCCACTCCCCTACATTCCACCACAGTTTCCTAGACTTACATGTTGGACGTTCATTTACTGGAATATATTTCCCTCTCTTCTCATCTTTCCATTCTTTTTTTTGTTCTCCCCAACTTATATATAGTGCTGCAAATGAATTACTCAACTTTGTTTTGCTAAAATTACACATAAAGACTAAATATTTAAGAGATTCTCTAATCAAAATAATTTCATTCGATTCTCTAGGATTTTTAATCACCGGTTTCAAAAATTCATCTTCAATCAAAAACAATTTGTAATCTTTATCGCCGGATTTGTATTTGCTCGGTTTAACAACGCGTAAGTTTTTCTCTTTAATTTCTTCAACGGATTTAATGTTTTTTAAATTTTCAATTCTGTTAAAAT
>JALSTI010000271.1 GCA_026983795.1 Melioribacteraceae bacterium
TTTATCGGCGTCAATTGCTGCCGCTGAATATAAAACTCTTTTAATTGATATTGATCCGCAAGCTAATTCTTCATCCGGATTAGGGGTTTCCACAGAAGATCATTCGGTTTATCAAGTATTAATCGGGCATGAAAATGCAAATGACTGCATCGTAAATTCTTATATGCCGTTTTTGGATATCTTGCCGTCTAATATAAATCTTGTTGGTGCTGAAGTGGAATTGGTATCTATTCCAAGCAGGGAAACTTTGCTGAAAAATGCAATTAAAGAAATTGAAAACAAATATGATTATATAATTATTGATTGCCCGCCGTCTTTAGGCCTTTTAACCTTAAACGCTCTTACCGCATCCGATTCGGTTATAATTCCCGTGCAATGCGAATACTTTGCATTGGAAGGTTTGGGGCAGTTATTAAATACAATAAACATTGTAAAAAAACATTTAAACCCGGATTTAATTATAGGCGGAGTGTTATTAACAATGTTCGATACTCGTTTGAATTTATCGCACCAAGTGGTTGAAGAAGTAAAAAAATATTTCGGAGAAAAAGTATTTGAAACAATAATTCACAGAAACGTTAGAATATCCGAAGCGCCGAGTCATTCTAAACCCGTTATTCTTTATGATGCTATTTCTACCGGCGCTAAAAATTATATATCTCTTGCCGCCGAAGTAATTGAAAGAACCAAAAATGAAACAAGCAAAGTAATATGACTAAAATTAAACCAGGTCTCGGAAGGGGATTGGACGCTCTTATTAATCCCCAGCTTAATAAAAATATTGAGGAACAGATTCACGTCTCTTCTGCCGAAGCCGCTAAAGACGACGGCAGATCGGTCGACGTTTTGGTAAAAATTCCGGTCGACAAAATAAATCCCAATCCTTACCAACCCCGCACGGATTTTGATCCTCAGGCAATAAACGAACTTAAAATGTCTATCCTTGAAAACGGATTAATTCAACCGATTACAGTCAGACGGAGCGGAACGGATGAATACGAACTAATTTCCGGCGAGCGGAGATTAAGAGCATTTAAAGAAATCGGTTATAAAGAAATTACCGCTTATATTATACAAGTCGATACTAAAGAAGCAATGCTTGCTCTTTCACTTATCGAAAATATTCAAAGGGAAAAATTAAATCCGATTGAAATAGCTAACGCTTACGAACGGTTAATGATTGAATGTAAATTATCTCAAGAGGAAATTGCAAAAAGGGTGGGCAAAGACAGATCAACAATAACCAATACCATCCGGCTGTTGAAATTACCCACACAGGTTCAACAAAGTCTTGTGGAACAAAAAATTACCGCCGGTCATGCCCGCGCGTTAATAAATATTCCTCAAAAAGAATTACAATTAACCATTCTGGAAAAAATTATAAAAGATAATCTTTCCGTAAGAAAGGTTGAAAATTTAGTAAAAGAATTATCTAAAAACGAACCGGCTAAAAAGAAAAAAACGGTTAAACCGGTTACCGATTCAAGTACAATTCACTTAAACGATCTGGAAAACAAAATCAGAAATATATTCGGAACCAAAGTAATTTGTAAACAGAAAAAAGACGGGTCGGGCGAAATTGTTCTGGAATATTATTCAAACGACGAATTAGAAAGATTATTAGAATTATTTGATATAATTGAAAAAAATAATTATTAACATATTACTCTTCTTAATCTTTAGCGCCGTTTCGGTCAATGCTCAATTAAATAATAGAATTAAAAATTCTACGCAAGATTCTGTTTTTGTAATGTCGAAATCTCCGTGGGGAGCTGTTTTAAGAAGCGCTATTTTACCGGGCTGGGGACAGTTTTACAATGAATCTTATTGGAAAATTCCGGTAATTTGGGGAGGAATTGGAGCCCTTGCTTACGGTTGGGTTGATAGAAACAAACTTACTGTAAAATACAGGGACCTGTACAATAAAAGTCTTTTGGAAAGTGAAAACGGGAAAAGTGAATATAAACAGCTTCGTGAATTTTATAAAGATCAACGCGATCTTTTTGCGGTATTTATGGGTTTGGCTTATTTCCTTAATTTAGTTGACGCCTATGTGGATGCGCATTTGTTCGATTTTGATGTAAGTAAAAATAAAACTACTAACCAAACGGAATTTAGAATAAGGTTGAGATTTTAATTGAGCTTAAAACTCGTAAATAATGTTGAATGCCCTAATTGTAAACATAAAAACCCTCATTACAGATTAACTTGCGAAAAATGCAACTCATATTTAAGACAGCGAACGGTAAATATCGATTTTTGGAAGACTTTTTGGCAAATAATTTACTCGCCAGGAGAAACATTAAGAAAAATAATTTTTGCCGAGCATAAAAATTTTTCGTTCCTAATCTCTATTTTTATTTCAGTTAAGATTGTTCTAACAATTTTATTTTTATTAAACTTTTTTGACGTTTCTAAAGCAGAAGAGAATTTTAACCTTTCTGCAATTCTATTATATTCCGCAATAGTAATGATTATATTTATAACGGGTGAATTTATTATAACAAAATTAAATGCATGGTTGGGACTAAAAAATAGATTTAAAGATAATTTTGCAATAGGAATTTATTCATTCATTCCGCTTATATTTTCTTTGTTTATTTTAACACCGATTGAGTATGCTTTATTCGGAAATTTTTGGTATGTGCATAATCCCTCTCCGTTTCTTCTTAAACCTTTATCGGCTTACATAATTGCGGGTATCGAATCCGGTTTGTTCGGCTGGTCGTTGGTTTTATTGATTATTGCAAATTATGTGCAAACAAACAATAAAATTTATAGTATTATAATTTCAATATTGCAAGCTGTATTAATAATTGCTGTTCCGGTTTATATTATTTTACAGACATAAATCTTTACGGCAGCAAAATTGCGGCGGCTAAAACCGTAGTCCACATCCCATTTTTATTTCCTCTTGCGGATTGTGTTATGTTGGAAGTATTAACAATTTTACCAGACATTTTAAAAACCTGTTCACGTTCATTCCAAGCTTTATCTGGATCAAAATCGATGCCCAAAGTAGTAGCCAACATAGAAGCCGCCAAATCTTCGGCATAATCGCCGGAAATTCGTGCTGTTTCTCCGTACGGATGATGCTCCGATAAATAACCGTACATACTCTTATCTTTAGGTAAAGCAACTCCTATTGAAGCTGCTATTAATCTGTTAGGTTCGTTTGTGGAATTTCTTGCCATTACCGCATGAATAATTTGACCGGGATAAAGTTCTTTCAAACCTTCTTCAAGTCCAACCTTTTTGCAACCGATAGGATAAATACTGCTGACGGTAACAATATTATACTTTTCTATTTTCGCATTTCTTAATGCCAACTCAAACGAAGCCAAATATTCGCGATGAACGCCAACTCCTTTAGTAAAAAAGATTTTTTTTGGAACATACATTTAATTATTCCAGCATTAATTTTATAAATTTTCTTTTGCCAACTTTCAATATTTTTTCTTTATCAATTACTATATTTTCTTTAATGTTCGAAATTTTGTTGCCGTCAATCGAAACTCCGCCTTGTAAAATTAATCTTCTCGCTTCGCCGCGCGACGGCGCAAAATTTACTTTCATTATTAAATCTATAATATTGATTTCTTTTTCCGCACCGCTTAATTTAAATTCGGGTATATTATCGGGAACGCCTTTTTTGATGAATATTTTATCAAATTCTTTTTCCGCTTCTTCAGCCGCTTTTTCCGAATGATACATTGCCACTAATTTTTTGGCAAGTTTTCTTTTTAAATCCCTTGGATTAACGGATTGATTATCCAAATTTTCTTTTATTTCTTTTAATTCATCTAATGATAAATCGGTTGTCAATTCGAAATAAGGATAAATTAGTTCATCGGGAATTGATAATGTTTTTCCGAAAATATTTTGAGGGGAGTCGTTAATTCCGATATAATTGTCGTATGATTTACTCATTTTTTCCGTTCCGTCGGTACCAATCAGCAACGGCATTGTTAAAATTACTTGCGGTTCTTGTCCGTATTCTCTTTGAATATCCCTGCCAACCAATAAATTAAAAGTTTGATCGGTGCCGCCAAGTTCAACGTCGCTTTCAATTGCAACACTGTCCATAGCTTGAGCCAACGGATATAAAAATTCGTGAACACTAATTGGAATTCCGTTTTTGTATCTTTTGAAAAAATCATCTCTTTCAAGCATTCTTGCAACGGTAAATTTTGAAGCTAATTTTATAACATCTTCAAAATTCATTTTACTCAACCATTTGGAATTATTTACAATTCTGGTTTTTTCTTTATCTAAAATTTTAGAAGCCTGTTCCCAATAACTTTGTGCGTTACGTTGACTTTCTTCAAAAGTGAGCGGGGGGCGTGTGGCATTTCGCCCGGACGGATCTCCTATCATTGCAGTGAAATCTCCAACAATTAAAATTGCTTGATGCCCGAGCTGCTGGAATTGGGCTAATTTACGCAACACAACAGAATGCCCCAAATGTAAATCGGGACGTGTCGGGTCGCATCCCAATTTGATATTTAACGGTTTATTTGATTTTACCGAATTTTCAAGTTTACCTACGAGCTCTTCTTCGGGAATAATATCTGCAGTTCCCCGTTTTATAATTTCTATTTGTTCTTTAACCGGTGGAAATTTTTGCAATTCTTTCTCCGTAAAAATCTGTTTAATATTTAATTTTTCTTTCCATTTCCCGCTTGTGATCACGGATGGCAATGTCTGCACGTTTATCGTATTTACGTTTGCCTTTTGCCAATGCTATTTCAACTTTCACTTTCCCTTTGGAAAAATACATCCTAAGTGGAATCAAAGTTACGCCTTTTTCTTTTACTGCGCGGTCAAGTTTTCTAATTTCTTTTTTATTTAATAATAATTTTCGTTTCCGGTACGGATCGTGATTATTTCTGTTACCTTGATTATATTGACTTATGTGAGCATCAATCAACCAAACTTCTCCGTTTTCAATTTTGGCATAACTATCGGTTAAATTGGCTCTGTTCTGCCTGCAAGATTTTACTTCGGTTCCTACCAAAACAATTCCAGCTTCAATGGATTGTAATATATGATAGTCATGCCTGGCTTTTCTATTTACCGTAATATTTTTAACATTTTCTTTCATAAAATCGATTTGCAAAACTATTTTTAATGAATTTCAAAAGCAAGAATATAATTTATATAATCGAATAACCTATTTGTTGAGATTGAGAAATTTTTTATGCTCCGGATTTAATTCGTCAAAAAAGCCTTCGGGTTCTACAAGAATGCTTCGTCCTTCTACCGCAACCTCGCCGTTTTCCAGAATGATTTTACCTTGGGCAAAAATTTTTCTGCCGGATTTATTCTGAATACAACCGGTAACTTCAACAGGTTGATAAAGTGGAACAGGTTTTAAAAAGTCGATATTTAAATTTACCGATACAACTTTGTAACCGGCATTCCAGGCGGCCGCGCCCATTGCTTCGTCCAATAAAGCAGCCGAGGCTCCTCCGTGCGCAAAGTTTGGAGGACCTTGTTGTTCTTTGGTTAGTTTAATCTTACCGTGAATTTTTCCGTCTTTATCGGAATACCATCTAATTCCAATACTTTTAGGATTTTGGGTCCCGCACACAAAACAATAACCGTGCTCCGGTAAAATTTTTTGATCAGAATCTTTGTTTTTATCCGGCAATTTATCACCCTTAATTTTTATTGTAAATTACAAAGTGAAAATATAATCATATTTCATCTATTAAAATACATTTGTAAATTTTAACTTTGCTAAAATCAATTAACAGTTAAAATTAAATGGACTAAAATGAAAAAACTAATTTGCTCTGTATTTGCCGCTGCATTTTTATTTTCAAATTTATTTGCGCAAAAAATAGTAATTAATAGAATAGATCCTCCTAATTGGTGGATTGGAATGAAATGGAATAAATTGGATGTAATGCTTTACGGAGAAAATTTGGACTCGGTTAAAATTACTTCTTTCGATAATCGAATAAAAATAAATAATATCTATTTGCAAAACAATAAGTATTACTCAATTTTCAATATTACAATACCGGACAACCTGCCGTCCGGTTTATATTCCTTTATTTGTATGAAAGGCAATGACTCCGTTAAGTTTAATTATAGTTTACGGAATAGAATAAATGATAAAACCGCTCATCAAGGATTTTCAGACAAAGATGTAATTTATTTAATTTTTGCCGACCGGTTTGCCGACGGAGACACGTTAAACGATAAGCTTTATAATAAATATGAAAAATTTGATTTCGGTAGTTTAAACGGCAGACACGGCGGAGATATTGACGGAATAATCAATAAATTGGATTACTTGGAAAATCTTGGCGTAACTGCTCTTTGGATAACTCCTTTATTAGAAAACAATATGTATATGAGCTACCACGGTTATGCGGCAACAGACCTTTATAAAATCGATCCGCGTTTTGGTTCTAATGCCTCATACAAAAAATTAGTCACTAAAGCTCACTCACACAATCTGAAAATTATCTTGGATCATGTGAGTAATCATATCGGAATAAATCATCCGTGGGTTAAACGATTACCGGATAGTTCCTGGTTTAACGGTTCCGTTAAAAATCACTTGAAGGCTCATCACGATAAGCTTGCATTGATTGATATTCACGGAGATTCCCTTGTTTATGAAGAGACTCAAAAAGGATGGTTTACGGATTACATGCCGGACTTAAATCAAACTGATCCGTTGCTTAAAAATTATTTAATTCAAAATACATTGTGGTGGATTGAATTTTCCGGGATTGACGGAATTCGAGAAGATACTTATCCTTACGCGGACCAAAAGTATTTGAGTCAATGGGCTAAAGCTATTTTAACCGAATATCCCGGTTTTAATATCGTAGGCGAAATTTGGAAAGGCGATCCGCCATTTTTAGCAAAATATCAAAAGGATACTTACTTCCCCCGGAAGTTCAACTCAAATTTACCGTCTGTTTTGGATTTTGCCTTCTCGGATATTTTAAGGGAATTTGTAAGCAACAAAACCGGTTTGCAAAAAATATATGAATTGTTTGCCAAAGATTTTGTTTATAAAAATCCGGATAATGTGGTTCCGTTTTTAGATAATCACGATATCGACCGGATAATGTACGTTGCAAATAATAATCTGAACAAAGTAAAAATAGCTTTAACTATACTCTTAACTTCACGGGGAATACCTCAAATATTATACGGAACCGAAATTGGAATGAACGGCGGAGGGCATCACGGTTTAATACGGCAAAGTTTTCCCGGAGGTTTTCCGACAGATCCGGTAAATACTTTTACCAAGCCCGGAAGAAATGAATTGCAAGAGGATATTTTTAATTTCACCAAAACACTTTTAACACTTCGAAAAAAATACAGCGCTCTTAGTTCCGGTAAAATGATTCAGTTCCCGCCGGAAAACAACATCTATGTTTATTTTAAA
>JALSTI010000272.1 GCA_026983795.1 Melioribacteraceae bacterium
TGCTGCAAATATCATATTTACAAATAATGCTTGAAATATGATGCCGATAATTGAAAGAAATGCAGTCATTTTAATTATTCTTATTAAATATTTTTTCATAATTTTACCCTGTTCTAATTACACATTTGTTTAGTTAGAATGTTTTGGCTATGGCAATTCCGCACTAATTGCCATAGCTTTTTGTATTATAAAATGTTTTTGCTTTCACCTCCTTATTTTTTGTAAAAAATTACTTTTTTCAATTCGTTATTTTCAATTACTGTTTTGGTTTCCAAATCGGTTAAATATCTAATTACTTTAATTATTGCCCAGAAAGATTCATTTTCGAAATCCGCGCTGATTCGTTTTTGCAAAGCGGTTTTATCTTTGATTTCCAATTTAATTCCAAATGCCCTTTCAAGAATTATTAAAACTTCCCTTAATTTTTCGTTTTCAAAAACCAGAACGTTATTTCTCCAACCGATTATTTTTCTAGGGTCGAATTCCGAAATACTTCTTTTTTTAGTATTACGATTGTAGACCAATTGCTGTTTGGGCAACAATAAAATTTCTCTTGCACCGTTTCTCCCCTTTTTTGATACTTTCACTTTTCCTTCCAATAATGCAACTTTTATGTTTGCTTCCGACGGATAAGCTTTTATATTGAATTTGGTGCCTAACGCAGTGGTAATTACATCGCCGCTTTTAACAATGAAAGGTTTTTGCGGATTTGGCATAACTTCAAAATAAGCTTCACCTTCCAGAAGAACTTTACGGGTTTTCTTTCCGAATTTTGTAGGGTACATTAATTCACTACCGGCGTTAAGTGTTATGCGGGTTCCATCCAAAAGTGTTATTATTGATTTTTGTCCTAGTTTCGTTACTTTTTTATTCCACTTAATACTTTGCGGTTTATCGAATGTACCCAATAAATAAACTGCGTAAGCGCTCAGCATTATAAAAATCGCAATAGAAGCGGCAATTAAATACGCAGGTCTCCTTCTTGTTCTAATTTTTTTCGAAGATTTCAAATCAATTCTTTCTAATATTTTCTCAAAATCAAGATTATAAATTACTTCCGGTTTAATTTTTTCATTCTCAAGCTGTTCGATGTGAGTTTCCATAAATGCATTTAATTCGTTTTCATCCAGCGAATTCAAATATTTAATCATAAGTTTATATTCTTCATCATTACATCTATTTTCATAAAATTTTTGAATTATATTTTTTGTAGGTTTTTCCATTTTCTTCCCCTTTTACTTACTTATACGTAAAATTTTGAGAATACCACAGGTAGAAATAAAAATTTTTTCTGTTATTACAATTTTAAGAATATGATTTGTATAAGAATTTGAATAAAAAAAAATCTATTCCGATTGTAATAATAGTAGATGAAAAGAGACGAACTACGGAATATTTTTTTCGGATAATTTATAACGCAGTTCCGATAATGCGGATGAAATATTTTTTTCGACGGCGGAAACGGAAATTTTCAATTCCTCCGCAATTACTTTGTAAGTTTTTTTCTCGAACCAATGCATTTTGAAAACTTCTTTCTTACGGGGAGAAAGTTTTTCGATTTCCCTGTAAATTGCAGATCTCTCTTCGATGGAAATAATTTCTACTTCGCCTTTGTTAAAACTTGTAAGTTCATTTTTTTTGATTAAAGGCAAATGAACCGGAGCGTTCATTTTTTTTCTTAAAAAATCGATTGCGAGGTTTTTTGCGATAGTATATAAGTAACTGTTGAACGAAGAATTAAGTTTAATATTGTTTCTGTTGTTCCACAACCGTACAAAAACGTCTTGAACCAATTCCTCGCTAACTTGGATATTATGAGTATATGAATTTATAAAAAGGAATAATTTTTTCGCATGAATTTCGTATAATTTTCTAAGTGCGGACGGGTTTCCTTTTCGTAACTCACGTTTTATCAATGCGATATTATTTAGTTTACTGAGTTCCACAAGAGCAATTTATATTTTTTATACCCTTTTTCAGATAAATATATTAATAATTTTAATTATATATCAAAAAATTTCTTGTATGGTTTTGGTAATTTGGTCGTGAATATATATTGGTAAGTTTATAATCTCTTTCTATACTTTAATATTTTATTTTACATTTAGTTATTATAACTAATTAATAGGACCGGAATTCATACGATACAGGGGAAAATTTGATGTTGCTACGTGAACGATTCGCACAATTGTTTTTCTTTTTTAAATTGGCGGATATTTCAGCAACAAAAACAGGTTGAAGTGCGGATTTTAGATTCAAGTAAAATTAAAACTCTCAGTTTATTTCTTCTTTTAAGGATGTAAAATATTTGTTCCGTTTTTTGCCTCATGATGCAACAATAACGCAACGAATTAAAATTAATGTTTCACTTAAATTAAACAGAGCTGTTAATTAAAACAAGGGAATCATTTATTCTTTACGGGCGGTTCTCCCTGTACCTATTTTCTCCAGACTGTCACGTATTGTTACAAAACAAATATTATTTCGTTTATCTTTGGCTCGAAACTTTAGCCCGGGCAAAATAAAACAAGCATAAAAATTGGCTTTAGGCGCAATTAGTTCTGCCGCTTAGCGACGTTTGGCAAAAAGAACGTATTTTTATTCTTACCTATTTTTATTGTGTCAAATTTGGAAATTCGTTTTTACAAAGTATATTTATAAGGATAACCCTCTCGATCCCGGTTTTATTGCGGGAATGCCTTTTTTGCAAAGCGGGCATTCGGAAGGTTCGTAAGTTACAACTTCCATTTGCAATGTGCTGATTTGCGGTACACCGAAATCTACCTTACCGTTACTACGGTCTACAATCATTCCCACACCAACAACATTGCCGCCGGAATTTTTCACAACTTCTATAACTTCGAATACCGAGCCGCCGGTGGTTACCACGTCTTCGCAGACCAAGACTTTTTCCCCTGCTGTTATTTCAAAGCCGCGCCTCAATGTAAGTTTTCCGTTAACTCTTTCGGCAAAAATAGATTTTTTGTCCAGCTGACGCGCTACTTCTTGTCCTACAACAATACCACCGATTGCCGGAGCAATCACCGTATCGATATGAAAAGTACTGAAATAATCAGCAATAATTTTGCTAAGTAATTCAGCATATCCGGGGTATTGCAAAACTTTAGCGCATTGAAAATATTGATTACTGTGTTTGCCGGAGGTTAACAAAAAATGCCCTTCTAAAAGGGCATTTGTTTTTAAAAATAAATTTAGAATGTTTTCTTTGTCCATAATTCGTTAGATTAATTTTTCAATATTTTTAGCCAACTCAATATCTTTTCCCGTTACACCTCCTTCACTATGAGTGGAAAGTGTTATTTTTACTTTATTCCAAGAATGAAGAAAAATATCAGGATGATGATCGGCTTTTTCCGCTTCAAACCCTAAACGTACTATAAAACCGATAGCATCGGCAAAATCGGGGAATTCGAAAGTTTTGATAATCGAATTGTTAATGAACTCCCAATTATTTAATTGCCCGTATACTTCTTTTTTTGTTAATAAAGACATAAAATCACTTATTCAATTATTTCCGTTTCGGGATTATCTTTTTCTTTCTCTTCACTTTGTTCATCTTTCCCTTTCGGTTCTTCAATGGGTTCGGAAATAAAATAAAGGTCTTCGGCATTTCGTTTATGTCTTACAATTATTTTATCGCCTTCCTTAAAATGATGCAACAGTAATTCTTCGGCAAGTGGATCTTCAATATATTTTTGTATTGCCCGTTTTAAAGGCCGTGCGCCAAATTTTGGATCGTACCCTTTATCGGCTAAAAAGTTTGCAGCCGAATTATCCAGAACAATTTCCATTTTATTATGACGAATATTTTCAACCAATTCTTTCATTTCAATTTTAATAATTTGTTTAATATCTTCTTTATCAAGATTTCTAAATACGATAGTTTCATCAACTCTATTTAAGAACTCGGGATTAAACAAATTTTTCATAGCTTCTTCAACCGTAGATTTAAGATTATCGTAACGATCCGCGATTTCGTCGCCGCCAAAACCGAATCCGCCGGTATCTCTAATTTGTTTCGTTCCAACGTTCGATGTCATTATAATAATTGTATTTTTGAAGTCAACTTTTCGACCCAAACTATCGGTCAATACACCATCGTCAAGAACTTGCAATAAAATATTAAAAACATCGGGATGAGCTTTTTCTATTTCGTCAAACAAAACAACAGAGTAGGGTTTTCTTCTAACTCTTTCGGTTAATTGACCGCCTTCTTCGTAACCGACGTATCCCGGAGGAGCGCCTACCAACCTGGAAACCGCATATTTTTCCATATATTCGCTCATATCAATTCTTATAAGCGCGTCTTCGGTATCAAAAAGATATTTGGCAAGTTCTTTTGCCAATTGGGTTTTCCCTACGCCGGTAGGACCCAAGAAAATAAAACTACCGATCGGTTTAGTCGGTCGTTTTAAGCCGGCTCTTGTTCTGCGTATTGCTTTTGTAAGTTGAATAACGGCTTCATCTTGTCCCACAATAGTTTCTTTAAGAGCGTCTTCCATTTTCATTAATTTCTCGGTTTCGGCTTGAACCACCCGGGTTACCGGAATTCCTGTCATCATAGAAACAACAGTGCCTATATCGTCTTCTGTTACATCGTAAACTTCCTCTCTCATTTTAGCTTCCCATTCGCTCTTAGCTAATTCAAGTTCGGATTGCAATGTTCTTTCCTGGTCACGCAATCTGGCGGCTTCTTCGTAATCTTGTTGTTTAACAACTTGAATTTTTTGTTGTTTAACTTTTTCTATTTTTTCTTCCAGTTCAAGAATTTCATTGGACACATTAAAGTTACCCATGTGAACTCTTGAGCCGGCTTCGTCTAAAACGTCTATTGCTTTATCAGGCAAATATCTGTCTGTTATGTATCTGTCGCTTAATTTAACGGCAGCTTCAATTGCGGCTTGGGAATATTTAACATGATGATGTTCTTCGTATTTAAATTTAATGTACTCTAATATTTTAATTGTTTCATCAACCGAAGGCGGTTCAACCATAACTTTTTGAAATCTTCTGTCTAATGCCCCGTCGGTTTCTATGTATTTTCTATACTCATCAAGTGTAGTTGCGCCAATGCATTGAATATCCCCGCGGGCTAAAGCCGGCTTAAACATATTAGATGCATCTAACGAACCGGAAGCGCCGCCAGCACCAACAATAGTATGAAGTTCGTCTATAAATAGAATAACATTATCGGCTTTTTCCAATTCGTTCATAAGAGCTTTCATTCTCTCTTCAAATTGTCCGCGATATTTTGTTCCGGCAACCAATCCTGCCAAATCGAGTGTAACTACTCTTTTATCCTGAAGAATTCTGGGAACTTTACGTTCAATAATTCTAAGAGCCAGCCCTTCGGCAATTGCAGTTTTACCAACACCGGGTTCACCTATAAGAACCGGGTTATTTTTCTTTCTTCTACTTAAAACCTGAGCCACTCTTTCAATTTCTTTCTCTCTACCCACAACAGGATCAAGTTTATCCTCGGCTGCAAGCTTGGTTAAATCCCTTCCGAAGTTATCCAAAACCGGAGTTTTAACTTTTTCCTTCTTTTTAATAGGAGTTTGAATATTTGGTTTTTCCGGTCCTTTATTACTCAATATATTGTTTAATTCCGCTCTGGCGCTTTCATAAGTAACGTTAAATTGATGCAAAATTTGAGTGGCAATGTTATCTTCATCCCTCAGAATTGACAATAAAATATGCTCGGTTCCTATTACATCAGATTTATAAATTTTTGATTCTATCTGAGTAATTTTCAATACTTTTTCCGCTTGTTTGGTGAGCGGTATATTTCCTATTGTTAACGTACCGCCGGAGGAGCGGACAGTATCTTCAATAGCTTTTTTAAGTTTATCTAATTCAACATTCAAATTTCTAAGAATTTTTATTGCAACTCCTTGGTTTTCTCTTATAATTCCCAAAAGAAGATGCTCTGTTCCTATATAGTCGTGACCCAGCCGTAATGCTTCTTCACGACTTAATCTAATTACCTCTTGAACTCTTTCCGAAAAATTACCTTCCATTTTATTATGCCCTCTTATTATAGCAGTTTTGACTTAAACCATAAATTTAAAAAAAATGTTTCAATTGAATATATAAATACATTTATCACTAATCAAGTCGATTTATTTTTTATAGATTAATGTTACTAATTATCGTTTGAAAAAACAAAGAATTAAATTAATGGGAATTAATTTTTACCCTAAAAATAGACAGAAAAAAAATGCAATCAAAAATACAAATAAAATAAATAGTTGAAAAACCGAATTTTTCTAGGTGATTAATCCGGTCTTTTGAAAATAACTTTAACTAACTGTCAGATAAAAATCAATTGCCAAAAACAGTTGTATAACTATAGGTAAAACAATATATTTACACTTCTAAATTTTTATAGATGGTTTAACAAAAAGTTGCGAGAGTGGCGGAATTGGTAGACGCGCTAGATTTAGGATCTAGTATCCGTATGGATGTGGGGGTTCGAGTCCCCCCTTTCGCACTAATTAATAAAACAGGTGAAAAATGGAAACAAAAGTAAAAAACTTATCCGAATCCGAACAAGAAGTTGAAATCAGTCTGGAGTATAACGAAATTCAAAAAGAAATAGACGAAGCTTACATGAAGGAAAGGAAATCTATTTCCCTTCCCGGTTTTCGCAAAGGGAAAGTGCCTCTTTCGATGCTAAAAAAAATGTTTGCCGATGCAATTGAATATAAAGCAAGCGAAGAAATTGCAAACAAAAAATTTTGGGAGGTTGTCGATAAAGAAAATCTTGAACCTATCAGCACTCCTCAACTTTCCGATATTGATTTTGAAATCGGCTCCAAATTAAACTTTAAAGTTAAGTACGAAATAAAACCAAAATTGGAACTAAAAGATTATAAAGGACTTGAAATTGAAAAACCGGTATTTAAAGTACGCGATGAGGATATCGAAACCGAATTGAACAGTATTCTTAAAACACATTCAACTTATGAAGAAGCGGAAAAAGTAGAAGACGAACATTACAGAATTACGGTCGATTTACAAAGGGTTGATGAAAAGAAAAATCCGATAGAAGGTTCTAAAAGTGAAAATGTAACAATCGATTTAGACGATCCCAAAGTAAATCCGCAAATTTCTCAAAATGCAATGGGTAAAAAAGTTGGCGATACTTTTGAATTTAATTTTATTGATGAGCATAAACACGGTGATGAAATTCATAAAGAAGAATATTTTTATACGGCGGAGATTAAAAAGATAGAAAAAATAGTTCCGCCGGAAATTAACGAAGATTTTGTTTCTAAAATTTCCAACAAACAAGCTAAAACACTGGAAGAATTTAAAGCTCAAATAAGAAAAAATTACGAGGATTATTTTACAAAACAATCCGAAGATATTTAC
>JALSTI010000273.1 GCA_026983795.1 Melioribacteraceae bacterium
GATTTCAATTGTTTTCGACGAAGCGGAAAACAGGCTGCATACAGCTAAAGCAATAATGGCACTTACTATGTGAAATTATTAAATACGGATTACACGGGGAAAATAGATTTACACAGATAGAATATTAATCAGTGAAAATCCGTTAAATCTGTGTTATTCGTGTTCTATCTTTTTTCTATCCTAATAATATTAACCGGGCAGTTTTGAGAGGCAATTAAATTTTCGGCAAGTTCGTCATCGCTAACCTGGGCATTATAAATTCCTTTCTTCTCTTTTCCTTCAATAAGAACACTTTTACCGTCTTTCTTCGAAATCCGCCAACGATTGGGAGCCACTTCAACGCAAGCATTGCAACCGATGCACTTTTGTCTGTGGTGAATAATCCGGAACATTAAACCGCATCTTCCAAAATGTACAACTTGTCGGAAGGACGAATAATTTCATCTACCGGCATGGAAAAATTATCTCCCTTTTTAACAAGTTGAACGGGTTTATCTTCAAGACGCAATTCCTTTACGCGTGTTTTTATTACGCCCGTAGTAGGACCGGTAATTAATATTTCATCTCCTATCTTAAGCGATTTGGTTTCCAGTCGGAATTCGGCAACATTTAATTTCTTAAAATAATTTACGCCTTTACCGATGAATACTTTTCTTTTGGTCGCTTTGGAGCCGTAGGTATCGCTCCATTCACCCATTTTTCTGCCAAGGTAATATCCGTCCCAGAATCCCCGATTATAAACTGTCGCGAGTTCTTCTTTCCATTTACCGATTTTTTCCGGGGTATAAGTTCCCTCTTGGATTGAATCAACAGCTTCACGGTAACATTTAGTTGTTGTGTAAACATAATCGGCGGAACGACCTCTTCCTTCAATTTTAATAACCTCAACTCCCGCATCAACTATTTTATCGAGGAAATCTATTGTGCATAAATCCTTAGCGCTCATAATATATTCGTTGTCAATTAAAAATTCCGTTCCCTCTTCTTTTTCCGTAACTATATATTCTTTTCTGCAATCTTGTGCGCAAGCTCCCCTGTTGGCAGACGAATAATGAGCATGCAAGCTTAAATAACATTTGCCGGAGACAGCCATGCACAGAGCCCCGTGAGCAAAAACTTCTATTTTTACAAGTTCGCCGTTCGGACCGGTAATTTCCCTTCGTTTTATTTCTTTTGTGATTGCTTTAACTTGCATGAGACTTAATTCCCTTGCTAAAACCATCACATCTGCAAATACAGAATAGAATTCAACCGTTTCTATGTTGCTTACGTTTGCCTGCGTGGAAATGTGAATGGGCATTCCAACTTTTCTGGCATAATTCATTACCGCATGATCGGAAGCTATGATAGCGGTTATATCACACTCCTTAGCTTTATCAACAATTGCGCGCATAAGCTGCAAATCGTGATCGTACATTATTGTATTAAGAGTGATATAAGATTTCACATTATTTTCTTTACACACATCCGAAATCTTTTGCAGATCATCTAGAGTAAAATTTATTGATGAGCGGGCGCGCATGTTCAACTGTTCGATTCCGAAATAAATCGAATCGGCTCCGGCTTTAATTGCGGCGCTCAAAGCTTCGTAAGAACCTACCGGCGCCATTACTTCTATTTTATTTATACTATTCATTTTTATAAATCACTTTCCAATATGTTTTAATTGTTCCCGTTAATAATCTGTTTATAGTAATATAAGAAATTTTTCGGGTTACAAAGGTAATAAAAACGACTAAAGAATGTTTTTAAAACTTGGAGGAAAATTTTATAACTTAATCATGGAAATATGTTGGTTTTTCTGAAATTAAAATTAAATTTTAAAAAATTACTTTTTTGTAAGTATATCAATAATCCTTTTAGTGGTTTCTTTATTTGTTTTGTTTTTATTTGCAATTATTACTAATTCACGTAAAATTATTTCCTTTATTTCACAAGCCTGTAATGTTCCGTCCTTAATAAACGGAGCCACATTCGTATTAAGTGCAACAGTTAATCCTTTACCATGCGAAAGCTGGAATAATACCTCATATTCATTTGGAATTATATAATTAGGAATTATATTGGGTCTTTTTTTGTTGAAAATGTTTAACCAATAAAGTTTTATAAACCCGGCAGCCGAATCGTGAGCATACCATTTATGTTTATTTAACCATTTCTCGGCTGGCAAAGTATCTTTTTTATATAGTTTTTTAAATTCACTAAAATCAATATCTTGAGTTCCGGCAAGTAAAAGTTTTTGTTTATATAAAGGAAAACAAAACAAGTCAAATCCGCTTATGCAGTCCGGAACAATAGCATATAACAACGTTCCGTTTTCAACATCTTTAATTAATTGCTGCTTTTGCCCGAATTTAATATGAACATATTCGCCTATTTCCATTATTTGCTGACACAGAACCGTCTTGTATAAATGCTCGGAGATCCCAATAGTTATAATTGTTCTTATTTTTGAATCTTCTTGAGTTATTAAATTCTCTACTCCTTCCAATTCTTCTATTGAACCTGCAATAAGTGTATTTAGAATGCGCCCTTCGTCTGTTTCTATTACACCCTTCGAC
Source organism: Melioribacteraceae bacterium (assembly GCA_026983795.1). Taxonomy (GTDB): domain Bacteria; phylum Bacteroidota; class Ignavibacteria; order Ignavibacteriales; family Melioribacteraceae; genus BMS3ABIN04. The sequence goes on from JALSTI010000273.1 coordinate 2,562, forward strand.
TTTCTCACAAATAATTTTTGTCCGATGTGTGCCTCAAGTGTAGAAATTTGCTGACTGACGGTCGGTTGACTTATTCTTAACAACTCAGCAGCTTTACTAAGCGATTTGGTTTTATAGACTGTTCTAAAAGTTCTTAACCATTCTAGGTTTATCATGTTATTGATTTTCTAATATCACAAGTTAAATTTTGCTATGAAAAATAATAACACATTTTAACTAAATTAGCAATGAAATAAACAATAAAGTTTTTAAATCATGGAGGAACAAATGTCACAAACCAAAATAAACCCGGAAGGGAAAACAGTATTCATCAGCGGTTCAAACAGAGGAATTGGCAAGGCGATTGCAATGGAAATGCTTGAACAAGGAGCTGAAAAAGTTTATGCCGGAGCTCGAAATATTGATTCGTTAAATGAATTAAAAGAGAAATACGGAGATAGACTTATCCCGGTTCAATTGGATGTAACCGATGATAATTCCATTTACGAAGCTGCATCTAAAATAGAAGATTTGGATATCTTGGTAAACAATGCCGGAGTATTTGCAATGGGAGGAATTCTTTCAGAACAAGCTTCAAGCAGTCTGGAAAAAAATTTAAACGTAAATCTATGGGGAACGGTAAAACTTACCAATTCGGTTCTAAAACAGTTAAAGAAACCCGGTGAAACTGCAATTGTAAATATATCTTCAGTTGTTGGTTTGGCCAACATGCCTATGGCATCTACTTACTCGGTTAGCAAAGCGGCGGTGCACAGTTTAACACAAGGCATGCGCGGCGAATTAGTAAACGATAATGTGTTAGTAATGGGAGTTTATCCGGGACCGATTGATACGGATATGGCAAGGGATTTGCCGATGGAAAAAGATTCGCCCGGTAATGTTGCAAAAAATATTGTACAAAGTTTAATTGAAGGGAAAGAAGATGTTTTTCCCGATGCTATGTCCGAGCAAGTCGGTGCGCTTTATGCTTCAAGTCCCAAAAGCGTTGAAGATAATTTCAGGGGATATGTTTAACAACTACATTAACCGGCAGTCCTGCATAAAAGGACTGCCGCAATGTTTGTTTTATTAGCTGCATAATATACTATTGAACGTCTTATTAGTTTTACCGGCGTGTTACCGAAGATACATTTATTGACAAGTTTTGGTCGTGCGGTGGGCTTTTCAAACGACTTGGCAATGTGTATGGCTTTATGCATGGGCTTATCCATTTGTTAATTCATTTGCGATTAATTCCGCTTGTTTCAAAACAGTTTCAGTTGCCAATTTTTGCATATCCGGTGGATAGCCGTATTGTCTTAAAGTACGTTTGATTATTACTTTCAATTTTGCTCTTGCACTTTCTTTAATTGTCCAGTCAATAGTTGCATTTTCTTTTACACGTTCTGTTAATATAACAGCTAGTTCACGTAATTTTTCTTTGCCCATTAGCTCTCTGGCACTTTGGTTATTTGCAACGGCTGTGTAAAAAGCAAATTCAAAATCGGATAATCCAAGTTCTTCGGATTGCTTATCCATAGCAACAATTTCTTTGCTCAATTTAATAAGTTCTTCTATTACTTCCGCAGCTGTTAAAATTTTATTCTGATATTTTTTAATAGTATTTTCAAGCATTTCCATTAATGTTTTACTTTGTACCAAATTTTTCTTCAAACGTCCTTTAATTTCATCGTTAAGCAATTTTTTCAATACTTCCATCGCAATGTTTTTATGTTTCATCCCTTTTATTTCGAGAAGAAATTCTTCCGAAAGAATTGAAATATCGGGTTTCTTAATTCCTGCCGCATCGAAAATATCGATTACTTTTTCGGATACCAATGCTTCGTCAACAACTTGCCTAATTATCGTTTCTATTTCTTCGTCTGTTTTACCGGAACCGGTTGAATCGAATTTTAACAAACGGGCTTTTACCGCTTGGAAAAATGCGACCTCATCCTTTACTGCCATTGCCATTTCATGCGGTATTGCAATAGCAAACGCTTTAGATAAAGCGGTAACTTCATTTACAAATCTTTTCTTTCCGTTCTCTAATCCGAGGATGTGTTCTTCCGCAGCAAGAATAATCGAAAGTTTATTTGAAGTATTCGCTCCGAAGTATTCTTTATAATTAAATCCGTAAAACATTTGTCTTACGACTTCCATTTTTTCCAACATCAGTTCAATTGCTTGTTCCTGCAAAATTGTTGGTTCGCCTTTGCCACCGGAATCGGAATAAAAGGAAAGAGCTTTCTTTAAATCGCTTGCAATTCCCAAATAATCTACAATTAAGCCACCGGGTTTATCTTTGTAAACACGGTTTACCCTTGCTATTGCTTGCATTAAAGTGTGTCCTTTCATAGGCTTATCGATGTACATTGTGTGCAGCATCGGAACATCAAAACCGGTAAGCCACATATCGCGAACGATTACCAATTTAAGTTCATCGTCAGGGTCTTTCATTCTATCTGCGAGAATTCGTCTCTGTTGTTTGGTTGTATGGTGTTTGGCAATTTCCGGACCGTCCGAGCTAACCGAAGTCATAACAACTTTAATAAAACCTCTATTCAAATCATCGGAATGCCAAGCGGGACGCAGTTTGATAATTTCATTATACAATTCAACGGCAATTCTACGCGACATTGCAACAATCATTCCTTTGCCTTCAAAAACTTCTTGACGAGCTTCGAAATGTTGGACAATATCCTTCGCAATATTTTTTATTCGTTCTTTGCTTCCTATCAGCGCTTCTAATTTTGTCCATTTTGCTTTTGCTTTTTGTGTTTCGGTTAAATCTTCGTATTTGAGTTCTTCTTCAACTTCTTCGAGTATACGTTTGCCTTCATCGCTCAAATCTACTTTGGCTAAACGACTTTCATAATAAATAGGAACGGTCGCTCCGTCTTCAACTGCTTTTGCAATATCGTAAATATCGATGTAATTCCCGAAAACAGCGGGCGTGTTTCTGTCGTCTTTTTCAATCGGAGTTCCTGTAAAACCAATATAAGTGGCGTTTGGCAAAGCATCCCGCATATACTTTGCAAAGCCGTAACTTATCTCACCGTTTTCTTTATTGATTTTAGCTTTAAAGCCGTATTGAGTTCTGTGAGCTTCATCGGCAATTACAATAATATTTTCACGTTCGGATAATGTTTCGTAAACATTGCCTTCAGGGGGCATAAATTTTTGAATTGTAGAAAAAATAATTCCACCGGAAGCAACTTTTAATTTGTTTTTCAAATCCACACGGTTTTCCGCTTGCTTTGGTTCTTGTCGTAATAATTGAGTTGACGATGCAAAAGTATCGAACAATTGGTCGTCCAAATCATTGCGGTCTGTTATTACCAGTATTGTCGGATTATCCATTGCCAAAACAATTTTACCTACAAAGAAAACCATTGATAGGGATTTACCGCTCCCTTGTGTATGCCAAACAACACCACCTTTTCTATCGCCTACGGGTTGGGATTTAACTCCTGGTACTCCATAACTTTCAGGAGATTCCATAACCTTATTTACCGTGGAGACGCGCGGCCGTGCGTCTCTGTCTGAATAACCGGATGCTCTTAATGTTGATTCAACTGCTCTATTTACCGCATAATATTGATGATATGCCGCTAATATTTTAACGGTTGTAACAGAAACAATTCCATTTTTATCTTCTTTTTTAGATTTCACGAAAACAACGAAATGCCGAATTAGATCCAATAATGTTTCTTTATTCAACATTCCCGTAATTAAGGTTTCCAATTGTCCGATTAAGTGCGACGCCTCGATTTTTCCGTCTGCAGTTTTCCAAGCCATAAACCTGCTCCAATCGGCAGATAATGAACCAGCCTTTGCTTCCAAACCGTCGGATATGACAAGGAAGCCGTTGTATGTAAACAAGTCGGGAATGGTTGATTTATAGGTTTGCAGTTGTCTAAATGCCGATTTTAACGTTGCGTTTTCATCTGCCGGATTTTTTAATTCGATAACAACCAACGGAATTCCGTTAACAAATAAAACAATATCAGGACGTTTGTTGATTTCGTTTTTAATTACCGTAAATTGATTTGCCACAATAAATTCGTTGTTTTCGGGATTTTCAAAATCGATTAACCAAACCAAATCGCCACGTTTGTATCCGTCTTTTTGATAAGAAACATTGATGCCTTCTGTAAGCATCCTGTGAAATGTTTCATTGTTGGCTATCAGGTCGGGAGAATGAATGTGTTGTACCTCTCTTATCGCCTCTTCTTGTGCCGAATGTGGAACGGTAGGATTTATTCTATGAACGGCGTTTTTTAATCGTTCTATTAGCAAAACGTCTTCATACGAATTTCGTTCCGGATTTTCTCCGTCGGGTGCAATTTGCGGTGCGAAAATGTAATCATACCCTTGTTGTTTTAGCAATTCAATGGCAAATTTTTCAATTTCGTATTCCGTTATTTTTGTCATTATATCATCCAATTTTCATTATTATATTTGGCAAGAGGTTCCATTACGGTGTTTCCTTTTCCACCGTTTAATTTATCATTTACCCATTTTGCGGGATTGTTGATAATATATTTTGCAATACTACTGTATTCGTTTTCATTGCGGATGATGTGTTCCCAATAATTTCGTTGCCAAATGGATTTTCCAACCGGATATTGATTCGGAAATTGTCGTTGAAACCATTTCGTTATTCCGATTTTGACCCCACGAACCACCGAACCAATTGTTTTTGATGGTGACCGAAACGACGGTTGGGGCGAAAAATTTTTCGCCCCTACGGTAATTTCAATAATTCCGTGAATATGGTTGGGCATTATAATAAACGAAT
>JALSTI010000274.1 GCA_026983795.1 Melioribacteraceae bacterium
AAAAATTAACGCAACATCATTTGTAACTAACATGGACAAAACAAAAGTCAATAAAATTAATTTTAACCCGACAAAGTTACTTCCCTCAACAATTTTTGATATTTTCAGTACCAATCCGCTATTTTCGAACCCTTTAATTGTTACAAAAAGAGCAAAAAGGATTAAAAGTATTTCTATTTCTTGTATTGAGTAAGAAGGTAATCGATTAACATAAATTGATATTAGTAAAAAGCTAAAAGCAGAAATAATGAGCAGCCATTCTCTAAAAACAAAGTCAAATAATTGACTTTTGAATTTCATTTTTACTCCGGCAAGAAAAGTAAATTACAGCTTTATGTTAAAACTTATATAAAATAATATCAAAACAACCTTCAATTTAACAGATACTTTCAGAAATTCTATTAAATCGCTATGCTAATCTAATCAATTAATATTTCAATCGTTTGCATCCGTATAACTTTTTAAAATAACGATTGAATTTCATTACCATTTTACGGTTTAATTAATCTGATAAAACATGTTAACAATTTTTATAAATCTGAAGTGATTATTACCTTATATATTTTTTATATTTATATAAACTTACCTTCCCTGCTGTCTAAATTAATTACTATTTTTACAAAGCTTTGCAACACTTTTAAAAGCATTAAAAATTAGAACGATCATGTCAATAATTCTATTTACCATAAATATTGTTGCTCCTATTTTTTTGCTGATAATAACCGGTATTTTCTTAAAACAAATTAAATTGGTAAACGACCTGTTTGTCTCCCAGACCTCAAAGTTTGTTTTCACGGTATCTTTACCGGCATTAATATTTTTAAAGATAGCAACCATAACAATTACAGAAGCATTTGACGGTAAGCTAATTTTAACATCTTTAATTTTAGTTCTTACAATTGCAGCAATAAGTTTGGTTTTATCTTCCATATTTACCAAAACGCCGGCAGATAAAGGAGTTTTCATTCAAGGAAGTTTCCGTAGTAATTTTGCCATTATCGGTTTGGCATTAATTGCAAATCTGATTGGAGAACAACAATTAGGAAAAGCTTCTTTGGTTTTAGCTTTTGTAATGCCGCTATACAATGTTCTTGCCGTTATAGCATTAACCGTTCCGTTCAAAGGCGAAAAAGAATACGATTATCTTCAAATGGTTAAAGAGATCGGCAAGAACCCATTAATTTTGGCAGCTTTTTTTGCCGCTCCATTTTCAATATTCCACATACAACTTGGTTCTGTTATTACAACAACATTAACTTACCTTGCTAAAATTGCACTTCCGCTTGCTTTGATAAGTATCGGCGCTTCATTAAACTTAGAAAGATTAAAAGGAGCTTCTAAAATTTCATTCATAGCAATGTTTAACAAAATTGTTCTTTTCCCTGTAATTGCAGTATTTACCGGAATACTTCTTCATTTCGATTCGAACGAGATGGTTATTTTATTCATTTTATTTGCAAGCCCCACGGCAATTGCTTCTTTTATAATGGCGGATGCAATGGGAAGTAATTCAAAATTAGCCGGAGATATCATTGTTCTAACAACTTTGTTCTCAGTAATAACTTTAAGCGTCGGAATTATTTTATTGAAATATTATACGGTGATCTGAAATATTTTCTTTATATTTGTAAAAGTTATTAACAAAAAATTATATAACATTTTTTCAAAATTGTATAACGCCATATATTTTTTTAAATGTATATTTTCGATACGATAATTAGATTTTTAGCATAATTTAATGAAATTATTTTATAACATATCGCCCGTATTAAAGAAAATAATAGCAATATTCCTTCTGCTCTATTTTATTGTTTCACCTTTGCTATTTGCATTTCCGGTTCAAGAATGCAGCAGTTCTTGTCCCATGACAATGGAAATGGAAAATTGTGATATGCAAATGAATGAAATGGAAACACATGAATGCAATATGGATATGTCTAATTCAAATACTTCCTCAAACGGTCAAAGTTGCGATATGGAAGTATCTGCAAACAGCTGCATGATTGTAAAATATTTCGATTCCACTTTTAAATTTGTAATTACTCAAAAATATCATTCCGTAAATACATTAACTATTGTTTCTATGTTGGATCAATTTACGGATGACAGTAAAACAACTATACATAAAGAAAATAATCAAACTTTTCAAAGCGAAAAAAGTCCTCCTATTTACATTTCCGTACAGTCCTTTTTAAACTAAACAATTATACCTCTTTTCCGTTGCCGGTAATTTCCGGTAAAGGATAAACTATATCCAATTATAAAATATTTTTTAACATAAGCATTTGAGGGAAATATGAACTCAAGATTGTTGATGCTGCTGATAACACTATTATCGTTTGTCGGTACGCAATTCGGACAAGTAAAACAAGAATCACTGCAGGATTTAATTGATCAAGCAATAAAGGTTAGTCCGAAAATTAAAATGCTGCAATCAAAATTTAATGTAGCAAAGTCTAATATAGAAATAGGAACGAACTTACCCGATCCGGTTTTGACCTTAGGCTTGGTAAATATGCCTACAAACACTTTTTCATTTAAACAAGAACCGATGACCGGAAAGATAGTTGGATTAAGCCAAGCAATTCCTTTCCCGGGAGCTTTAAGTTCCGCTTCGGATGTTAAGTCAGTTGACACGTCAATTGTCAATCAAGAAATATCAGATTTGCGGAATAAAATTCGCAAGGATGTTTCCGATCTATATTATTCACTTCAGTTTATCCGCGAAGATATAAGGTTATCTGAAGAAAGTATAAAATTATTAAAACAAATTTCCAATGTTGCTAAAAGGAAATATGAGGTCGGCAATGCAAGTCTGCAGAATATCATTCAAGTTGAAGTGCAGATTACAAGAGTAAAAGATAAAATAGAAACGCTCAGAGGTAAAGAAAACTCCGTTGCGGCAAAACTTAATGCATTATTGTTAAGAAATGAAAATACTTCAATAGTAACGGAAGAAATTTCTCCAATTGCTTCTTACAATTTAAATTCAGACTCGCTATTAAAAATAGCAAGGTTAAACCGGCCGTTATTACAAAAAATAAAGTTTGGCATATTAAAAGCTCAGTTTATGAAAAAGCAGGCTGAATATTCTTTTTATCCAAATTTCAAACTTGGTATTCAATATTCACAAAGAGATTATAACTCTAAAACCGATATTAATTTCCCCGATTTTTTCTCAGTGGTAGTTGGAGTAACAATACCGATTAATTACGGAGGAAAGAAAACCGAAAAAATAAATAAAGCAATTCACCTTCAATCATTTTATAATGATCAATACAATTCGATATTACAGGATTTGCAGCATTCTTTCGGTAACATAAACGGCAAAATATCCGAATTGGAAAACAGAGAAAATTTAATAACCAAATCACTGTTACCGCAAGCGGAACAGTCTTATAAAGCTTCTATTGCAGACTATCAAGTTGGGAAAATAGATTTTGTAAATGTAATAAAAGCCGAAAACGATATTCTTAATATCAAAACAGAGCTGGCAAAAGTCAGGGTGGATTATTCTAAAAGTATTTCTCAGTTAGAATATCTATCCGGAAAACAGTTAACTAGTATTGAATAAAAATAGAAATGGAGAACAAAATAATGAGTAAGAAAATATTGATATACGGATTGCTGCTTTTCGTTGGACTAATAATAGGAGCCGGCGGTTACAGTTTTTTCCAAAGCAGTAATTCATCTTCCGCAAAAAACGAAAGTAGTACCGGGAAAACGGCTTCAAAAGAAAACGGGAAAAGAAAAATCCTTTATTGGAGAGCTCCCATGAATCCTAAAGAAATATATGATCATCCCGGTAAATCCAATATGGGAATGGATTTGGTTCCGGTTTATGCGGATGACTCCGGTGAAAGCGGTGTGGTTTCTATTAATCCCGTAATGCAGCAGGATATGAATGTGAAAATTGCAACCGTAAAAGAAGGAAAGTTAAATCCGGAAATATTTACAAACGGAATACTTCAACCGAATGAGAAAAAAGAATATGTTGCAACTACTAAAGTTGCAGGTTGGATTGACAAACTATATATCAATTATACGGGACAAAAAGTACGCAAAGGAGAAAAACTGGTTAAAATTTATTCTCCGGAACTTGTTGCCGCTCAAGAGGAATATTTAACTGCCCTTGCTTATGACAAAGCCGTGAGCAACGGCGGAAATATTTCTAACCTTATTAAAAATGCAGTAAGGAAATTAGAATTATTAGATGTTACAAAAGATGAAATACAACGATTACACGATACTCAGCAAGTTAGAAAATATGTAACCTTATATTCCCCTATTGCGGGAACGGTAATATTCAAAGGCGTTGAGGAAGGCGCTAAAATTAATCGCGGAACTCCACTGCTTAAAATTGCCGATTTAAGCGACCTTTGGATACTTGCTGATATTTACGAATATGAAGCAAGTAAAGTTTCGGTTGGTCTTCCGGCAAAAGTTACTTTCGATTATTTACCCGGCAAAGAATATAACGGTAGAATATCTTTTATTTATCCAACACTCGATACTAAAACAAGAACGTTAAAAGTACGATTGGATCTGCCTAACAGAAACGGCGAATTAAAACCCGGAATGTTTGCCAACGTTGATATCAAAACTACAAGTAACGGAGTTTTCCCATTGGTTCCGGAACAAGCAGTTCTCCGCAGCGGGAAACAAAATACGGTTATAATATCGCTCGGCGACGGAAAATTTAAGCCGGCTCAGATTGAACTCGGTGAATATGCAAACGGATATTATCAAGTATTGAAGGGACTTTCGGCAAATACAAAAATTGTTACTTCCGCTCAGTTCCTTATCGATTCGGAGTCAAACCTCCGGGCTTCTGTAGAAATGTTTAACGGTCCAAGCGATTCAAGCAAAACGGAAATGAACATGAATGATAAAGTTTCCGGCAAACAAGAGGAAGTAAAATCCGATTTGATTAGAAAAGGTGTGATTGATGTTGAAGCCATTGATGTGAACAAAGACGGAAAACTTTTTCAGGATGTAATGGACTGGAATGTTATTTCCGATAAACCGGGCGACTGCCCGATATGCGGAATGCATCTTCAGGAAATGACAATTGATCAAGTTAAAAAGAATTTAAAAGAAAATGGTTTTGAATACAAATAGTGCGCTGATTCTTTAAAATCGGCGTACCATTAAACGGAGAAATTAATTATGGTACCAACTGAAAATCAAAAAGACGGTTTAATTGCAAAAACAATTGAATGGTCTATTAACAATAAAATAATGGTAATAATATTAACAATTGCGCTTATTTTAGGCGGTGTTTGGGCAATTAAAAATACTGCAATTGATGCAATACCGGACTTGAGCGATGTTCAAGTAATTATATTTACAAAGTATTCCGGTCAAGGTCCCCAAATTGTAGAAGATCAAGTAACATATCCTCTTACTACAAAAATGCTTTCCGTTCCGGGAGCAATTGATGTAAGAGGTTATTCCTTCTTCGGCTTTTCGATGGTTTATATAATATTTGAAGATGGTACGGATTTGTATTGGGCACGGAGCAGAGTGTTGGAATATTTAAGTTCGATGCAAAGCCAGCTTCCCAAAGGCGTTTCGCCGGAATTGGGTCCCGATGCTACCGGTCTGGGCTGGGTTTATGAATATGTACTGAAATCAAAAACAAGATCGTTACAGGAATTACGTTCAATACAGGATTGGTTTTTACGATACGAATTAACTGCAGTACCCGGAGTTTCGGAAGTTGCAAGCCTTGGCGGTTATGTTAAACAATATCAGGTAACTGTTGACCCGATAAAACTTGCTTCTTATGACATTCCCCTTAAGAAAATAAAAATGGCAATCAAAAACAGCAATAACGATGTTGGAGGAAGGCTTGTTGAAATGGGAGAAACCGAGTTTATGGTTCGTGGTCTCGGTTATATTAAGAGCAAAAAGGATTTGGAATCGATAGCTATTGGATTAAATAAAGCTACCGGTACTCCCGTTTATTTGCGGGACGTTGCAAATGTTGATATAGGACCGGAAATACGAAGAGGACTTGCCGACTGGAATGGTGAAGGTGAAACCGTTGGCGGTGTTGTTATTCAGCGTTTCGGAGAAAACGGTTTAAAAGTGATTGAAAGAGTGAAAGAAAAACTTGAGCAACTTAAAAAATCTCTTCCTCCGGATGTGGAAATAATTACGGCATACGACAGATCTCATCTAATTGAACAAGCGGTTGATAATCTTAACGATAAACTTCTTGAAGAAATTATTGTAGTCTCGTTGGTTATTTTTCTTTTCCTTCTTCACTTCAGAAGTTCTCTCGTTGCAATATTTACTTTACCAACTGCGGTTCTCGGTGCACTTATAATTATGAAGCTTCAAGGAATCAATGCAAATATTATGTCGCTCGGAGGAATTGCAATTGCAATCGGAGCTATGGTGGATGCAGCAATTATTATGGTTGAAAACACTCAATCACATGTACTCCACAATCAATTAAAACCGAAAGAACAGCAAAAGCCTCATTGGGCGGTAGTTCTTCAAGCTTCCAAAGAGGTTGGTCCTTCAATCTTCTTCTCACTTTTGGTAATTGTAGTTTCTTTTTTGCCTGTGTTTACACTTGAGCAACAAGAAGGGAGACTATTTAAGCCGCTTGCATTTACAAAATCATATTCAATGGCGGTAGGAGCAATTTTAGCCATAACAATTGTTCCCGTTTTAATGGGATATTTTATTCGCGGTAAAATGAAAAAAGAAGAAGACAATCCCATAACAAAATTTTTGATGAACATTTATCATCCTATAGTTGATTTTGTAATGAAACAAAGATGGGCTGTACTTATTGCATCCGTTGTAATAGTTGCGGTAACTTACTTTCCATTCAAAAAATTGGGTTCTGAATTTATGCCTCCGCTGTATGAAGGCGATTTGTTGTATATGCCGACGACATTACCCGGAATATCAATTACGAAAGCAAGAGAAATATTGCAGCAGACGGATAAGATAATTAAAACATTTCCGGAAGTTGAATCGGTCCTCGGTAAAATTGGCAGAGCGGAAACAGCAACAGATCCCGCCCCTCTTTCTATGATTGAAACAACTATTAGATTAAAACCCCAGCATGAATGGCCCGAAGGAATGACTCCTCAAAAACTAATTGACAAAATGGATGCGGCGATTAAAATTCCGGGATTAACAAATGCATGGACTATGCCTATAAAAACAAGAATAGATATGCTTTCAACAGGAATAAAAACACCGGTCGGAATTAAAATTGCCGGTCCCGACTTAAAAGTTCTTGAACGGATAGGAAAAGAAATAGAAAAAGTTACTAAAAAAATACCCGGAACAAGATCGGTTTACGCCGAAAGAGCAGCG
>JALSTI010000275.1 GCA_026983795.1 Melioribacteraceae bacterium
TAATGCACGGCAATTAGGAAGCAAAACTTTGTGCTGTTTTGTTATTACGCCGATTTTCTATCGGATTCCAAAAATATCGGTTTGGCACCTTTAGTTACGGTATCGTATGTAATTAAACATTTATCTACGTTTTCCATGTTAGGTAATTCGTACATAATATCCAACAGGGTATTTTCAACAATAGATCTCAATGCTCTAGCGCCGGTCTTTCTTTCTATTGCCAGTTTTATTATTTCTTTTAACGCTTTATCTTCAAATTCCAGCTCAACGCCTTCCATCATAAACAATTTTTTGTATTGTTTAATAATAGCGTTTTTAGGTTCGGATAAAATTTTAAGTAATGCTTTTTCATCCAAAGAATGTAAAGGCGCAATAATTGGTATTCGTCCAATTAATTCCGGTATTAATCCGTACTTTAACAAATCTTCGGGTTGAATATTTTCCAGAAGTTTATCTTGATTTACAGTTTTACTTTTCTCATCGGAAACAAAGCCCATAGTATTTTTATTTATTCGCGATGCTATAACAGGTTCAATGCCGTCGAAAGCGCCTCCGAGAATAAATAAAATATTTTTGGTATTAATATTTATCAAACTCTGTTCGGGATGTTTTCTTCCGCCTCTGGGTGGAACGCCGGCGACTGTACCTTCTAAAATTTTAAGCAGTGCTTGTTGAACTCCTTCTCCGGAAACATCTCGCGTAATAGATGTACTTTCGCTTTTTCTCGAAATTTTATCAATTTCGTCAATATAAATAATACCTTTTTGAGCTTTTTCCAGGTTATAGTCGGCAGCTTGTAATAATCTTACCAAAACAGTTTCTACGTCGTCGCCAACATAACCTGCTTCGGTTAATGTTGTAGCATCGGCAATAGCAAACGGAACATCCAATATTTTTGCCAGAGTTTGAGCTATTAACGTTTTACCCACGCCGGTTGGACCGATTAACAAAATATTACTTTTATCAATTTCAACTTCGTCCAATTCAAAGAAAGACGAATTGGAATTAATTCTTTTATAATGATTATAAACGGCAACCGATAAAACTTTTTTAGCCCTTTCCTGACCAATTACATATTCGTCCAAACTTTTCTTAATCATTTCAGGAGTAAGTGTTCCCTTGTATGTTTCTTTTGAATTGTAAGCGGCAAGATTATTTTTAAGGATTTCCACGCTTGTTTTAATACAGATATCGCAGATATAAACGTCGGGTCCCGCCACCATACTTGTCACTTCGCTACCGTCTCTACCGCAAAAAGAACAGCGTACGGTTTTTTGATCTTCTGACTCAATCATAAAATTTTGCTCTTATTATTAGTAATTAAATTAATAGTTTCTCTAGCTTTGTCAAAATATAACGAGTTTGGGAATTTTTCAAGCAATTTTTGAAAAGTTTTTAATGCTTTATTATTTTCACCCAGACCGTAAAAATATGTGTTCCCTAATAAGAATAAAAATTTATCGGAATACAAGTTAAATTTATCATTCTCTATTGCTTTTGTGAGCTCGGACACAACAACAGGGTAATAATCGATGGCAATTAATGATTGTTCCCTTTTAAGCAACGCATAATCTTTGAAAAACATAATATTTTCATTTCCGGACAGCTGTTTATAAATTTCGGCGGCTTGTGAATACTTACCTTTTTCTATAAGCAAATCGCCTTCAGCAAATTTTACCAGACTTAAAGAATCCGATTTTAATGTTGTGATTAATAGTTTTAGTTCTATTGCATCATTTGCGTTTTTATCCTTTAAATTATCGATAATCTTATCCAATTTTTTAGAAGCTGAACCGAAATTACCCTGCCAGAATTCTATTTTAGCCAATTTGTATTTTGCCATGCTTCTTTCTTCAGAATTTGCCCTTTTGTTTTTCAATACATTATCTAAATACTTTTTAGCTTTTTCAAAATCATTTTTAAAAATTGAAATTTCTCCAAGTTGAATATTCGATTGAATTCCGTATTTGGAAAAAGGCGAATTGTTAATAATTTTACGAAACAAGCTATCGGCTTTGTTTAATTTATTCAGTTTACGGAAATAGATCATTCCCATCCTGTAAAGAGCTTCGTAATATTGATTTGTACCCGGAAATAATTTTGCAATACCTTGGTATGCTTTAATAACAGTCGCATACTTTTCCGCTTTTTTAGTAAACAGTTTTTTAAACGGTTTCCAGTCGGTATTTTCTGTTTTATCTTCTTTATTTATTGCCTGTTCAAGCGATCCTGCGTAACCTATTTTTGCACTTGGGAAAAAAGAAGAATTCGGATAGTTATCTATGATGTACTTAAATGCAGTCGATGCAATATTTGTTTTATTTTCCCTTAACGCATTTTGAGCAAAAACAAATATTTCCGCTCCGTTTTTAGTTGTTGTTTCATCCAATTCAACCGCAAGTTTATATGCCGTTTCATAATCTCCTTTAAGAGTGTAAAGATATTTCAGCAATCTTAAAAACTCAGGTTGATGTGTGGACCCGTAAAATTCATTTACAACTTTTAGAGTAGCGTTTCTGGCTTGGTTATTTATAAAATATCTTGCAATTCTTCTTTTAATACTTGCTAATTCGGAAGGATGTTTGGAAATTATATAACAAAATTCTTTTGTTGCATTTTCGTAATCTGTTTTTACAGAATAAAGCTGTGCCAAATCGTATGAGAACATAATCGGGTTTTCTACGGATTTTTTTGCTTTTTCAAGAACTTCTATGGCTCTGTCGAATTCCCTGTTCTCAATCATTGCGTTTGCAATCAACCGGTATGATACAGCACTGTTCGGTAAAATTTGCAAGGCTTTATCCCAAGTTTCGAATGCTTTATCCGCATTTCCGGATACGTAGTAAGTTGTTCCGAGCAAAGCATAAAGACTAATATCATTAGGATTTCTAATCAACCGGTTTTTAATAAGTTTAACCGACTCCAGGTATTTTTTTTGTTTGAGATATATATTATTCAACGAATTAAAATAATTTATATTAAGCGGATTGGATTTATAAAGTTCCGAGTAAATTTCTTCGGCTTTGGTAAATTCACCCGTCCGTTCGTATGTTTGCGCCAACCGGTACCGGTTATTTTGAAGTTTATTTTTAAATTGGCCGTAAGATACTGAATTTTCTAAAAGTAAAATAATTCCAAGCAGCATAACATATTTCAGCTTTATGTAATTCATTTTTCTCATCAAATATTTTTCATGATAGACGGTTCTATTATGTTTCCCAAACCCAAAATCAAATTCGGGTCCAAGCATTTTTTTAACTTTGCCATTTTAATAATATTTTCTTTTCCGTACATTTTTAATAAGTAATTCCTTTTTAACTTACCTATACCGTGTTCGGCCGAAATTGTTCCTTTAAGCTCTACTGCTTTTGTTAAAATTTTTTCGTATAACCGTTTTGCCTTTTTATATTCCACTTCATTTTTAGGAAGCATATTCAAATGAAGGTGGGAATTTCCAAAATGACCGTACGATACAAATTCAATAGTACTTTCTCTAACCAGGTTTTTTGAATAATGATAAAATTCATCAAAATACCGATGCGGAACTGCCGTATCCGTTCCAACTTTCAACAGATTTTTTTGCGCAATATATTCACTTACCTTCCAAGAGACCGCATGGCGGAAATCCTTAAAATTTTCACGTTCTTTCTCATTCGAAGCAAACCAGCTGTTGTTTTCGTCGCCTTTAAATTCATCAATTAAATCCGTCCATTCATTCATCAAAAAGTCGAAATTACTTTCAACATATTCTTGCTCAAACCAAACAGCCGCTTCGGCTTTAGTAGGAATACGGGGAAAGTCTTCTATTAAAAAAGAAAGCGCATTTTTATCGAAAAATTCGAGCGCTAATGCATCTATGCTTTTACCCGTTATTTTTTTTCTTTCCGCCAGACTTAAATTCCTTGCGTTATATAAAAAATTCAGTGCATTTTGTTCAACATCAAAAAAAACAACGCTCGATAAAATATGTTGCGGTTTATCCAAAAGTTTTAACTTTATTCCGGAAATCACGCCCAATGTACCTTCAGATCCGATGAATAAATCGACAGCATCCATATTTTTTTTACAGAAATAACCTGCTGCATGTTTTGTTTGCGGCATTTCATAATCCGGAATTTGACAAACAATTTTATTTCCGTTTTCAGTAATTAAATTTAACCGATAATTATCAGTTTTCTGTCGTCCTCTTTCCAATTTAACGGTTTCACCGTTAGGCAAAACAACATTTAACGCCAAAACAAAACTGCGGGTTGGTCCGTACTTAAAAGTTTTAGCTCCCGAAGCATTTGTGGCAATGTTGGCGCCAATAAAACAATTTTGTTCGGTGGGATCCGGCGGATAAAATAAATTATTATTTTCAACAACTTGTTTAAATTCTTTTACTAAAACGGCGGGTTGAACAATAGCATATTTTTCTTTTAAGTTAATTTCAATAATCCGGTTCATCTTTTCGGTAGATAAAACAATTCCTCCCTCCGGCACCCGCGCGCCGGTTAATCCTGTTCCGTTACCGGCAATTGTAACCGGTGTACCGAGTCTGTTGGCTTCGGATATTATTTCTACAATTTCGCTTTCACTCTCGGGAAAGTAAACAGCATCACAATAACCACGGTAATTTGCCGCATCGGACAAATAAGATTGAATTTGATCTTGATCGGATTTGATAATCATTTTTAATTATAATTTTTAATTTTCAGTAAGACCGGAAGTAAGTAACAAAGGCTGTTAATTTAATCGATTTGCTTACCGTGTTTTTTCATAATCTCACGCCAAGTTTCCATATCAAGCTGTTCCGATTCTTCGATTAGCATTATAGGAATATCATCTTCAATTCTGTATCTCCTGCGAGTTTTTTTGTCGGTTGAAACCAGAAAATTACCGTCCAATAATAAATCGGCTTTCGATTCCGGACAGCATAAAATTTCCAATAAATCTTTACTTATCATAATAATTTCCTTATAATTTTGATCTACAACAAGATAATATAATGTTTTATCCATAATTTTGGTGATTATAAATTAATTTTTCAGAATAAATTCAGTTATAGATGAGTAAAAATACTATTCCCTATTTATGGTTGCCTAACCTGGAAACAAAAAGATTATTGTTAAGAAAACTCCGTTACGAAGATGTAGACGATATTTACGAATACGCCCAGGATCCTGAAGTAGCTAAATTTGTAATGTGGAACCCTCATTCTTCCAAAGAGGAAACTTTTAATTTTATGAATACGGTAATTGAGTATTACATAAAACACAGACCTGCCCCTTGGGGAATTGAATTAAAATCAGAAAAAAAAATCATAGGTACCGTAGGATTCACCAAATTATTTCCGAAAGAAAATAAAGGAGAAATAGGTTACACTTTATCCAGATTATATTGGAACCGGGGAATAATGACCGAAGCGGTTAAAAAAGTATTGGAGTACGGTTTTGAGAAAATGGAACTGGACGAAATTGAAGCTAATACAATCGTAGCAAACGAACAGTCGGCGCGGGTATTAAAAAAAGCGGGAATGAAATTAGTAAAAACCATAAACGGGCACATTGTAGTAAAAGGAGATTTGGTAAATATTAATTTATTTTCTATAAGCAAACCGGAGTTTTTTAATTTATACAAGTAAAATACCGGCTTAACTTTTTACAATCCTTCCAAAATTAAAATTCTGTTTTAAATAAATATTGTTTATTATTTCATAAACCTTTACAATTTTCAATAAACCGTGAAAACGAAAGTAAAAATCTGTTGCATTAAAAGTTTGGAAGAAGCAAAATTGGCTGTTTTTTATAATGCTTCGGCAATCGGATTGGTTTCGGAAATGCCGAGCGGTCCCGGCGTTATTAATGAAAATTTAATTTCCGAAATCGCTTCTCAAATTCCCCCGTGTATTGCTTCGTTTCTTTTAACATCCAAACAAAAAGTAACTGAAATTATAAATCAACAGAAACGCTGCAAAACCAATACTATTCAGTTGGTTGACGAATTAACCGAAGGAAATTATTCCGATTTGAAATTTGCAATGCCCGGCATATCAATTGTGCAGGTTTTACATGTTACAGATGAGTCGGTAATAAATAAAGCAAAAGATATTGAAAACAAAGTAGATGCAATTCTACTTGATTCCGGAAATCCCGGACTTCAGACAAAAATTTTAGGCGGCACGGGAAAAGTTCATAATTGGGAAATTAGCAGGGAACTGGTTAAGAATGTAAACATCCCCGTATTTTTAGCCGGCGGCTTGAATCCACAAAATGTAAAAAAGGCTATTGAACTTGTAAAACCTTACGGTGTTGATGTATGTTCGGGCGTAAGGACAAAAGGAAAATTAGATAAACAAAAATTAACAGCATTTTTTGAAAATATTTTTTGAGATTAATATGCTCTTGAAAACACCTTCCTACGTAATGCCGTTTCTTATAATACTTTTAATAAGCGGCTGTTTTACAAAAAAAAATACATCCTCTCAAATACTAAAAGTTTCAATGGTTCACAAACTAAAAGTCCTGGATCCGTCGGGACTTTCATTAACATACAGCGGGAAAGCACTTTGGACGGTTAGCGACAAAAATAACACGGTTTATAAAATCTCTTTCGGCGGTAAAATATTAAGCCGTTTCAGGGTTAACGGATTAGACCTCGAAGGTATAACCGCAATTAACGATTCGCTTATTGCAGTCATATTGGAAAGAAACCGGCAAATAGTTTTACTTACAAATTCGGGAAAAGAAATAAAGAGAATTAATCTTAATTTATCCGGCAAACCCAATTCCGGTTTGGAAGGTATAACTTTTAACCCAACAAACAAGCATTTCTATGTATTGAATGAAAAATACCCTCGTTTGTTTATTGACTTGGACAGTAATTTTACAATTGTAAATAAAATAAAAATTAATTTTGCAAAAGACCTTTCCGGATTGTTTTTTGACAAGGCAAACAATAAAATTTGGTTGGTGAGCGACGAAAGCAAAAGTATTGTAATTACCAATACATCCGGCAAAATGATTAAGAAATACAAAATTGACATACCGCAAATGGAAGGAATAACCGTTGATGCTAAAAACGGAAAAATATATTTGGTTTCGGATTCTAAAGAAAAACTATACGAAGTAAATTTAAATAATCAAAATTAATTTTACTTAATAAGAGCTATACCTATATCCATCACATTAGTGCCGGTCGGACCCGTTTTTATTAATCCGTTTATTTTGTCGAAAAAATTATACGAATCGTTGTTAATAAGAAATTCGCCGGGGTTTAAGTTAAGCTGCCCGACTAACTTCCACGAATGATTATTTATCAATGCTCCCGCAGCGTCGGTC
>JALSTI010000276.1 GCA_026983795.1 Melioribacteraceae bacterium
CGGGTATGGTGATTGTTGCAGACGGAACTAAAGAAGCCGAAGAAAGATTGGAAAGAGTGCTTACTTACGATCCCGGTCTGGGAATTGCCAGACATGCAGATGCGGGATATGAAAGAGCCATTAATAACGCTAAAAAATTCGGAATTAAGATTCCAATGCTAAAATAAATATAAGGACTGAGAATTATGAAAGTATTAATCGCAGATAAACTGCCGGAGCAGTACATTAAGAAATTGGAAGAAAACGGACTGGAAGTAGTATTTAACCCTAAATTAGGCGAAGCGGATTTATACGAAGCGGCAAAAGACGCCGATATTTTAGTTGTCCGTTCAACCGTAGTAAACGAAAAAACAATTCTGGGAAGTAATAAATTAAATTTAATTGTAAGAGCCGGTGCGGGTTATAATAATATTAATTTACCCGCCGCAAATAAAAAAGGAGTTTATGTAGCCAATTGCCCCGGGAAAAACGCTATTGCCGTAGCCGAATTGGCAATAGGATTGATGATATCTCTCGATAGAAGAATTCCTCATAATGTAATGGATTTCAAAAAGGGAATCTGGAATAAAGCGGAATATTCAAAAGCAAAAGGGTTGTTCGGAAAAACGATAGCAATTGTAGGTTTAGGTAATATTGGAAAAGAAGTAGCCAAGCGGGCAAATGCAATGGGAATGAGTGTATACGGAAAGGATATTTCAAGAATAGAAGGCGTTGCATATAAAGATTTTTCGGAGTTCGATCAAGTGCTTCCTATTGCCGACGTTGTAAGCTTGCATTTACCGGTTACTTCTCAAACCAAAAATCTTTTTAACAGTAAAATGTTCGGATATATGAAAGAGGGCGCAATATTCATTAATACCTCCCGGGCAGGCGTAGTTGACGAGGATGCGTTAATAGCGGCAGTGAAAGAAAAAAACCTCCGCGTAGGATTAGATGTTTTTGCGGATGAACCGGAAACTAAAACCGGAACCGTATCTTCCAAACTAATGGAATTGGATAATGTTTATGTAACTCATCATATTGGCGCCTCTACCGAACAAGCACAAAACGCCGTTGCGCAAGAAACCGTAAACATTATTTTAGATTATATCAAAAGCGGCGTTATTGCACATTGGGTTAACAAAGCAAAAGTTACCGAAACAGTTTACCAATTAGCCGTAAAACATTACGATAAGCCCGGAGTTCTAGCTTCAATATTAGATGTATTACGCGAAGGGGATATAAACATCGAAGAAATGGAAAATATGATTTTTGAAGGCGGTTTAGTAGCTTTGTGCACTATGAAATTAATGTCACCCGCTACCGATGAAATGCTGGAAACTATTAGAAACAATCCAAATGTATTGACTGTTTCGCACGTAGCAATTTAAATAAAATTTAATTCTTTTAATTCTTCAACTATTCCGTGATAATAAGGCAATCTCAGAAGCTCGACGAGGGCTTCTGAGAAATTTTTCAGATTAAAGTTAACCGAGTAAAACTGTTCGTTAATATACGATTTTGCTTCAACTCCCAAATTTTTAGATTCGAGAATAGATTGTAACTTTTCATATAATTTTTCTTCGTCCGGTTCATTTTCACCGAAATTCAGAAGTTTTTTATTTTTGGAAACTACCGCAAAATTTACGTATGGAAATTCAATTTGATCGGTAATTTCATCGGCAAGACTTAAACCGCTTTTCAAAAATTTAGTTTCGAAATTTTTATCGCCTGCAATCAAATAGTTTTCTTCAAATAATTTTACCGGGCTCGAATCAAGCACAGGTTCAAGTTCTATCTCGAATTTTTCCATAAAAAGAATTTTACTAATTACTATTTCGTTGCTGGAAACATCTCCCGAAATTAATAGTTTGTTAATTTCCCTTTTACCGGGTATAAAATACAAATAAGAATTTGACAATCCCGTGGTAAATGAAATTCCGAATTTTTCGGATATGAAATATTCATTGTGACTTAATAAATCGAAAGATGGGATTATTGCAATATCACATTCATCGTTTTGCAATTTATTGGAAATTGAAGCCGCAGGGTAATAGGAAATTTCGGCGTTTGTTAATACAGACAAACTCTCTGCCAATAATCTAGTAAAAATGTTATCAGGTGAAAAAACTTTTAGCATAATAAAAAATCCGGCATTTGCCGGATTTTAACAAATTAATATTTTAATTATCTAATATTTTTGCTTTTAATTCTGGCAGCTTTACCGGAAAGATTTCTAAGATAATATAATTTAGCCCGGCGTACTTTTCCTTCTCTGATTACGTCAATCTTAGCAATCTTGGGCGAATTATACGGAAAGATTCTTTCAACGCCAACGCCGCTCGAAATTTTTCTAACGGTAAAAGTTTTATGAATTCCTCCGCCGCGAATACTAATAACATCGCCCTCAAAAGGTTGAATTCTTTCTTTGTCGCCTTCTATTACCCGTACGTGTACGCGAATTCTATCGCCGGTATTAAATTTTGGCAAATCAGTTCTTAGTTGATCATTTACAAGTTCTTTTAATTTATCCATTACTACTCCGTTCTATTTATTTTTTTCCAATTTTCAGTCAATTTTTTAGATTGTTCAATTTTCCATTTAGCAATTTCCGCATCGTTACCCGATAATAATATTCCGGGTACTTTCATTCCTCTATATTCAGCAGGCCTTGTATAATAAGGTGCTTCAATAAAATTTCCATCCATCAACGAATCGTTTAGCGCCGATTCGCTGTCTCCCAATACACCGGGAATCAATCTGACAATACTGTCGACAATAATCAAAGCGGGAAGTTCGCCTCCGCTTAGTACAAAATTCCCTATTGATATTTCTTCCGTTGCAAACTTTTCCCTAACTCTATCATCAATTCCTTTATAATGACCTGCAATTATAAGAATATTTTCAGCCAGCGAAAATTTGTTAGCAATTTTCTGATTATAAATTTTTCCTTTCGGTGTAGAAAAAATTATATAATCATACTTTCTTTCACTTTTTAATTTTTCAATACACTCAAAGAACGGTTCGGGTTTCAATAACATTCCCGGACCTCCGCCATAGGGTTTATCATCAATTTGACGATGTTTATCGTGTGTATAATCTCTCAGGTTATGAATAAAAATTTTCACCAACCCTTTGTTTTGCGCCCGTTTAATAATGCTATTATTAAGCGGACTAATCAACAAATCCGGAACAGCGGAAATAATATCAATTCTCATCTTCGTATTTAAAACTACCGGAAACTTTTATTATTTTATTTTTTATATCAATTTCCTCTACAAATTTTTTAACTGCGGGAATTAAAATTTCATTTTCCGTTTCTGTTTTAACCACGTAAACGTCGTTTGCCGGAAGAGATATAACATCTGTCAACATACCAAAGAACGCATTATTCAAAAAAACTTTACAACCGATTAAATCGTGAATATAAAAAGTATCGTTATTTAATTTAACCAATTGACTTTCTTCAACAAAAATCCTTTTCCCAACCAGAAATTCAACATCATTTGCATTATCAAAATTTTGGAATTTAATAAAAACCTTACCCCGAAAAAAATTAACTTTTTCAATAATAAATTTTTTTTTCGTTCCGAAAACGTCGATAAATACAATTAAACCGGATTTAAACCGTTCCGGGAAATCGGAAATTACATCAATTAACAGAAACCCATTTTTCTCAAAAACAGAAACTATTTTCGCTATTAAATAAAATTGACTCAAAAAAAATCAATCGAGTATTTTTAGTATAGCTCTTTTCCCCTCTTTTGCTGCAATTGCCGTTAACAGAGTTCTCATAGCTTGCGCAGTCTTACCCTGTTTCCCTATTACCTTCCCAACATCGTCCGGCGCAACTTTAAGGGTAAGTTCAACTGTGTTTTCGTTGGGAACAGTTTCCTCGATATTCACATTATCGGGATTGTCCACAAGATGTTTGGCAATAAACTCAACAAATTCTTTCATGAGACTCCCATAAAATGTTAAAGAAAGAGGGTACAGTTATAGCGTTTAATCAACAGATAAAAAGAAAATCAGTTTTCTTTTTCGGTATCTGTAGAATTTTCGTCGGAAGCAGTACCCGTTACTTCCGGCAAACTTGCTTCAACTTTTTCTTCCGATTTATCTTCAGATTTTTCTTCTGTTTTTTCTTCAACTTTTTGTTTTTTATCTGCTTTTTTCTTTTTGGAAATTAAAGCAGCTTCTTTTGCTTTAAGCCAATCATCTAATACAGCATTTATTTCTTCTTCCGATTTACCAGATTTTAATAATTCTTTTTTAAGTAAAATACCTTTTTTAGAAAGCAACCCTTTAACAGTTGTTGTTGGTTGAGCTCCAACATTTAGCCAATAAAGCGCTCTATCTTCCGCTATTTCAATTATTGCTGGATCGGTTTTCGGATTATACAAACCGATTGCTTCAATAAATTTTCCATCTCTCGGAGACCGGGCGTCTGCAGCCACAACTTTATAAACGGGTTGTTTCTTTTTACCCATTCTTCTTAATCTTAACTTGACAGCCAAATTAAATTATCCTCCACTTATTAAATAACTAATTAAATTTAAAATTACGAAAATTACCGATTAATTTCTTGCCGCTTTTAGACGACATTCTTTTCATCATTTTTTGCATTTCATTAAATTGTTTTATAAGACGATTAACGTCTTGTATGGAATTACCGCTCCCTCTGGCAATTCTTTTTCGTCTGCTACCGTTTAATATTTTTGGTTTTGCTCTCTCCTTTTTTGTCATCGATTGAATTATGGATTCAACTTTTACCAATTGATTATCATCAATATCCGCATTTTTTAATGATGCCGACAATCCGGGTATCATACCTAACAATGATTTTAAAGAACCCATTTTTTTTATCATTTTAATCTGCTTTAAAAAATCATCAAAATCAAATTTATTACTTAATAATTTTTTCTCAAGATCTTGGGCTTCTTTTTCATCAATCTGCTGTTGCGCTTTTTCAACAAAGGAAATAATATCTCCTTTACCTAAAATACGGGATGCAAGTCTATCCGGATGGAACACTTCTATAGAATCCAATTTTTCGCCAAGACTTACAAATTTAATTGGCTCTTCAACCACAGCACGAATAGAAAGCGCACAACCGCCACGTGAATCTCCATCCAATTTTGTAAGAACAATACCGTCAAAATCTACTTGATTATGAAAAGCTTTTGCGGAATTTACGGCGTCTTGCCCCGTCATAGAATCGACTACAAACAGTGTTTCCGTAGGATTCACTTTTTCCTTGATGGAAACTACTTCTTGCATTAATTGTTCGTCAACGTGCAGTCTTCCGGCGGTATCAATTATAACGGTATTCAGACCGTTTTCTTTAGCATATTTCAAAGAACTTTCGGCAATATTTACAGCATCTTTGCTTCCATCAATTGAAAATACCGGAGTATCAATTTGAGTTCCGAGCAGTTTCAATTGATCGATGGCAGCCGGGCGATAAATATCGGCAGCCACCAATAAAACTTTTCTGTTTTTATTTTTCAGGTATTTTGCCAACTTTGCGCTGAAAGTGGTTTTACCCGAACCTTGCAGACCGACTAGTAAAATTACCGTGGGTCCGTTAGGATTAATTTTAAGCTCCTTGCCTTCCCCTCCCATTAATTTAGTCAACTCATCAAAAATAATTTTGGTAATAAGCTGACCGGGAGTAACGGAAGCTAAAACTTCTTTTCCAAGGGCTTTAGCTTTAACATCCTCAATAAATTGTTTAGCAACTTTATAATTTACATCGGCATCTAAAAGAACTCTTCTAATTTCCCTTAATGTATCGGAAATATTGCTTTCGGTTATTCGCCCTTGTCCGGTAACTTTTTTAAGAGCTTTATCAAATTTAAGGGTTAAATCCTCTAGCATTCTATTTGTAATATATTTAAAATAAAAAAATTAAATTAATAATCAAGAAATCAAGTTCCCTTAAGAGCGTTTGCTCCCGAAACGATTTCGATAATTTCTTTTGTAATTGACGCTTGTCTTTCTTTGTTAAACTTAATTTTCAAACTTCTTATCATTTCTTTAGCATTTTCCGTAGCCATATCCATAGCTGTCATCCGCGCACCAAGTTCCGCCGCATAAGATTCAAGAAGTACTTTCCAAATTGTTGCATTAAGATATTTTGGTAAAATTGAATTAATAATACTGGATTTGTCCGGCTCGTAAATATATTCGGCATGCAACTTTAGTTCTTCTTCGTTACGGTTTAATTCAATAGGCAAAAGTTGTTCGACTTTTAAATTCTGTTGAATCACGGATTTAAATTCATTGAATACAACAATAACTCTGTCCACTTCCCCGTTCAAGAATTTTGAAACCATTTCTTTCATGAATGAAGATGCGAAATCAAATTTTAATTTTCCGAAAATTCCCGTGTAAGATTTTGCAATTTTAAATTTTGAATGTTTAAAATAATCGTAACCTTTTTTGCCAATTGTATAGAGTTGAATATTTTCAACATCAACCAAATTAGCATAATCGGTTTCTATCAAATCTTCAACTTCGCGAATAATATTCATATTAAATGCGCCGCATAATCCACGGTCCGATGTTACTATAACTATAGCTAATTTCTCCAAACTTCTTTTATCCAAAAGCGGATTGTCAATATTCTTTTCGGCAGTCAACAAATGATTTAATACTTGCGTCAACTTTCTGGAATATGGTCGGGCATTAATAATATTATCTTGCGCTCTTTTTAATCTTGCTGCCGCAACCATTTTCATAGCTTTTGTAATTTGCTGCGTATTTTGAACGCCGATAATTCTTCTTTTTATTTCGCGTAATGTTGCCATTTTCTCATTTGGTTTTATTATAAAATAATACCGGAATGGAATATCCCGGCATCAAATTTTACACAATAAAAATCAGTTTATTCGCTTGTTTTAAACTTAGCAATAAATTCGTCGGCAGCTTTTCTCATTGTATCAATAATTTCGTCGTCTAACTGTTTTTTTGTCCTAATTTTATCATAAAGTTCAGGATACTTTAAATCTATATATTCTAAAATTTCCTTTTCAAATCTTTTAATATCTCTAACAGGAATAGATTCAAGATAATCGTTAGTGCCTATAAAAATGCTAACTACTTGTCTTTCAACCGGAACCGGTGAAAATTGTCCTTGTTTTAACAATTCAACCAAGCGCTCACCTTTAGCAAGAGTTCTTTGGGTAGCTTTATCCAAATCGGAGCCGAATTTAGCAAAGGCTTCCAATTCTCGGTATTGCGCCAAATCCAGTTTAAGTGTACCCGCGACTTTTTTCATAGCTTTAATTTGAGCATTACCGCCCACACGGGAAACGCTAATACCAACGTTAATTGCGGGGCGCACACCGGCATTAAATAAGTTTGGTTCCAAATAAATTTGTCCGTCGGTAATTGATATAACATTAGTAGGAATATAAGCCGATACGTCACCTTGTTGTGTTTCAATTATGGGAAGAGCCGTTAAACTTCCTCCGCCTAAATCATCGCTTAATTTCGACGCTCTTTCTAAAAGTCTTGAATGCAAATAAAAAATATCACCGGGATAAGCCTCGCGTCCCGGCGGTCTTCTTAATAATAAAGATAATTCGCGGTAAGCTACCGCTTGTTTGGAAAGGTCATCATAAACTACCAATGCATGTCGACCGTTATCTCTAAAATATTCGCCCAAAGTTGCCCCGGAATAAGGAGCAATATATTGAAGCGGAGCCGGATCGGATGAACCGGCAGAAATTACCGTAGTAAAATCCATTGCGCCATGTTCTTCCAGCTTAGCAACTACTTGAGCCACAGTAGAATTTTTTTGCCCGATAGCAACATAAACACAATAAACGGGATCAACACCGTCAGCTTTAGCTTGTTCGGTGTGGGTATATTTTTGATTAATTATGGTATCTATAGCTACGGCTGTTTTACCTGTTTGACGGTCGCCGATGATAAGTTCCCTTTGTCCCCGACCGATTGGAATCATAGCGTCAACTGCAGTAATACCGGTTTGCAAAGGTTCTTTAACAGGTTGCCTGTAAATTACGCCAAGAGCTTTACGCTCAATAGGCATATATTTTTCTTGTTCTATCGGTCCTTTACCATCGACCGGTAAACCCAACGGGTTAACAACTCTACCTAAAAATTTCTCGCCAACCGGCATAGAAGCCACGCGTTTGGTTCTTTTAACCGTATCACCCTCTTTAATTAAATCGCTATCTCCAAACAGCACGCAACCAACGCTATCTTCTTCGAGGTTAAGAACCATTCCGATAATACCGTTAGGGAATTCAACAAGCTCGCTTGCCATTACTTGAGAAAGTCCATACACCCTGGCAATACCATCGCCTACGGATAGAACGGTACCCACATCATAAACATCAACTTCGCTTTCAAAACCAGCAAGTTGTTGACGAAGAATAGATGAAACTTCATCCGGTCTAACTTCAGCCATTTCGTTTTCCTTTAAGTTTTAATTTTAGTTTAAGTTATAACTTTGATTAAGTAATTTTTTCCTTAACAATACCAATTGATGCAATACGGAAGCGTCTAACACAGTATCTCCAATTTTAACTATGAATCCGCCTAAAATACTTTTATCAATTCTATAATTCATTTTCACGTTTTTTCCCGTATAAACTGCCAATTTCCGTTTTAGTTCTTCTTTTTGAGATTCCGACAATTCAACCGGACTAGTAACTAAAACATTTGCAATATTCAGTTTTTCGTCTCTTAATTCTAAAAACCTTTTCAATGTATCGAACAGAACTTCCTCTCTATTTTTATCGATTAAAAATTGGAGAAAGTTCAAGGTTTCGCCATCAATTTTGTTTGCGAAAAGCGCAGTTAGAATATCGTTCTTTTTACTATTGCTAATTACAGGGTTTAAGATAGCCAATCTCAATTCCCGCGATGCATTAAAAGTATTGAATATTAATTCAACGTCACCGGAAACAGTTTCGAAAATATTTTTTTCTTCGCTAAATTCCAAAAACGCCTTGGCATATCTTGTGGAAATAGTAAAATTACTCATTCTAACTCTTCGCTATTTCATTAATATATTTACTTACAAGTTGTTTCTGAGTATTTTCGTCAAGTTTTTCTTTAATTATTTTCTCGGCTGCGCCAACTGCAATTTCCGCAATTTGATTTTTAAGATTATTGAAAGCTTCCTGGTTCTTCCGTTCGATTTCGGCTGATGCATCTGCAATCATTTTTTTTGCTTCCAATTTACTTTCTTCAAGAATCTGCTTTTTAAGATTTTCGGCATATTCCCTGCCTTGTTCAATAATCTTTTGAGATTCCTGTTCTGCGCGGGCTAAATTTTCTTGATTTTTTTTGTATAGTTCTTCAGCTTCTTTTTTTGCCGATTCGGCTTTTTCCAAAGAATCTTTTATGAAATTCTCCCGCTCGCTTAAAGAATTAAGTATTGGTTTCCAAGCTGTTTTTTTGAGGACCCATAAAAGCAAAAGAAAAGTGACAGTCGTCCATATTATTACACCTGGATTAATATCCAGCGGGCTGCCGACTTTTTCACTTTCGGAAAATGCAAGAACAGCAAAATTTAATATTGATGCCATTTAATTGATACCTTAATTTTTCTTGACGAAAAAATATTAATTATTTAAGCGCTAATAAAATACAGATAACAAGAGCAAAAAGTGCAATACCTTCGATAAGCGCAGCTGCAATAATCATTGAAGTTCTAATATCGCCGGAAGCTTCGGGTTGACGACCGCTTGCATCCATTGCGGAACTTGCTAATTTTCCAATACCAAGTCCGGCACCAATTACTGCTAATCCGGCTCCAAATCCAGCTGCTAAAAATGCCATATCCATTGAATTACCTCCTTAAAGTTTTATTACGAGTTATAGTTATTGTATAAAAAATTAATGTTCTTGGTGAACTGCCATCCCTATAAAAATTGATGAAAGCACCGTAAAAATATATGCTTGAATTAAAGCGACTAAAATTTCCAATAAAAATATAAACAATGCAAACGATACAGAAACCGGAGCTACAAAATATGTTTTCAAAATGAAAATCAAACCGATTAATGCAAAAATAACAACGTGACCGGCAGTCATGTTTGCAAAAAGACGCACAGCCAATGCAAATGGTTTTGTAAACAATCCCAAAAATTCCACTACTATCATTATCGGTAATAACCACATAGGAATTCCATGAGGAATTAATCCTTTAAAATAACCGAAAGCGCCGTTTTTCATCATTCCGCCTGCTTGAATTACAATGAAAGAAAGCGTAGCCAAGGTTGCCGTTACTGCAATATTACTTGTGGGTGTATTACCGTAGGGAATTAAGCCTGTAAGATTGCAAAAAAGGATAAAGAAAAATACCGTTAGAAGATAAGAAAGAAATTTTTCGTATCCTTTGCCAATTGTTGCTTTTGCAATATCATCCCTTACAAAAACAATTAAAATTTCCATTAAATTAGAAATTCCGGTAGGTATAAGTGATTTCTTATGTTGTTTTGCCACGTAATTGATAATTATAAATAACACAATAACCGCAAACCACATAAATACAATATGTTTAGTAATTGAAATATCAATGCCGAAAACTTCTATATGCGGTAAATCAATTACGCCAAAAGGAGAAAAATCCAATTGGTGAGAGTCCAATACATGGTGCATTATCCAACCGGATCCGCCCCCGCTCTCGCCTTCTTTTTTAGCGGCTTCGGTAACTGTTGTAGCTAATTCCCAAATCATTTAGGTTGATTTTCCTTTAATTAAATCCTTTTTAGACAAAATATATCTTACTTCAAAAGAAAGTAACACAAAATAAAATAAAAAGAATACTAATATAAACGCATATTTATCAATTTTCAAGAATTTTATTGATAAAGCAATCAATGCAAGCATTAAAAATATTCTAATACCTATTCCGCTTAAGTTGTAAAGAACAAATAATTTATTCGGTTTTTTCAAGGATAAATTAAACAATAAATATGCACAACCCAAATTTAATAAATTTAATAATCCCGCGTAAATTGTTGAGATAAAACTTTGGTAAGAAATTATATTTTCCAGATACAGAAACGAGATAATTCCATAAGAAACGGCAAGAAACAATAGAAGGAGGCTACCTGTTTTTTTCATCTTCTTTTTTCTTATTTAATACGATTGTTGCTTTTATAAAATTATAAATTCCCGCCGCACCTCCAAAAAATGCAAAAATTACCGATAAAATTGGATAAGTCTCAAATTTAGAATCCAGCCACTTACCCAAAAAGAACATTAGCACAATAGTTGCCGCAAGTTGAGTTCCTAAGCCTAAATAAGGACCAATTTCCCTATAAGTATTAAACAGATTGTTGTTTTTTTGCTTCATTACTTACTGTTGAAGGCGGAGTATAATTTCCGCTCATCGAACTCTTACCGTCGAATTTTGCACCTTCCTCAATTACAAGAACTTTAGTAACAATATCGCCCTTAACGTATGATCTGGCTTCAAGAGTCAATTTTTCATCCGCCGAAATTGTTCCTTCAACTCTTCCGCTCACTATTAAACTTTTCGCTTTAACCTCGCCCTTTACTTCGGAACCTTCCCCTAATGTAAGGTTGCCGTTTATTATTACATCGCCCACTACTTTTCCGTCAATCCGGACGTTACCGTCGCTTGTAATTTTACCTTCTATTTTAACGCCATTACTAAGAATGCTTACATCTTCGTTTGTATAATTTTCTCTTTTTAGTGCCATATTAATTATCTCCTATCTAATTGATAAATAATCTTCCGGATTAATGGCTTTACCATTTTTCCATATTTCGAAATGCAAATGCGGTCCCGTTGTGTTCAGACCCGAATTTCCGCTTAATGCTATTAATTCACCTTGGTAAACAAAATCCCGTTCTTTTTTCAAAAGGCTGGAACAATGTTTATAAATTGTAATGAATCCCTCTTTGTGTTGAATTATTATTTTTTTACCGTCATTAGGAGTAAAATCGGAAAAAATTACTATTCCCCCTGCGCTGGCATAAACCGGCGTACCCGATTTAACAGCAAAATCGATACCAAGATGACCTTTTTTAGGATTAAAACCTCTAATAATAAAACCATTTGTAGGTTTAATGAATATTATACCTTTATTATCGGTATTAATGTGAAAAAACTTACCCAAAAGATGAGTAAATGCGAAAAAAACATTTCCTCCGCCAGGTGGTAATTTTCCGTCGTCAGTCTTTCTGAGCGAATCTAAAATGGCAGAATTTGAATCAGATGTATCAGATCCGGCTAACATAATTGCGTATTTTAATTTTTGGTTTGTAGACGATATAGCTTCCAATTCTTTAGTTAAAAAAACAATTTTCTTTTCCAAATCTTTTATTTTTAACGCTTGTTCTTTTAACTGCTTGTTTTCGAAAAGTAGAATAATTTTTCTTGCAGGCGTAAAAAAATAAATCAGGCTGGTTAATAAAAAAATTAAAAAAGAATAAAGAACAACATAAAACAAGACTTTTTTAAGACTTACCTTAAACCGTTTGGTCAGGTTTCCGGTAAAAGTAGGCGTAAAATATACGGTTGAATTTAGTAGTTCTTTTAGTTTAATCTTCTTCATTAAAATTGCTGCAAACCTTTCGTTATTTTTTCAACTCCTAAATATACGAAAACAAAAAAATTATATTTGCAACAGTTGTTTTATTTTATCTATTACTAAATCCGGGACTAATTTAATTCCGCATTCAAATGTTTTGAGCGGGCATTTTTTTTGACCGTGTATACCGCACGGTTTGCATTCCAAATTATCATAACTTACAAAACTGCTTTTATTGTTATACGGAATAAAACCGAATTGAGGAACAGTTGAACAGAAGATTGTTAATGTGGGAATATCGGCTGCCATAGCCATGTGCGTTGGAGCGCTGTCGTTACTTATCAACAACTTTGAATTTTTTAGTAAGTAAATGGTTTGAGGAACGGAAAACTTTCCGGTTGAATTAAAAATTTTTCCGTTGAATTGCATTTCAATTGATTTGCAAAGTTCAACATCGTTTTTGCCGCCAATTAAAATAACTTCGTAATTATTATCTAATAAAAATTTTATGATTTCCACATAGTACTTTTCCGGATATCGTTTCGTTTCCCAAACCGTTCCAGGCGCAATTGTAACTTTCAATTTATTAACGTCAGTATTTTTCAAAAATTGCCGGACTTCCGCTATTTCTTTATCCGTAACATTTACCAAGGGTAAAATTTTCCATTTCCCGTTATCATAATCTCCTAACAGCGAAAGATTTCTATATACTTCATGATAATCCTTTTCGTATTTTATTTTATTATTATAAACAAACCTGAACGAGGAATTATCAAATCCGGTTGAATTTTCTTTCCTTAATAAAAATACAATTACAGACGACCTGAACGAACGGTGCGGTGAATAAATATGGTGATATTTTTTCTTCCTTAACGCTTTGGCAAATTTGATTGTTGCTAATAAACTTTTATGCGCTCCCTTTTTATCTAATACAAAGCATTCCCCAACAAAGGGCGAGGACGAAAAAATTTCCTTAGAAACCGGTGTACAAACCACATCAATTTTATTATTATATTTTGAAGATAATTCTTGAATTAACGGTAAAGTTAAAATTGCATCTCCAATAAAAGCGGTTTGAATTACAAGAATATTTTGCGCCATCAGTATTTCCATATATTGTGCATCCAAAACCACTGCTCGGGATATTTTTTTATATAATGTTCCAATCTGCTCATATAAAATTGATTTATTTGGCGAACCTTTTCTTCGGTTGTTCCTTCAAAAGTCTCTATTGGAATTTGTTCAACTATTAAATTATATTTAAAATCGCCGGAGCGTATCATTAGAGCGAACAAAACAGGTTTGTTCAACTTTATAGCAAATGATGCGGCACCGGGATATACCGCTGTATCTCTATTAAAAAATTTCACCCTCATTCCGTCGGGATGTCCCCGTTGATCTCCAACTACACCAACAATGCCATTTTCTTTCAGTACTTTATAAATTTCTTTAACGGAAGAACCCAACGGTACAACTTTATTTCCGTAAGTTTCCCTCATACTGTTTAGCCATGCAAAAACCAAATCGTTTCTTTGCGGTTTGGCTAAAACGTGAATTGTTTTGTTCAAATAGAGTCTCATTGCCGTAACGCTTAATTCCCAATTGCCAAAATGTGCGGTTAAAAAAATCAATCCCTTTTTTTTATTTAAAATTTGTTGAATCATCTCCAAGTTATCAATCCGCACTAAGTTTAACAGCGTTTCCTTATGAAATTTAAAAAAGCAGAACAGTTCCACCAAAGTAATTGAGAGGCTATAATAGATTTTTTTCGTATAGTTTTTTAATTCGTCTTCGGAAATATCAGGAAAGGCAATTTTAAAATTTTTCCGGATAATATTCTTGCGGAGAGGGACAAAATAATAAAGAAATAACGATAATAACTTTGCGGTTTCAGGTATTTTTTTAATACCGGGAATACAAAGAATTTTTGTTAAAAATTTTAATAATAAAAATTCTATCTTATTCTGGAACTTCATTCATCACTATCGCGATGATAATCTTCGTTGCCAACCATCATCTCTTAATTCGCCCCGTTTTGTAGAATGCAGCAATTCGTAATCCGCGTAACCGGTTATATCACCGAAAACGAAAATAACTCCTCCTTCAATTGAGTTATATTGCCAAATTTCGTAAGGTTTGGAGTTGATTTCATTAGGATATCTATCGACTTGATCGGGAGGACCGTACATCAAATAAACTCTTCCTCTATCGGTTTTATAACCTTTCTTATTCAGCGCAGAAAAATGGGCATTACAATAGTTTATTCTATCTAAATACTCTTTTTTAAATTCATTTCTCGGCGTACTTGGCAAAGGGTCTCTTTTTTTCCAAAACTTATATAAAAATTCCCTTTTTGCCGAAAGTGAGTCTAATTTTTTGTAACCGTCAATTTCCTTTTTTGAGGCTATATATTTTGATTCGTTAAATAACAAATCGCATTCTTTATCGGTATAAACAGAAAATTCACTTGCCAAATATCCTTTCGAGTTTATAGTATTACGTTCAACATTTTTAACGCCGGGATTGATAAGAAAAAATTTCTTAGACGATATAAATTCTTTTTTCGATAACGTATCTTTAAGTATCAGGCTAATATTGTAACTATCGGTTGGAAGTTTCTTCAAATTAATTGCGCCAACTTCCACAATCGAATTATATTTAGTACCTATCTTTTTCATTTTGGAATAAACAGATTCACCAAGACTGTTATACACAACTTGAGAAAATTCAAGGTTAGGAACTTTGGAATAGTTTTTTAAATTATAGAGTTCGGAATAGAAAAATAAAACGGGTGCAACGTTTGAGTAAAGAATAGCCGGATTTGGAATGACTTCAAGACTGTTTTTATAAAACATAGAAGTAGAATCTTTAGAATTCATTTTAATATTTTGTGCTAACTCAATATTACTAATTGCCATTTCATCGGTTAAATACGGTACAATATTTATATCCTCGGTCTGATTGTATGAATGATCATCATTTTGGCTATCTACCGCTACAAGTTTTAATTTATAGGACCCGGCGGGAACCACAAAACCCAAAACGCCCAAAGATAATTTTTTAACATCGTTAGAATCTTTAATGGGTTTGTTTAGTACCCATTGTTTGTTAATTACCAGCTCGTCAGTGTCTGTATTTTGAAGCTGAATGCTAAGTTTTGCTTTTACGAATTTAGTATTCCCTTCTTCTTGAACGGTTAAATTTTTCAGATTGAACGAGTAATAAATTTCTAAATAATTTGATGTTGAATCATATACGAAGTCGGCGTAATCAAAATTAAAATTTAATTTGTTTTGCGCCGCGGTATTGATTACCAAAAGAAAGAATGAAAGTAAAACTTTTTTAATTAAAGACCTTTGCATTTTAATTTTACCAAATAATTAATAATCATATCCGGGATATTTTATGGACTCAAAAGAATTTTTATCCCAATATTTACATTTTATTATATTAAAAATAAGTAATTGGCATAATGTTGTAAAGTGGAAAAAACGAGTATCAATATTCAAAAAAGACAACAAGTAAAAACCGAAATAATTAATTACGCATTATTTTGAATATACCGGTTAATCCAATCGGAAATTGTTTTCAAAACGTCAGGTGAAAATGTTTCCTTTATTTTACCGTACTCATTTGGCAAACCGGTTGAACTGCTTTGGAAAAAATGATTAAATCCGGGCAAAACTTTACCTTCCACATTTTTATTTCCGCCGCTTTTCAAAGCGTTAAGAACCACATCCAAGTTTTTGTGTGGGTCCACTTGAACATCGTTTTCGCCGTACAATACTAAAACCGGGCATTTAATTTGAGCAATATACTTAACGGGATTATAGTTTATATAATTTTGGAACCAATTAGTTAACATAAATTTCATCTGATTGCGAAAAGTTTTGACGGCATATTTTTTTCTAAATAAATCTTTAGGATTTAAATTAGCTCTGAATTTTTTATAGGCATCAATAAGTTTTTCTCTGGCTCTTGCCGTATCGGGTGTACTTTTAATAATATTGATAATAGTATGATTAAAAGCGGAGTCTTGCCTCACTTCTTTTTCCGGAAGGCCTATTTTACGCGGAATTTCTGTGGCTTGCGTAAGCAAAATCTCTTTTCCATTTAAACCCGGCGTTGAAAGAAGGACAATAAATTTTAAGTCGTTTTCTTTTGAAGCTACAATTGAGGAAACTAAGCCTCCTTCATTAAAACCAATCATACCTATTTTTGTACTGTCTATAAACGGTTGGGATTTTAAAAACTTAAGCGCGGATAAAGCATCATTTGCAAAATCTTGTATTGTGGAGGAATAATAATCCCCGCCGGATTTACCTTTACCACGGTCATCATACCGTAAAACGGCAAAACCTTGTTTTGTTAAATAATCTGCAATAACCATAAAGGGTTTATGACGGTACATGGTTTCATCTCTATCCTGCGGACCGATTCCGCTAAGGAGAATAACAGCGGGATGTTTGCCTTTGTTTTTGGGATATGTTAAAGTACCGGCAAGTTTAACACTATCAACGTTATTTACAAAACTGACCGAATCGCTGTTATAAGGGTAAGGTTTAAAAGGACATTGGGGTCTGTCAATTCTTGCCAGCTCGTCAGCCCGGTAAAATACCAAAGGCGAATAGATTTTTTTTTGATGCCATACTCCTCTAATTTTGCTGCTGTCTTCAACAAATTCGCCTTTATATTCCGCAAAAAAATCGTTTACATTAAAGCTTATTTTATTATCATCAATTACTAAACTATCGGTTGGAACATTAAACTTTCGTTGTCTCGGACTAGAAAGCTTAACATAAGCATGGTTGTTGCTATCTAATCCAATATCTGCATAAATTAAATAATTCCGGGAAGGTGTTTTTAATAAGCCGCCCCATTTCCCTTTTATTTTTTCAACATTGAAAGAATTTGAATTACCGAGTAAACGGATTAACAAGTAGATTGCGGCAAATACCACTAAAACAACTAAACTAATGATTTTTATATTCTTTTTATTCATACCTCAGGATTCACATAAATTAAATAAATTGAAGAATAAGTATTACTATAAAAATCGAGAAAATCAACAAGTAAAAATTATTGGTTTAATGGACAAGGGCAAATTTAAGAATTTTAGTTTTCCCTAATTCAGGCATATCGATGTTTATTATGTATATACCGCTTGCAACTGCTTTATTATAATCGTTTTTTAAGTCCCATCTTTCAAATTGTCCGCTTGTTTTTTTATGGTGTATTGTTCTTACCAGTACTCCGCTTATATCAAATATTCTGATGATTGCTTCCTCTGGTAAATGACTAAAGGTTACATATCCGGAATTTATATTTTCAATATTTGATTCCAATTTGTAATATGGATTTGGAAATACATTAATTTTTTCCACGTCTTCTTTAGCCAGTTCATTGTTTTTCTTTACTTTAGGAGCCGTAAATTCAAAAACATCGCCGGGCAAATTAATTTTATTAGGTATGAATATAATTGAAAATTTGTTTGCTAAATAATTGTTTCCACCCTTTTTGAGCGGCCAAATAAAATACATATTGCCATTTTGGGTTGCATTATTTTTCTGGTTATAAAACGACGGATTATATAATGTATTGCTTATGAGTATATATTCATTCCCGCCCGAAAAAGGATATTTGCTTCCGTTCCAACCCAAATCCCATTTCAGATTTGCGTTTCCCTCTATGGAATCCTCAACGAAAGAAACATTTAATTGTACCGGATTTAAGCTGTCGCTTATATCCCATGCGGTAAACGGCATCCAGCCTATTCCCGAATATTCATAATTCTTATCTTTTCTGTAAACGGCTCCTTGCGACCATCCGTTTTCTTCCGAAGGCACCTCAGAACCACTGCCTCCCGTAAATCTTAATTCTACAGGAAGATATTTGTATATCCCCTCATTTCTATTCCAAAATTTATCGCCAATAACTGCTCTACCATATAATTGGTTCCCTCCCCAACCTATTATGTAAATCCAAGTATCACCTTTAAATTCAAGCTTCTTTATCCCTTTAGGCGGACTTATTACCTTGGGTAAGATTCCCCTGATTACCGGATAATCATTATCACCTTTTTGATTTATTTGATTCTCTATTAATATTGTTCCGCTATTTTTTTCCTTTAAATTCCATACTATATTTTTATTGAGTGTATCGAATGTTATCTGATATGTTTTCCCGTCGGTTTCTTTCGGGTTTATTACTATTGGGAAAAGTTTACCTTCGCTTTGTCCGGAATGCATGCTCAAAAGTGTATCGCCCAACTCTGCTCCGTATCTTATTCCCGGCGGTTCAATTTGAGGTATTACCATTTTAATATTAGCGGTAGACTGGATTGAATGGAATAGAAATATGGGTGAAGGATTATAACCATACGATACAACGGTAAAATAATATTCTTGTCCGTTTACTAACTTTTTATGTTTTAACGAGTCTCTTGTTACTGTAATGTATCTAACTAATCCGTTATCTTTTCCGTCTATGCGCAATTCCGGTATTTTTACATAATTAAAATCTCTAATAGTATCATAAATTGCAGTAACACCGTTTACTAAATCGTAATTTCCTATCTTTACACCTTCTTCCAATCTTGCTGTTTTTGACGGTAATTGATAAATTTCATATCCTTCAAAATTATATCCGTCCATTGAAAAATTTTCCACCCTATTTATTCCTTGTTGAGATAATCCCCATTCCAATATTACTTTACTGTCCAAACCGGTCACTTTAAACTCAGGCGGTTGAATTTTGGGAACCCTGAGTTCTCTATTAAAGAACTTTTGTATTCTTTTTACATTTTGTTTAAGTTCAGTTATACTGTTCAAATATGAGTTCCCTTCTCCTCCTACCAAAGCTATAAAAGTCTCAACCGTATCATTTAAATTCATTTTAAAAGGACCTGTCATCAAGTATAAAACTCTATCAGATGGTATGTCTATTGTACCGTCAATAATTCCTGTTCCTGTCACAGGATCACCATAAAGTAAATATGTGCCGAATGGAGTTGTAATACCGTAACTATCAGGGAATTGAGAATCTCTCGGATATCTTGGGGAAGGCAATCTACCTCTCATAATGCTATAATACTCCAAAGCTCCATTATAGCTAAACTCCGGTGTGACCCATGTATTTCCGGAAGCATCATGTATAAACGAACTCATCGGTTTATGGTTTACATATTTGTATCCTTTTCTCCATTTGAAATTAATAATCGCGCTATCTTGCGGATTCCCGGTATATTTAGATACCCCGTTAAGAAAAACATAGCCGGCAGCAGGAGGCGGCATCCCAATAGATGAATAAACTTTATCTTCACTTTCACCGTTGTACGTATATCCCAAATTTAACACCGTATCACATCCGGCTAAATCATCACTCCAATTTCCCAGATCAGTATCCGACCATTGGCATATATACATACTATCAATGTAAGAATTAGCCGCCGATTTTGATGTCCCTTTATAAACTATATCTACTTTCTTAAATATAGCTTCACCTAATGTGCCTGTATAATTATAACCCCAATATGTTTCCGTAACCTCAAGACCAATTGGTTTTGATTGATACAAATTTTCAGAATCCGAATCATCATATTTTATAAATATGGTTTGCGTAGCCCCCGGCACACCGGGAATATCAATCTTTGGCTCATATTTACCGTCATTATTAACATCCATATAAATTGCTCCTTCTTCCGACGGCCATTCATTCCAATCTTTTTCGTATAAATCCCTTAACTTTTTTATGTCTTCTTTACTAACTTTCTCAATTGGTTTCTTAAAATAATTCGACGCATCCATCTTAAGATTTGCTGTTTTATAATCGCTTCTAACCCTATACAATCTTGTTATTGGTTTACAACCCGAACCGTATGTATTACCGTTAACCCTTACTTTTTGATTTTGTCCGTCATAAACAAGTGCGCCCCAAACTATTCCTTCGCTAAATACAACTCCGGCTTTATCTCCATTTGGGTATGCTCCGTTCCAATGAGAATCAAAGACCCAATTATGAAACCCTTCTGCGCTTACCCAACTTGTAATATTTCCAACATCTATCACACTTTCGTCATAATCATTTTTTTGCAGTTTCAATAAGGATAACTTCTTTTGCTTTAAGTGCGGGAATTGGGCTAATATTGTTGTGTTCAGGATAGCTATTAAAAAGATGACTAAAATGCTTGTTTGGGCAATGATTTTTCTCATTTTTTGCCTCTATGTAATATTATTAATCATCAAAATTACCGGGCAGTATTATATTAATATTAAAGTCTTTATCAATACTTCATATTTAATACTTTCTAAAATAATAAAATCATTTACTTTTAATTTGTTGTAATTAAATTACCAATATGATTTTTTAAAAAAAAGAGAGAAAAAAAGTACCTTATCAGTTTAAGATTAGTTATAAAATTAATGTGTAGAACATGATTAAGAAAAAAAAACGGCTTTGCTTAACCAAGCAAAACCGTTTATGAAAAATATCGAAATATTATTGAATCTTAGAAACCGATATTTAGCGAGAAAACATGGTTAGATTCAAAATATTTAACAGGTACATAAGCGTAATCTACCGATAAATCCAAACCGCTAACTTGATTCAAATTAATTCCGGCACCCAATGTGAAATCTTCAAAAATATTAGGGGAATTATCTGTTGCTTGCGGTGAGAAAAGATAACCGCCTCTAACATAGAAAGTTTTATCGTACGAATACTCTAATCCGATTTTATAGTCATCATAAGCATAATTATTATTATTATACGATGCCGAAACGGTAAAATTATTAAGTTCGTCTAATTGACGGGTATAAGACAATCCCAATCCTAATTCAGACGGGAATTGATTTTCAGCGGCTGCAAACTGATAGAATGTAGGACCTCTTGAAGAAGAAGTAGCATCAGCTTGAATAAAAGTAGCATTTCCGCCATACTTCATAGAACCGCCTAAGTTCTTAACTGCAATACCTAAATCAAGTCCGGGAACACTAAACAAATCCCTGTATTGAACACCGGCGTCAAATGTAAAACCGGAAGCTTCAGCTCTATCGAAACTTTCATTAATGATGTTAAAGTTAACACCGATAGAGATTCTATCTGTCAATACTTTTGAATAAGTTAATCCCAAAACAAAGAAGCTAGGATTAATTTGTTGACCGGTACCATCCGGTTGATCCATAGTTGTAACATTAATTGTTCCGATATCAAGATATCTAAAAGCCAATCCCAAACTGCCGAGATCACCCATTTTGCCACTAACCGCAATAAAACCAACATTCATATCGGCAATGTACTTACGATAAGAAAACATAGCACTAGCGCTGGATTGACTAAAATCGACACCTGCGGGATTCCAATAAATTGCTTCGAGACCAGTTACGCCGGCAATTTGAGATCCTCCCATAGCCAAATACCTTGCTCCAACAGGAATTCTTAATTCCGGGGCAGCTGATGTTCCGGCACGGTTATTACCACTACCAAAAGTAACAATAGCGGAGAAGCTCACTATTATCAGCATATAAAATAGTCTATTTAGTTGAGACATAATTTCCTCCAATTATTAAATAAAATTTTATAAGGTGCAAGCGAATATGCGCTCACACCTTAAATAAAATTAATATACTTTCAATATTTGTTGTTCTTGAACCACTGCCAACTTAAGAATTTTTGTTTTCCCAAGTTTCGGCATATCAATATGTACTATATAAATACCACTTGCAACTGGAAGATTACTATCATTTTGTAAGTTCCATCTATCAAATTGTCCGCTCGATGATACGTGATGAATAGTTTTAACTAACACACCACTAAGATCGAATATTCTGATAGTTGCCTCGTCAGGTAAATGATTAAAAGTTACATAGTGATTGTCTCTTGAAGTTTCCCTGTTTTGGAATCCATAATAAGGATTCGGGAATACATTTATTTTTTCCACATCTGCTTTGGCAAGATTAATATCCGAAACATTAGCAGGGGCTTCTACTTTGAATTTATCTTTCGGAGTATTTGGCTTAGTAGTAGCTATATGGAAAACGGTTCCGACTTCCGGCAACAGAGCGTCAAACGGACCGTCGGGAACTGTACCGCCATTCCAGTTTACTAATACAACACGCATAAATCCGGGTTCCGAATTATAAGGATCGCCAGGATATTTAAATGCCCAAACAAAATTTCCGTCGAATCCTGCAGGATCTGCTTGCGCAGCAGCGACTAATTTATTGTATCCGTCTGATCCGGGTGTTCTATCTAACGGCATTATTGTGTAAATACCGTCTGTATAAGGATCGTTGTCGGCGCTGGAAACACCATGATCGGCGCCTGAATAATCAAATTGTCCGTCTTCGTTAAAATCTAACATTTGAACAAACATCTGGAAGTCATCCGAAGGATCATTAGGATCGCCAATGTTCCATACCTCAAACGGTAAATGAACAATACCAAGATGAACTGTATCGCCAAATCCTATAAAACCGTCACTACCGGTAGCAGTGAATCTAATTTCGAAGTCATCCGGTACTAATGCAGCCAAGCCTTGATCCGGTTCGCCCAAACCACCGCTATATTGAGTAATTCGAGAAACAAAAGTATCATAATCCGGAGCGTCTGCACTTGTGCTATTAATAAACCAGGCAGAACCATTAGTTTGTTGATTTCCTATATTAGTTCTTCCCAATCCAGGGAATCCGAAGTAATCAGCTGCCGCGCCTGCCGGTGGATCTAAAGGTCCGTTAGCATTAGCAGTAACTTCAAAATTGGTAAATCCTAATGGAGCGCCGGATACTAAGAATTGAATACCATCTGCAATAGGAGAAGCGGCATCTGCATCTTGATCAGTTTGATTGGTTAAGACATCTTTTCCGTCTTCACGGGTAACTTTCCATGTATTTACTCCGCCAACCGTGTCGAACGAAACTGTATACGACATACCGGTTAATTTACTCGGGTCAACAACAATAGCCGTAACGCTTCCGTCACTTGCCCCGGAAAGTCGGGTAACCGCCAAAGTATCACCAAATGATCCGGAATATCTTACTCCAGGGTCTGGCTGCTGAGGAGTTACCTGCAGAGTTACCGCAGAAGATTTTAATGCATGGAACGGTAAAAGCGGGCTAGGGTTAACAGCATAAGCAATTACCGTAAAGTAATAAGACTGCCCGTCCCTTAATGCGGTTTTATTTACAGCATCTTGATCAATTAATAAGAACCGTTTGATTCCGTTATCCTTACCATCAGCAACTAAAACCGGAATATCTACACCGTTTACATCTTTAACCGTATCATATACAGCCGTTATTCCATCTTTAACATCCCAGGTTCCAAGCAATACACCGTCTTTGGGACTTGCGGAAGGACCGGGTAATTGATATACCATATATCCTTCAA
Organism: Melioribacteraceae bacterium; assembly: GCA_026983795.1. Lineage (GTDB taxonomy): Bacteria > Bacteroidota > Ignavibacteria > Ignavibacteriales > Melioribacteraceae > BMS3ABIN04. The sequence goes on from JALSTI010000276.1 coordinate 23,910, forward strand.
AATTGTAATTTTGATCTGAAAAACTCTCGATTTTATTCACACTCGTTTGATCACTACCCCAGTTAAGAACAATCTTATTATGTAAAGGTGTTACAGAAACAGCAGGTGGATCTATAGAGGGTAATTTAAATAACTGATCAAAAACTATTTGAGCAGTATTATCATTAGTTTTCATTTGAGTTATACTACTTAAATTATCGGTACCTAAACCGCCGACCAAAGCCAATACTACTTGCGCGGTATCGCCAATACTCATTGTGATAGGACCGTTTGTTACCATAATTCGTCTGTCGCCAGGACCATCAACACTACCGTCAATTTTGCCTGTGCCTGCAACCGGGTCACCATCTAACAAATAAGTACCGAAAGAGGTTACATCCGCAACGGATTCGGGGAACGGAGCTCCCGTAGGATAACGGGGAATAGGTAATTTTCCTCTCATCAAATTATAAAATTCCAATGTACCGGAATAGTCAAACCCCGGGTCGCTCCAAGTACCACCGGCTGCAAAATATTCAAAAGAGCTCATCGGTTTCGGATTAACATACTTATACCCTTTACGCCATTTTAAGTTAAATATTGCGCTATCTGCAGGGTTTCCGGTAAATTTTGAAACGCCTTGTAAAAAGTCATAACCCGCAGCAGGAGGAGCTAAGCCTAAACCTTCATAGGTAGCATCCGTAGCTTGCGAACTGTATGCATAACCTAAGTTTAATGTTGTATCACAACCTGCAAAGTCATCGGTAGAGTTACCAACATCCGGATCAGCCCATTGTACAATATACATACTGTCTATTGTAGAATTAGCTGCAGAAGTTGAAGTTCCTTTATAAACTATATCTACCTTTTTATAAATAACATTTCCCAAAGCTCCGGAATAAGCATAAGCCCAGTAAGTTTCCGTTACTTCAAGTCCAATCGGTGGCGAAGCATAAAGAGATGCCGAAAAAGCATCATCATATTTAATAAAGATAGTTTGCGCAGCGCCGGGAACTCCGGGAATATCAATATTAGGATCATATTTTCCGTCACCGTCAACATCTTTATACATTGCGCCTTCGTCAGCAGGCCATTCATTCCAGTCTTTAGCATACTGATCACGCAGTTGTTGAATGTCACCGTCGGTTACCGCTCCTAATGCTTTTGCAAAGAAGGAAGCAGCGTCCCTGGTTAAATCTCCTGTTTTATAATCCGGTCTTACTCTGTACAAGCGTGTAATTGGTCTACATCCGGTACCGTATGTATTACCGTTAACGCGAATCAGCGGTGAAGAACCATCATTTACTTGACCTCCCCAAACGATTCCCTCGGAAAATATTGCGCCAGCATTCACCCCATTTGGGAATGCTCCGTTCCATGAAGAAGCAACGACCCAATCATGGAAACCTTCAGCGCTCACCCAGGAAGTAATGTTGTTTATATCCATTACACTTTGCCCGGGATCGACTGTAATCTTATTTAATTTATTTTTCTTATTTCGTTTACCCTTATAACTCGCATACGAATTATACTGGAAACCGAAAAATAAGATTAGAACTATTAAGCTAAAAATATTTAATTTTTTCATATAACCAAACCTCCACAAGTTTAAAATTCTATGAGGTAATAAAATTTGACTTAAAAATTAATTAAAACACCAGCGCGTATTGTTCTTGGCGCTGAGAATAAGTCATACCCATAAACACTAAATGCTGCTTCCCTGTTACGCAAATTAATCGCTCTGTATAAATCGGCAAATCGCTCTGTATATCTTGACCCGGCAATAATTTGTTGTCCGTCAGGTGAATTTAAGAAACCATCGTCATATGCATTACCTGTTTTTTGATATACGTTGATAACATTCATTGTATTAAATACATTTCTTACATATACATAAAAGTTAACGTCGAAATCTGCGATAGAAACAGTTTTATCAACTTTAAGATCCAAATTATATTGCCAAGGAGTAGTTGCGCTGTTTACCGGTCCAATCGGTCGTCTGCCTCTTGTATCGACAGCAGGAATTAAACCACCCGTCCATGCAGAACTTTGACCTAAACCAAGATTTCTTGCAAAAGTAAATGGATGTCCACTGTTAAATGTAAATAACAGGTTAACCCCAAGTCTTTCTAACAATGGCCCGCCTTCATCCTTGCCAAATCTATAATCAACACTAATATTACCGCTGTGAGTAAAATTATAAGTCAAAGGTAATAAAACCGTAGGCACTTGATTGCTAACTTCGGTTGAACCCAAGCCACTGGCAGAAAATGAGTTTGTACCTTCTGCATTTTGATATGTATAGTTAACTTGGGCAGCTACCCTTGCTACTCTTCTTACTCTTAAGCTAACTTCCACACCTTTTGTTGTTGCAAAGTCTTGGTTAACAAAAGCAGCATATTTACTTCTCGGTGCGCCAGGTTCGGTTAAAATATTTTTGTATTGTAACTGACCTTTAATATCTTTGTAAAATGCTGTTATATCTAATGCTGCAAAATCAGTGAATTGTTGTGCAAATCCAATCTCATAAGAAGTTGTTCTTATGGGTTGAGGATCATAAGCAACAGGATCTGTAAATAAGTTTGCCGCGTTCAATATTTCTGTTGCTCTATAAATTCCTTTGTAAGCAACATCCAAACTAGGAGATTGAACAAATTGTCCGTATTGTAAATGGAATACCGTTCTATCGGTTACCGGAAAAGAGAATCCGATTCTCGGAGAAAGATAACTAAATGTACTTCCACTAACCAATGCGGAATCGGGAATTAAATGAGTGTCATTATCTATTGCAGGCAATTTCGGATTTTTCCATGCGAAACTATCCATATCGATAAAATCATATCTTAAACCTAGATTCAAAATCATATCACTTACTTCCAATCTATCTTCTATATAACCTGAAGCTAAGACAGGATGTTTTGCAGCAAACGGTCCTGAATCCACTTCGTTTCCGAACGGATCATAACCATAATTATTAAATGCCCGGAAAAGTTGATTTCCAATTAGGAATGCTAGTGAGTCATGATTTGCTGCCAAGTCCGGCGAATTTCTAATCGTACTTAGAACGGAACTCGATCGACCTATTCCTAAACTTCTAACGGTCCATCTTTGATAAGATGCGCCTGCTTTCAGAGAATGTTTTCCGAATTGTGCGGTATACGAGAAAGAACCGCCGATGTAGCTGTTTTCGCTCTTATTATATGTAGTAGTCAATGTTCCCGGTCTATTAAACGGGAAACCGTAAAAATCGTAACTTGCAGGACCTGTACTGTAATTTTGGTATTGTATTCCAACTTTTGAAGCTTCAAGACTATCGGCATAAGCCATATAGTTATCTTTAAAAATAGGATCGTAAGTTTTGCTCCTTCCGTTGAAATAATTAATAATACCGGTAAAATAAGAATTAGGACCGGTTAAATACGTAGCTTTTAAGTTTAATAACAAATTTGAAAAGTCAGTTTGAGCAATTCGTTCATTGTTAAACAAATTAAAAAGAGTTGGTCCGTTTCTTTGTCTTCTTTGCCAAGTAAAAGCGCCGGCAAGTCTAACCATTAACGGGTTGCTATTATAAAGGGCTGTACCGTTAAAGGTATACCGGTTTCGCATTCTACCGTTAATATTACCGTCTTGCCATGTCAAAATTCTGGAATCTTTTTTATTACCGCCATAAAATCCGGTATCAAAAACATGTGTAGTATCCCACAATGCACCGTCTGAATAAGCGGCCGGATTAGCGAAGAAGAAATGAGGATTAAAATCTCTGGTAAAATTATTTTCACCCGATAAGAACAATTTCAATTTTTTCGTAAACAAGGGTCCGCTTAGGGTTAATACATAATCGGAATAACCATAAGAATGAGTCCCTAAAAATTTATCACCGGGATAGTTACCGAAATTATCGGTCTCAACCCTGAGTGAAGCGTGGTATTGGCTGGTACCGGTTTTAAAATCTTGAGAGACTATACCGGCATTTGCATTACCGAACTCAGCGGTATAACCACCGGCTTGAACAAGAATTTCTTGAAGTGCATCAGGAGTAACGCTAACAAGCGAACCACCGTTTCTGCTTAAGATGTTTTTTACATCAGCGCCTTCAAGTGTATAACCTGTTTCGTCTGCTCTACTACCACGTATATAAGTAATACCATTCAATTGAACAACACCAGGTTGTAATGCTACAATAGCGTTGATATCACGCGTAGGTAAAGAATTAATATTTTCCGCGCCAACAATTCTCATAGCGTTGGTAGCGGATTTTTGGATCAATGGTTTTTTTGCAACAATTACAACTTCTTTAGTTGCAATTTCGGTAGAAGGCAAAGCAAAATTTACCGTTGAGGTTAAGCCGGAAACTACTTTGATGTTGTTATAAACAACATCCTGGTAACCGATGTAAGAAGCGCGGACCGTATAAGTACCGGCGGGAACAAGTGTAATCAAGTATTCACCGTTAGCATCGGTTGCTGCGCCAAAATCGGTGCCTTTAACAATAATGTTAGCCCCAATCAGTGCTTCACCCGTTTGCTTATCAATCACTTTACCGGCAATTCTACCAACACCTGTTTGAGCAAAAGCAAAAGTGAAAGTGATAAGCAACAAAAGTATTGTTGTGTAAAATGTTCGGAACATAATTTTTCCTCCAATATGTTTAAACTTTTTTCTAATCATCTAAGAAGATATTGCCTTTTAGATTGTTTGTTGAGTCATAAGCAACTGCTGTATAACGGTTTTGTGATCCTAACTTGGCCGGGAATGAAGTATAAGTCGAATCACCTATCATAAGACCAATTGTATAATCGGCAGCTTTTAATTGAATACCGCCCATTCCCTTACCAGGAGCCACGCTCGAAGCAAAGGTGATTGTTGTGTCTATACCATTCGCCGTTGCATGCAAACCATCAATAGATGCATCAAACGAACCGTTAATAAAGGCAACTACCGCAGAATCTTTGGGATAGAGGTCTTCATTATTGGGTGAATTTTTAGTTTGGAAAATATATCTTTCCGTTAATTTAACCACATGTCTTTCACTACTGGTAGCTCCCATTACAAATAACCTGATTTTCCGGTCGGTTTCAGTAGTTACTTTATAAGATTCGGAATTAAACATTAAAGTTTTTGAACCTGCAGGGATATCCTTAAATCCTCCCTGACTTTCAGCTCCGAAGGCAACAGTACCGAATGATGTTTTATCGCCGGATTTGTTAATCAAGTCGATAGTAGCCGATTGACCGGCTAAATTGACAACTTTAACCTGACTTCGGAAATTAAAACTATCCGGAATCGGGTTAACGCTAGTATCAACACATCCAACCAAGAACAGTACTATGCTGAAGCTTAGAATGAGTAGAATTTGTATTTTGCTTTTTTCTAGCATAAGACCTCCTGAATTATAAATTTAAAATACGATATGAACTCTCAACTTTCATTAAGATTTCAAATGAATTCATGGGTTTTTTAATAAAGGTGGAAAAAACGAATGATTTTTTTTACATGTAGAATAGTAGCCCTTTGTCTCATTTAGTTCCTCCTATATTGTTATTAAAACGTTTCGCTCATTAAATATCGTATTAAAGCAATATTTTGCTATGAGCATATTTATTAATGAAATAATATTAAAAAAAATTGTCCGTTAAATCAAATAAAAAATTAAGTATCATTAACGGGATAAACATACACACAAATCCGTTAAAAAACCTAAAAAAATTGAGAAAAAATAAAAGTTAACCAAAAAACTTTTAATTCGTTTTTCCGCAGAAGAACACGGGTTATTATTATTCCACAATTTTATTAATTTTATCTACAAACATTGCTTTTGGTACAGCTCCGATAACAACATCTTTAACTTCACCATTTTTAAACATTAAAACCGTAGGAATGCTGCGGACGCCGTATTTAATAGCTGTTTGTTGATTATTATCTACATCCAATTTACCGACTTTCAGCTTGCCCTGATATTCTTCTGCAAGTTCTTCCATTATTGGCGCAATTAAACGGCACGGGCTGCACCATTCCGCCCAAAAATCTATAATAACCGGAACATCCGATTTCAACACTTCGTTTTCAAAAGAATCGTCTGTAATTGTAATTGGTTTCATATTAATTTTTACTCCTAATCGAATTATAATTTATATTTTACCGTTTTTTTTCAACACGTGATGAGCAATAATTGTTTTTTGTATTTCGTTTGTCCCCTCGAAAATTCTATTTATTCGGGAATCCCGGTAGTATCTTTCGATAGGGAATTCTTTTGAATATCCCATTCCCCCATGAATTTGTACGGCATAATCTGCTATTTTATCCAACGATTCAGAACAATAAAGTTTTACCATAGCGGTTTGGGTAGATATTTTTTTCTTCAAATCGTAATCAACCGCCGTTCTATAAACCATCGATTCCATATTGTAAATCATTGTTGCCATTTCTGCCAGCATAAACTGCACGGCTTGAAAATGACTTATTGATTGGTCGAATTGCTCTCTTTCTTTGGCATAATGTGTTGACATTTCCAGCAATTCTTTAGCGGCGCCAAGACAAGCGGCGCCAAGACCAAGTCTGCCGGCATCCAAAGTTTTCATTGCTATTAAAAAACCCCGTCCGTCTTTACCCATTAAATTTTCTTTAGGTACTTTTACGTTTTCGAGAGAAATGGCATTAGTTTTACTTCCTTTAATTCCCATTTTCTTTTCGGCGGGACCCGGATTAAAACCATCCGTATCGGTTTCCACAATAAAAGCGGAAATTCCCATTTTAGTCCTCGCAAAAAGTGAAGCAACATCAGCAATACCCCCGTTGGTAATCCATAGTTTTTCACCGTTTATCACCCAATGATCGCCTTCCAATTCCGCATGTGTTTTTAAATTGAAAGAGTCCGAACCGGCTCGAGCTTCAGTTAAACAAAAAGCAGCTATTTTTTCACCTTTTGCAAGCGGTACTAAATATTTCTTTTTCTGCTCTTCGTTACCGCCCAAATAAATTGCATTTGAACCGATTGACTGATGGGCGCCGATAAATGTTGCGGTAGACATGCAGCCGCGGGCTATTTCCTCTTGCGTAATACAATAACCAACTTCGCCAAAGCCGCCGCCGCCGTATTCTTCGGGAAAGGCTACGCCCAGAATTCCGAGCTCGCCGAGTTGTTTTATTAAGCTATCGGGAATTTCCTCGTTTTTATCAATATCTGCCGCTATAGGTTTTATTTCGTTATTTGTAAAATCCCGAACCATTTCGCGCAACATTTGCTGCTCTTCTGTAAAATTAAATTCAAACATTTTAAATTTTAAAATTGTTAGAGAATCAGTTTATTTATTTTAACGGAATCGAAACAGGGTCTCCGATATAATTAACATTGTATTCGCCTCCGTCAACACCAATCACATTTCCGGAAATCCAGTCTGCTTTTTCATCGCACAGAAGCACAATAGCTTTTGCCACGTCTTCAGGAGTAGTTAATCTGCCTCTCGGGTTTTTCATTTGAGCGGCTTTTTTCATTTGATCGTTTCCGGGAATTTTACGCAGCGCGGGAGTATCTGTAACTCCGGCCATAATTGCATTGGCAGTAATTTTCATATATCCCAATTCCACGGATAGTTGTCTAATATGCGCTTCCAAAGCAGCTTTTGCAGCAGAAACAGCTCCGTAATAAGGAATAACTTGATGCGAACCTGCGCTTGTAAGCGCAAAAATTCTTCCGCCCGGAGCAAAAAGATCCCGCAATATAAGTCCTTGTGTCCAATATACAAGTGCATGCGCCATAACGTCCAAAGTCATTTGCATTTGTGCGCGGGTAATAGATTCGTTTGGCGTTTTCGATACAATAGGTTTTAAAGTACCAAAAGCGAGGGAATGAATTAAAACATGAACATGGGGATGCTCTTTAGTAGCAAATCTTTCTTTAATTTCGTCAAGAACATCGTCCCTTTTAATCGGATCGGCAGCATTGATATTAAAGAAAACCGCTTTACTTCCATATTTTTGAATTTTATTAATTATTGTTTTTACTTTCGGCATTGTACTTTGACGGTCGAGATGAATTCCGAAAATGTTGTAACCTTCTTTGGCAAGTGCCACCGCAGAAGCGCCTCCGAATCCACTGGAAGCTCCTAAAATAAGTGCCCATTTTTTAACCATAATTTTTCCTTCGTTTGTAAAAAGCAAAGGGTAATTTATAAAATAAGAGAAACTATTACAAACAAGAATTTACGTCCGTTTATTTATTCCGGAGCTAAATTGTAGAAAATTTTACGTCTTCGCTTCCGATAATTTTTTTAAGTGCGCTTAACACGGTTTTATTCAATGCAATTTTTTTATCTATATAAAAATCCCGTCTAAATCCGTTATCGCCAACAGAAACAATAACCGGAATGTTCCCCTCGTTCATTTCCAAAACCTTTTTTAACGAATCTATTGTTTCCGGTTTATGTTTAACAGGATTCATGTAAAGTATTATTTTTTTTGTTAATGTATAACGTGCATCTTCAAGTGACATTGCATCTTCAACATTTAATTTTATTTCGTC
>JALSTI010000277.1 GCA_026983795.1 Melioribacteraceae bacterium
AAAATCATTACTGAATAAAAAATTAAATCCGGGTTCATATTCGGTTGAATGGGATGCAAGCGGAGAATCTTCGGGAATATATTTTTATATTTTAAGAGCCGGAAAATACGTAAAAACAAGAAAGATGATGCTTGTTAAATAATTCAATATTAAAATACTTCTAAAAAACTATGGGTTTCAGATGAACTTTGCAACTTTGGATTTTATTGTATTCGCAATTTATATTCTTGGAATAATTCTTCTCGGATTATGGGTTTCGCGAACAAAGAAGGACCATGAAAGGAATTCCGAGGATTATTTTCTAGCAGGAAAAACTTTACCTTGGTGGGCAATAGGAGCTTCGCTAATAGCAGCCAATATATCGGCGGAACAATTTATTGGAATGTCCGGTTCGGGTTTTGCAATTGGCCTTGCAATAGCTTCTTACGAATGGATGGCTGCATTAACGTTAATAATAGTAGGTAAATTTTTCCTTCCGATATTTATTGAAAAGGGATTATATACTATACCTGAATTTATTGAAAAACGGTTCAGTACAAATCTTAAAACAATTCTGGCTGTTTTCTGGGTAGCTCTTTTTATATTTGTTAACCTTACTTCAGTCATGTTTTTAGGTGGAAAAGCCATAGACACGATAATTGGGACGGGCGATGGAAGCTTAATAATTTATGCAATAATCGGTTTGGCTTTTATAGCGGCTGCATATTCGTTGTGGGGTGGACTTTCCGCTGTGGCATGGACAGATATAGTTCAAGTTGCGTTGTTAACACTGGGCGGACTAATAACCACAATTATAGCGCTTAACTATGTTACACCGGAAGGAGGAGTTATTCACGGATTTTCCCATATACTAAATACGGCGGGAGAAAAATTTCACATGATACTAAAACCGGATAATCCTCAGTATTTTAATTTACCTGGTATAGCTGTTTTAATAGGCGGTATGTGGGTAGCAAACTTATATTATTGGGGATTTAATCAGTATATTATTCAGCGTACGTTAGCGGCAAAGTCATTAAGGGAAGGTCAAAGGGGAATATTGTTTGCAGCATTTCTGAAACTAATTATTCCGGTTTTGGTAGTAATACCGGGAATAGTGGCATATGTGCTGTTTGCCCAACCGGAAGGGACAACAATTATACCGGGAATAAAAGAAGCTTTTTTGAAAACCGGCGGCGGAATAAATTACGATAAAGCATATCCATGGTTAATTAGAACTTTTATACCTATCGGATTGAAAGGTTTGGTATTAGCAGCGTTAACGGCGGCAATTGTTTCATCACTTGCATCTATGCTGAACTCTACATCAACAATATTTACAATGGATATATATAAGCCTTATTTTGCTAAAAATGCATCAGAGAAAAGGTTAGTAAAAGTAGGTAGAATAACAGCCGGAGTGGCATTGATAATAGCTGTTGTTTTTGCTCCGTTGTTAGGAAATATTCCTCAGATGTTCCAATATATACAAGAATATACGGGATTGGTTAGTCCGGGAATATTGGGAGTTTTTCTAATGGGTCTGTTTTGGAAAAAGACAACAAACAAAGCTGCCATAATTGGAGTAGTCTTATCGATAGTTGTAGCATTTATACTAAAAATACCGGCAATAGGTTTAGCCTGGATGGATCAGATGATGTACACATTATTAATTACAATGGTTATTATTGCCGGAATAAGTTTAACAACGTCCGATGATATTGATGACCCGAAAGGAATTCCGTTAACTTCCAAAATGTTTAAGACTGGACAAGTTTTTAATATTGGTTCTTATATTTTAATGACTATTTTGGCTGTTTTATATGCTGTTTTTTGGTAGGGAAAAAATTATAGCGGAACCTTATTTTTAAGATTCCGCATTTTATTTTAAAGTATTATTAATTTGTTATTTATAAATTAAAACATTCATTTTTTAATAGTTTTAATTACCATATTTTTACTCTAACCGAATCGGGTCTCCACATTTTATCCCCCGGTTTTACGTTAAATGCTTTGTAAAAGAATGTTAAGTTACTTAAAGGTCCGTTTACTCTATATTTCCCGGGAGAGTGCGGATCGGTTTTTAATCTTAGTTTTAATAAAGCGGGACGAATATTGGTCTTCCAAACATTTGCCCATGAGAAGAAAAATCTTTGGGTCGGAGTAAATCCGTCCAATTTTTTGTTTTGTTTGAATTCGTCTGTCTTTTTATATGAATTGTATGAAATGGTTAAGCCGCCCAAATCCGCAATATTTTCCCCTTGAGTAAGTTGACCATTAATGTGCATACTATCAATAGGAACATAGGAATTAAATTGGTCAATTATTTTTTGTGCCCGTTCTTTATATTTTTCCGCATCCTTTTTTGTCCACCAATCTTTTAGATTTCCTTTTGCGTCAAACTGCCTGCCTTGATCGTCAAAACCATGTGTAATTTCGTGACCGATAACAGCGCCCATAGCTCCGTAATTAGTAGCATCGTCGGCATTTACATCATAAAACGGTGGTTGAAGAATAGCAGCCGGAAATACTATCTCGTTATTAAGCGGAGAGTAATAAGCATTCACCGTTTGGGGATTCATATGCCATTCGGATTTATCAACCGGTTTACCGATTTTTGCCAAATTTCTTTTTACATCAAACTCGTTAGATCTCATTACATTTTGTACATACGAATCGGTCTTAATTTCTAATTTAGAATAGTCTTTCCATTTATCGGGATAACCGATTTTAACTCCAAAAGCTGCCAATTTAATTAAAGCTTGTTTTTTAGTAGAGTCACTCATCCAAGTATTGTTTTGAATACTTTCCTTCATTGATTCTAATAATGTATGAACTATTTTATTTGCACGTTCTTTGGCTTCGGGCGGAAAATATTTTTTTACGTAAAGCTGTCCAATAGCTTCGCCCAGAGCTCCGTTTGTAGCAGAGAGAACCCTTTTCCAGCGTGGTCTCATTTTTTTAGATCCGCGTAAAAACTCGCCCCAAAACTTAAAGTTGGCATTAACAAATGCCGAATTAAGATAATTAGATGCTCTTCTTATTAAATTCCATCTTAAATATTGTTTCCATTCGGGTAGTGGAATTTCGTTTATCATTTTACTTTCTTCTTTAAAGAATTCGGGTTGACCCACATTTATATCGCCGAGGTTATTCCATCCTAATGATGTAAAGAAAAGTTTCCAATCAAAATTAGGCGCCAGTTTTTCTAAATCGTTAACTGACATTTTGTTGTAGTTTTTGTTTGGGTCCCGTCTTTCAACTCTGGTTCGTGAGTGTTTGGCCAATCTTGTTTCTATTTTCATTATTACGCCGGAGTTTTTTTCAGCTTGTTCTTTTGAGTCGCCGAGTAACGTAAATATTTTTTGCATATATTTTACATATTCGGCTCGTACTTGTTTTGACCTTTTATCGTCCTTTACATAATAATCTCTATCCGGTAATCCCAAACCGCCTTGTGTAAGACCGGCAATCATCATATCGCTGTTTTTAGCATCCGGTTGGGCGCCAAAATAAAAAAGCGGCGCCGAAGTGTAAAGGTGCTGGTGCGCAACTTCTTTTATTAAATCACGTTTTGAATTAATCTTGCTGATTCTATCAAATTCCGGTTGTAAAGGCTTAAGTCCTAATTTTTCTATTTTTGCCGAATCCATACCAGTTGAATAAAAATCGCCTACTTTTTGAGCGATTGTACCACGTTTGGCTTTTTCTTTCGCTACGGCTTCAACAATTTTTCGTACTTGTTTGTTGGTGTTTTCGTATAAAATAGTAAACGACGCCCAAATGCTTTGGTCGGCAGGAATAGGATTATTTTTTAACCATTTACCAACGGCAAAATCGTAAAAATCGTTTCTTGGAGAAATTGTGGAATCAACGTTTGTGGAAACAAGTTCGGTAAAAAGTTTTTCTTCGGTGTTGGATTTTTTCTGTTGACAATTTACGGTTAAGAAAATTGTTGTTAGACTTAAAGCAATAATAAATAATTTTTTCATTTTTATACCTGATAATTTTAAAAAAGACTCAATTTTAGACGAACAAATATCTAATTTGTTACGTAAATATTAACAAAAAAGGCGCAGAAAATTAGCGCCTTGTAAAAATACTTAAAATAAATTATTCTTACTTAACTTTCTTTCCAGGTATAATTCTTCCTGCTTGGTACAAAATTAATCCCGTTACATTTCCGTCTGCATCTCTTTCGAATTTAATTTTAGCGTTAACAACTTTCATATAAAATTTGTCTTTGGATTCGGGATAGATTTCAAATTTAGGTTGACCGGTTGCTTGTTCAAATACTTTATTTCCGTCGGCCGAAATAACCATAAAAAAGTTAGGCATTAATTTATATTTTCCCTTGTAACTTGCGGCGGTTTTTTCGTCAATTTTATATTCTTTTGGAGGTTTGATTTCCACACCCAATTTTTTGAGCATTTTGTATGCGTTAGTATTTCTGGGGTTTAGTTCAATTGATTTTTTGTAATTGATAATTGCTAATTTTTTCTTACCTTTTTTCATGTAAGCTTCACCCATACTGTCGTAAGTATTAAATGCTTCCGGGAATGCTTGTACGTTTACTTGAAATATTTTTATTGCATCGTCAATTCTATTTTCTCTTAATAGTTCATATCCCAAATTATTAAGTTCGGTTTCTGAAAAATCGAACAAATCCGGATTTTCCTTTTTTAATTGCCAATAGGTTTTAACGGCGGCATCAATTCCTTCATCGTCAATAATTTCCGCCAATTCTTTTGAAATGGGCTTTTTAGGATATTCAAATTTTTGATTGTGTAGAATTTTTGCAATTTGTAAAGCCATGCTGAATAATTTAGTTTGACCGGTATTGTTTAACAAAACAATTAGACTTTTATCATTTACCAATCGTACAATAATCGTATTAAATCCGTTAATTCCGCCCGTATGCCAAATAGCTAAAGTACTATCGCCGTTATTATCAAGAGGAACTTTAGTTATAAACCAACCAAATCCGTAATTTCCTTTACCTGGCGTAAACATTAATTTTTTACTTTTTTCAGATAAAATTTTATCGGTGTAAAGAGCTTGATCCCATTTATACAAATCCTTTACGGTGGAATACATATTTCCCGCACCCATTGCGTTTGGCATGTAAATATACGGGTCTAATCTGTATTGGTTAGCAATTTTTAAATAACCCGATGCCTTTTTTGGTATTGGAATTTCCTGTTCATCTTCAACTCCCGTGTTTTTCATTCCTGCGGGAATTAAGATTCGTTCTTTTAAATTCTCACCGAAAGATTTACCTGTAACCTCTTCAATAATTGCGGCTAGCAAATAATAACCTGTGTTGTTATATGCAAAGTTTGTTCCCGGTTCAAACTCGAGATCTTCGCTCAGAAAATGTTTAATAAAGTATTTTTTAGTATAATGATTTCTGGAAGAATCCGTCCACATATGCGGAAGGTTGGTATACGATTTAATTCCCGAAGTATGATTCAACAATTCCCTGATTGTAACTTTGTTTCCCGTATCTTTTCGATAGTCCTTAAGATAGTCAGTAATTTTTCCCTCCGGTTTAATTTTTCCTTCTTCAACAAGCTGCATAATTAATGCTGCCGTAAACTGCTTTGTTATTGAGCCGATGCGAAATTTTACATCGGGTTTGTTGGGTATATTCCATTCGATATTTGCGAGTCCATATCCCTTCTCAAAAATAATGTTGCCGTTTTCTGAAACTAACGCCGTACCGTTGAAGAGACCATAATTAAAATATCGAGATAGTAAATCGTCAATTTTCTCAGCTTTTTGTTGGGCTGATAAAATGGTTGGAATTAAAATTAGTAGATACGTCAAGATTAATAATTTCCTTTTCATTTTTCTCCTTCCTTTTTTGAAGAAACAATTTTATTTTTTTTATATACACTTAATTCAACTTTTTATTCAAAAATACGTTCGTTAATGATTAAATTTAGTTTTTAGAATCAAAGCAAATACAATTCATAATGAACGAAATTACCAAACAAATAAAATTTATTCTTAATCATGCAATAAATTCGGTTAAACCGGAAACGTTGATTAAGCAGTCGGTTTCTTTTGACTCAAATTATATTAAAATTCCAAGTTACATATTTAATGTTAATGATTACGAAAATATTTTTGTTATAGGTTTTGGCAAAGCGTCGGCTGCCATGGCAAGTTCACTTGAAAATATATTGGGTAATCATATTGCGGATGGGATGGTTATAACAAAATATGGTTATTCCATGCGGACCAAGAAAATTAAGGTAAAAGAAGCCGGACATCCGGTTGTAGATATAAACGGTATAGAAGCTACAAAAGAACTTGTAGATTTTGTTAAACGAACAGGGAAAAATGATTTAGTAATAGTTTTAATCTCGGGAGGAGGGTCGGCATTGTTAGAAACCCTTCCGGAAAATATAGAGTTTGAAGATTTTAGAAATTTGAATAAATTATTGCTGAATTGCGGCGCAACAATTAATGAAATTAATGTTGTAAGAAAAAGTATATCGTCGGTAAAAGGCGGAAAATTAGCACGGAT
The DNA here is from genome assembly GCA_026983795.1 of Melioribacteraceae bacterium. Taxonomy (GTDB): domain Bacteria; phylum Bacteroidota; class Ignavibacteria; order Ignavibacteriales; family Melioribacteraceae; genus BMS3ABIN04. The sequence goes on from JALSTI010000277.1 coordinate 6,515, forward strand.
AATTTATCCTTCGGAAATTCTAAATATTATTATTTCCGATATTATTGACGATCCGGTTGAAGATATTGCTTCGGGTCCCACTGTAAAACAAATTATTAAAAATACTGAGGCATTAAAAATATTGAAAAAATATAGCTTGATAGATAAAATATCTGCAAGCATTGTTGATTATTTACAAATGCTGGAAAATAGTTTTAAAGTACCGGAAATTAAAATCACAAATATTATTATTGGCAATAATAAACTTGCTCTTAAAGATGCATCTGAAAAAGCAAAATATTTTGGATTTAACACTTATTTGATAAGCGATAAAATTCAAGGTGAAGCCAGGATAGTGGGAAAAGAGGTTGCCGGACTAATTAAAAGTGTAATTGCAAAAGATGAACCGGTGAAAAAACCTGCTTGCATATTGTTCGGAGGCGAAACAACCGTTACGGTTACCGGCAAAGGAAAAGGAGGAAGAAATCAAGAGCTTGTGCTGGCGGCATTGTTGGAATTGCAAAACGTAAAAGCCGAATTTTCCTTTTTAAGCTGCGGGACCGATGGAACGGACGGACCGACCGACGCTGCGGGAGCATTGATAAATAATCATTCGTGGAAGTTAGTCGGGCAGCTTAACTTAAACCCCGGCGAATTTCTTATTAACAACGATTCGTATAATTTTTTCGACAAAATAAACGGATTGATAAAAACGGGTCCGACCGGCACTAATGTGATGGATATAGGTATAGCTCTTATTAAGTAAAATTAATTT
>JALSTI010000278.1 GCA_026983795.1 Melioribacteraceae bacterium
GTTGGGAAGCCGTTACGGTTGGACTCGTTCTAACGCGCAATTGGAAGAGTTGGGAAGCCGTTACGGTTGGACTCGTTCTAATGCACAATTGGAAGAGTTAGGAAGCCGTTATGGCTGGACTCGTTCTAACGCGCAATTGGAAGAGTTGGGAAGCCGTTATGGCTGGACTCGTTCTAATGCACAATTGGAAGAGTTGGGCAGCAGATATGGTTGGACTCGTTAATTTTGTCCAATTAATTTAATTCTCCCTTCGAAACCTCCATCTTGGCATGCTATAGTGGAGGTTTCGGTTTAATTAAATATGAATACGAAACAAAAATATATCGTCAATAGTGTTACGGCAATATTTGCTTTTACAATAATATTCTTTTTACCGGGTAAATATTTTGCAGGAAATTGGTATGTAAAATCGAGCGATCATTTTAAGATTATTTATAAAAAATCGCATGAACATTTAGTTGATCATATTTTATTTTCCGCGGAAAATGCGCTCGATAAACTTGAAAAAATATTTAATTACAAACCGGAATCGAAAATTGTAATTAACACCATTGATATTGCCGATTACGGTTACGGTCGTGCAACTTCGGTTCCTGAAAACTTCATTTCATTAGATATTGAACCGCTTGAAACCGAATATGAAAATTTCCCTTTTCATGAGAGGTTCCAATGGTTGTTAAATCACGAATTAGTTCATATAATCGTAAACGATCAAGCTTCAAAAGCGGAATCTTTTAACCGTTCGGTTTTTTCAAAAGTAGCTCCGGAAAGAAGTCATCCGATTTCCACTTTTTTTAGTCTATTAACAAATTTCAGCCGTTACACGCCCCGCTGGCATCAGGAAGGAATTGCAGTATTTTGGGAAACCTGGCTAAGCGGCGGGTTCGGTCGCGTTTTAGGAAATTTTGACGAGATGTATTTCAGAACCAAAGTACTAGAAAAAGATGAATTTCCTGATCCGGTAAAGTTAGATGCCGTTGATACTCATAATTCTTTTTTGTTGGAAAATTTGTTTTATTTATACGGCGCAAGGTTTGCTACCTATTTAGCTTTGGAATATGGAATTAATAAACTGGTGTCATGGTATAAAATTGATAATGATGAATTTTATACTAATTTTGAAAGTAAATTCAGGAAGACTTTCGGCATCAATTTTGACTTGGCATGGAATAATTTTATCGATTACGAAAAAAACTTTCAACGTGAGAATATTAAAAGAATTGAAAAAAGTAAGATTACAAAACTAAAAAAATTTACTACCGGTAGTTTTGGATGGATAACGAGACCGTTTTATGATAGATCATCCAATTCGTTGATTTTCGGATATCACAAATCCCACCATCTTGCTGAAATTGCAAGGTTCGATCTGAATTCGAATTCAAGTAAAACTATAATTACTTTACCAAGCCCAAGCATATTAAAAGTTTCGTCTTTAGCTTACGATTCTGATACCAAGCAAATTTTTTATACTATAAATAACAATAAACTTTTCAGGGATATTTGGGTGG
>JALSTI010000279.1 GCA_026983795.1 Melioribacteraceae bacterium
GACTAATAGACTTTGCAAAGCGGCAAAGACGGCAAACATAAATGTGGTTATCGGAATGAATGAGCGAAATTCGGAAACTAGTAATTCCAGTCTTTACAATACAATTTTGTTTATTGATGACAAAGGTATTATACTTGGAAAACACCGGAAATTAATGCCGACAAACTGTGAACGATTGATTTGGGCACAAGGAGATGGCAGTACGTTAAAATCATATAACACATCTGCCGGAAAACTTGGCGGACTTATATGCTGGGAAAATTTTATGCCTTTGGCAAGAAATGCAATTTACGAGTCCGGAGCCCAAATACTTGCTTCACCTACTTGGGATAAAGGTGATGATTGGTTAGGAAGTATGCAGTTTATTGCTAGAGAAGGAGGGTTATTTGTTATAAGTGTATGTATGACACTTCATATAGATGATTTACCCGAAGAAATTAAAAATATATATGCTGAAAATAAAAAATGGATAAGTACAGGGAACAGCTGTATAATTAACCCACTAGGGAAAATAATAGCCGGACCTTCAGATTCAAAGGAAGGCTTACTCTATGCTGATATAGATTTACAAGAAATTATTGCAGCCAAACGCAGGTTTGATGTGGTCGGGCATTATGCAAGACCTGATGTTTTTAGATTTGAGGTAATATCAAAAAAATAATTGGGAATAAATTTTCTTACTACACTTAGCTGGTTTTAATTTCATTTCATAACGCACGAACAATAAAGATAATACTTTTCTGAACAAGTTATAGATTCTAAAAATTAATTTACGATTCCAGATTGTATCAGAAATTAATTGGTCTTCGGGTTGATATTTTTTACATGTTTAATTTCCCAAACGGACAAGCTTGTATTCCACCCAAAAGCTAAAACCGGTATGACTGAAAATACTGTTTATTTCCCCTAAACTGCTTTGTTTTTAATATATGTGTGAATTTTTCAAAACCTAAGTTGATATTTCCCACTGCGCTTATTAATTTATTTTATAAATACAAATGAATATAAACGGCAAAGTGGAACCGGTATGCAAAAAAATTATTTGGAAAGCGTAATAAAACAATTTCAATATTATAAATTACTCGGTGATAAAACAATTGAACAGCTGGACGATGAAGAATTGTTTTGGCAATACAATACCGGTAGCAATTCTATCGCAATAATCGTAAATCACTTATGGGGCAATATGAAATCACGCTGGACCGATTTTCTCACATCCGACGGTGAAAAAGAATGGCGTAATCGCGATTTGGAGTTCGAGAGCATCATTAATTCCCGTGCTGAACTCCTTGAAAAATGGGAAGAAGGTTGGAGTTGTTTGTTCGATGCCCTGAATTCAATAAACGAAAATAATTTCGATACCGTTGTCTATATCCGCAATCAAGGTCATACAATTGTTGAAGCGGTTAACCGCCAGCTTGCTCATTACGCTTATCATACCGGACAAATAGTTTTTATGGGAAAAATGGTAAAAGGGGAAAACTGGAAAAGCCTATCGATTCCAAAAGGAAAATCTTCCGAATTCAATAAAGAAAAATTTGCCAAAGGGAAACATAGGGAACATTTTACCGATGATCTGTTGGGGAATAAGTAAAGTGAAACATAAAGTTTTAATATTAATATATATGATTAATATAATCTTAATTTATGTTTCGGGAACGGAAAAAGGCAGAACAGCTTTTTTTACGGTACCCTTGGTAATTTTATTGAATATTTCGTTTAGTTTTTACGGCTTCTATAAGAAAAATAGTAAAATAGGTGTTACGGCATTTTTACTTATTTTTATAACACCGGTTTTAATTTTTATTGTGTTCATTAATGTTTTTCCTTTTTTAACAAGATAAAATTCAATTAAATAATAGGTATTAAAATGAAAAGAGTAATATTCGGCATAATTCCGGTTCTGATTTTAACGGGATTGATCTTTACATCATGTAATAATAACAAGGCAGACGTTCAAAAAAGTAAATCCGTTACAAAAAACCGGAATATGATGATGCATAATATGCAATCAGTAAAAGATACACGTATCTCACTTAATGTTCCGCCTCAAATGGCTCAGCATCAATTAATGAATATGAGAAATCATGTTAAAGCAGTGCAAACTATAATAGAGTATTTATCGAAAGATGAATTTGATAAGGCATCCGAAGTGGCTTCTTCCCAATTGGGGTTAACAAAAGAAATGAAAATGATGTGCTCCGCATTCGGAAATAAAGATTTTGAAAAAATGGGTTTAGAATTTCATAAAAGTGCAGATAAAATGAGTGAAGTGTTCAAAACAAAAGATAAAAATAAATCACTCCAGGCTTTGGCAGCAACAATGAGTTATTGCGTTAGTTGTCATGCAACTTTCAAGCAATAACTTCATAATAATTAAACGGTTGCTTATGATTTTCAGATATGCAAGACATACAAATAATATAAAGCCATTAATTAATTTCTATTGTGATATTTTAAATTTTGAAGTATTGGGTTCGTTTGAAAATCACGATAGTTACAACGGCGTTTTTATTGGCAAGCCTGATGCCGGTTGGCATCTGGAATTTACCGAATCAAATGAGAAAGCAAAACACTTATTTGATGAAGATGATATTTTGGTTTTTTATCCTGAAAATAAGGACGGTTACGATAAAATAATCGAAAAGATTAGCAAAACCGGTATTAAAAAAATTAAACCTGTAAATCCATATTGGGAAAAAAATGGAATTATGATTGAGGATCCTGACGGTTATAAAATTTTAGTCAGCGACTTGAAAATATATGATTAAGAAAAGTTATGAGAAAAATTAAACTAAAATACTTAATACTTTTAGCAATTATCTTTTTAATTATAATTTCCTATTATATTCCCATTCCGCAAAAGTCGTTTTTCGAATTGTACGGGAAGGATGACAAGTATTCCAGAACGTTAAAAGAATTTAAAAACCGGCCTGTAAAATTTATAGAAGTTAACGGAGTTAAATGGAAATACTATTCCGGCGGCAACGGAAATAAAACGATACTTTTTTTGCACGGCATGGGCGGTGCGTACGATTTATGGTGGAACCAAATTGTAAAGTTTGAGAATAACTATCGAATTGTTACATATTCTTTACCAGAAGAAATTAATTCGCTTGAAGGCGCTGTGGAAGGAATAATGGCGATATTGCAAAAAGAAAAAATCAAAAGTGTTTATGCTGTAGGAACTTCCATGGGCGGATACATAACTCAATATTTATTTAACAAGCATCCTGAAATAGTTGAAAAAGCAGTACTGGGAAATACTTTTCCGCCGAATAATTATTTTAAAGAAAAAAACTCACTTTTAAGCAAAATAGTACCGTATGTTCCGGCTATCTTAATTGAGTTTGTAGGAGAATTAAATTTTAAGAAAAATATTTATCCTGCCGGGCACAACAGCAAGCTTTTGATGTCGTTCCTTCCAAGTTTACCTTTCAGCAAAAAACAATTGATTGGTAGATATTATGTTGTGGTAGATTATTTCCAACCTGATACAACGGATCGGGCAATAAAACGAATACCCAAATTAATAATAGAATCGGATAACGATCCGCTGATTCCGCCGCATCTCAGAAAACGGTTGAAGGAACTGTACCCGGAAGCAAAAGTTTATACATTTCACAATGAAGGTCACTTCCCATATATTAATGCAGCAGAAGAATATAACAATGTGTTAAAAAGTTTTTTGAACGGCTATAAATCAGATTACCAAAACTAATGCATCAAGGTTTGATTAATCAATTATGGGATAAAATATCTCTTTATGTTAGTAAACGGAATATAATAACCGGCATTATATTGATTATTGTTTTCAATCTTGTTTTATTGCCCGGATTTCCCAAATTGTTTTTACCCGGTAATGCTCAAATGTTTTATCCACTCGACCTAAAATTCGGTTATACTCCCAAAGAAGCTTTTGATATTCTAAACAAATTAGGCAATAAAGGGAGAAATGTTTATATGATGTCTGAAATGCTTATAGATTGTCCTTACGCCGTTGCTTATTCGTTTGTGTATGCGTTAGTTATTGCAGCATTATTTAAGAAACCAAATTCTAATAAATTAAAATATTTAATATTGTTTCCTTTTTTTATCGGACTTTTCGATATGCTGGAAAATTCATTTATTATTTTGTCGGTTATATTTTTCACCGGAAAATACGACCCGTTAATCTATATTGCCAGCGGATTTACCATTTTGAAATGGAGTTTTGCTTTTATAACATTTCTAATTGTACTTGCCGGGTTGATTAACTTACTATTTATACCGCAAGGTAAAACGTAGTGGTTTTGTCTGTTATCTGACAAATATGTTTATTAATAAATAATAAATTCAAAATTAAATTGTTCAGAATATAGAGACTGTTATTATGCTATTTATACTTATATTCGCTACATGTTTCCTGGCTTTTAGTAACGGAGCAAACGATAACTTTAAAGGTGTTGCTACACTCTTTGGTAGTAAAACCACCGGTTATAAAAGCGCAATAACATGGGCAACAATAACAACATTTGCCGGGTCCGTTGCCGCTATATTTTTAGCAAACGGTTTGGTCTCAAATTTTTCGGGGAAAGGTTTAGTGCCGGATATTTTAATTCAAGCACCCGAGTTTGCTATATCTATTGCTCTTGGAGCTGCTGCCACTGTGTATTTTGCAACAAAAATCGGAATGCCCGTATCAACTACTCACGGTCTGGTTGGCGGATTGTTTGGCAGCGGTGTAATTGCGGTTGGAAGTGCGTTTAATTTTACCAAATTAATTGGTACTTTTTTAATCCCATTGATTGTTAGTCCGCTTCTGGCTGCGGTTGTTAGTTTAATAGCTTACTTGATTTTTAGAAAGTTGCGTTTGGCAACCGGCGTAACAAAAGAAACATGCATTTGTATTGGTAATGAATATAAACCTATTTTCGAAATAGCAAGCATCAATACTCGTAATATAGTTCAGAGTGAAGTCCATAGTACTTTTAATTTGATGAATGAAACGGAATGTGTTGAAAAATATAAAGGAAATTTCATTGGAATAAATGCGCAGAAAATGTTGGATTTTGCCCATTACATAAGTGCCGGCGTTGTTAGTTTTGCGAGGGGGTTAAATGATACCCCTAAAATTGTAGGTTTACTGATAGTTATTAATGCATTAAATGTAGAATGGGGAATGTTAGCCGTTGCATTTGCTATGGCAGCGGGGGGATTATTGAAGGCAAAGAAAGTTGCTTTTATGGTTAGTAAAAAAGTTACGCCTATGAATACAGGTCAAGGATTTACTGCTAATTTAATTACAGGTTTATTAGTAACTACTGCAAGTATTCACGGATTACCTGTTTCAACTACTCATGTTTCCGTCGGTTCTATATTTGGGATCGGAACTGTTACCAAGGAAGCCAATATAAGTGTAATTAGGAATATTATTTTATCGTGGATACTTACGGTTCCGCTTGCTGCAATTTTCAGTTCCCTAATATATTGGATGCTTCTTTCCGTCCGGTAAAAACAATAAAATTAAAACTGAATATTGATTCCTGATTTAAATAAAGTGTTTGTTTTTTCAAATCACTAAAGATAATTTTAGAATTGAGAGAAAAAAAAAGATGAGTTTGTTGTTTAAACTTTAAACATTTGGGAAAATAAAATAATGGAATTTTTAAAAGACGTCCGGACAGCGGAACTATTATCTGCTATTAATGATAACAAAACCATAATAATTGATGTAAGACCTATCGACGCGTATAACGGTTGGAAGCTTATGAATGAAGCTCGCGGCGGGCATATTAAAAGTTCAAAGTCCTTACCGGCAAAGTGGGCGAACTACATGGATTGGATTGAGATTGTAAAGTCGAAAGAAATTTCAACTGATGATAAAATTATTGTTTACGGATATGCTCATGAAGAAATACAAAAAGTTGCAGAGCGGTTTTTGGATTCGGGGTTTACAAACGTAAGTGTATATTATAATTTTATTGATGAATGGTCGGGTAATCCTGATTTACCAATGGAGAAATTAAAAAGATACAACCATTTGGTTTATCCCGCATGGGTGAAAGCTCTTATTGAAGGAACGACTCCACCGGAATACAATAATAATAAATTCGTAATTTGTCATGCCCATTACCGTAACCGCGAGGCTTATTTATCTGGACACATACCCGGCGCTATAGATATTGATACTTTAGCGCTTGAGTCACCGGAGACTTGGAACCGCCGATCACCCGGTGAACTTAAATCCGCCCTGGAACAACACGGCATTACTGCCGATACAACGGTTGTTTTATATGGTAAGTATATGCATCCTGATAATGCCGACGATTTTCCGGGAAGCGCTGCCGGACATATCGGAGCAATCCGCTGCGCTTTTATTATGATGTATGCAGGAGTTAAAGACGTAAGAGTTTTAAACGGAGGTTTCCAATCGTGGAAAGATTCCGGCTACGAAATCAGTACTCTTGATGTTCCCAAAAATCCGGTCAAGGAATTCGGAGCAGATATTCCGGTTCATCCCGAACTTGCGGTCGATTTGCCGGAAGCAAAGGAGATGCTTAAATCGAATGATGCGGAATTGGTAAGTGTAAGAAGCTGGCCGGAATACATCGGCGAAGTGAGCGGTTACAATTATATCGAAAAGAAAGGGAGAATTCCAGGTTCAATTTTCGGTAATTGCGGTTCGGACGCTTATCACATGGAAAATTATAGAAATGTCGATCATACTACACGGGAATTTCATGAAATAATTAAACAATGGGAAAAAGTTGGAATTACTCCGGATAAGCACCTTGCTTTTTATTGCGGTACAGGCTGGAGAGGCAGCGAAGCCTTTTACAATGCTTGGTTGATGGGCTGGCCTCGCGTTTCGGTTTACGACGGCGGCTGGTTTGAGTGGAGTAATGATCCTGATAATCCATACGAAACCGGAATACCGGCATAATAACCGGTAAAAATCTTTTCTAACGACCATTAAAAAAATTAGAAGAAAAAATTTATCGGCCTTTGCTCATAAAACCGGACTGTTCTATTATCCTTTTAAGAAGAGCTGTAATGGCAATAAAATAGATTTTTGGAAATTTTTAGACTTTGCCATTAACAAATCAGATAAAATTATATCCCTATTTAGTTTAATCTTTTTTCACTATTTTAAATAAAATTTAAAGGATAATT
>JALSTI010000280.1 GCA_026983795.1 Melioribacteraceae bacterium
AACCTTTTAACCTCCTTTCCGTTAGAATCAATTATTAAGACCGTCGGCATCCCCTTAATATCAAACTTCCGTCTTATTTTTTCAGTTTGATCCGACATTGTTTTAGTCATATCTACTTTATAGTTTCTAAATGTTTTAGAAATTTCAACAACTTTAGGATTAGCAAAAGTAGAAGCATCTAATTCTTTGCACGGGATGCACCAATCTGCATAAAAATCGATAATCATTTTTTCATGATTTTTAAGTGATTGAGCATATTGCTGTTCCGAAAATTTATGCCATTCCGGTTCCAGCTTTTGAGTAGGCCAAACCATATAAACCGAAAGAGCTAAAATAAGAACGGCAAAAATTATTTTGAAAAATTTAAAAGCCTTAATGTTATTTCCGTTTTTATCGAAGAAGAGCAAAAAAACAGCCGACCCGAACATAAATACCGGCAGTACAAAATGATTTATTTCTTTTGGAATTAGCGGACCGGCAAAATAGAGCGCCATACCTAAGAGCAACAATCCGAAAATGTGCTTCACAGCTTCCATCCACAAACCGGCGCGGGGAAGACTTTTTATTTTCCCCGAGAAAAGAGCTAAAAATAAATATGGGGTTCCAAGACCAATTGCCAAAAAGAAAAACATCCAGAATCCGTAAACCGGGTCTCCTTTTGCAGCCACGTAAGTTACCAACCCAATTACAAACGGTCCTATACAAGGCGCTGCAACAATTCCCATTGTTAATCCCATAAAAAATGCGCCGAACATTCCCCCTTTTGCACCGCCGGCTTTCATCACCCATTTATCGGGAAGTTTAAACTCATAAACTCCGAATTGACTAAGCGCAAGCAAAATAAAAATTAACACGATAAAAACAATCACAATTGGATTTTGCAAAAGGGTTCCGAAAACCGCACCGCTAAGTGCAGTTACAACTCCAACCACCGAATAAGTCAATGCCATACCAAGCACATAGAGAAGTCCGAGGACAAACAGCTTTCCGGTTCTACCCTCGCTCTGTCCGCCAAAATAACCAATAGTGATTGGAATTAAGGGATAAACGCACGGTGTTAAGTTTAGCGCTAATCCTCCTAAAAATACAAACAACAGTCCTAAAAACAGTCCGCTTGATTCAAGGGTTTTACCAATTGAGCTTTCCGAATCGTCGTTAGAGGAAATTTGATAATCTAAATTTAATTTAGAAAATAATGCGGCATTAGTTTCGGAAATTGAAGTTTTATTATCTACAACGGAAAGAGTAAAAGAAGTATCAACCGTAGCCGGAGGAAGACAATTTACATTATTACAAGCTTGATATGTAAAACTAATTTTTACATTATGATCCCCCAAATTAAAATTTTTGGGAATATTAATTATTCCGCCAATTATAACTTTACCTTGATAAACAGAAAGAGGAGTATCGGAAAATTCAAACTTCAGATCTTTAGCAACAGGGAACTTCAATTTAGTAAAACTCAATCCGCTTGCCGAATCAAGTTTCAGTTCTGTCGGAATAAGAAAATCCTCTTTAGGTTTATTAGAATTTATATGCCATCCTTCTTTTATATTTACTTCCACGGCAACTTTCAAGAATCCGCCTTGATGAACTTTATCAAACGATTTATATAATTTTAAGTCCACAATATTTTGCGGGGCGCCGAATTGCGGAAAAGCTACTTTAGCAAATGAGAAAAACAAAATTATTGTAATCCACAAATAACTTCTTTTTGTCATAATTTAATTTCCTTTATTTCTTTTTAACTGAATAAATTTAATTTTCATTTTCTCCAACCTTGTACAATAGGAAACCTTCTTCCGTAACCAAATGCTTTGTTTGTTACTCTTAACACTGGAGCAGCTTGTTTTCGCTTGAATTCATTACGGTCAACCATTTTTAATACCTTTAAAACAACTTCCGGTTTGCCTATTTCTTCTGTAATTTCATTAAACTCTTTAGAATCTTCCAAGTACATCCATAATATTTTATCCAATAACTCGTAAGGCGGAAGCGAGTCCTGGTCTGTTTGACCCGGCCGTAATTCTGCCGACGGTGGTTTTTTAATAATTTCTTCCGGAATTATTTCATTATTCCGGTTAATATAATTTGCAAGTTTATAAACCTGGGTTTTGTAAACATCTCCAATTACAGCCAAAGCGCCGCACATATCCCCGTATAATGTTGCATAACCGACAGCCATCTCAGATTTGTTTCCGGTTGCGCACAATAGATAATTGAATTTATTAGACATACTCATTAAGTAAATACCGCGTATTCTTGCTTGAATATTTTCTTCGGTAACATCGGGCGGAAGATTTTCAAACAACGGATTTAATTGTTCAAGAATTTTTTCGAATACCGGTTGAATTGTTACGTTATGCCAGGAAATCCCAAGATTATTGATTAATTTTTTCGAATGCTCGATACTTCCCTTGCTTGAATATTCCGACGGCATAAGCAGAACATGAACATTTTCTTTACCAAATGCTTGAACTGCAATGTATGTAACCAAAGCGGAATCTATTCCTCCGCTTAATCCGACAATTGCTTTTGTAAATTTGGTTTTATTTGCATAATCTTTCAATCCCAAAATCAATGCGCTTAAAACTTCTTCCTCAAACCGCTTTTCATATTTGTTAAGTGGAGATAAACTTTTACCGGTATCAAAAATAAAAAAGTCTTCTTTGTAAGTTTTACCCAACATTACCAATTCGCCTTTTTCATTAAAACACATACTGCCGCCGTCAAAAATCAAATCGGTTTGGGCGCCAACACAAGAAACATAAGCTAAAGGCAATTTTTCGTTTTTAGTTAAAACGGATAGCATATTATATCGCGTGGTTCTTCTGCCGTAAGAATAAGGACTAGCTGAAATGTTTATAAGAAGCGATGCTTCCTTTTTAATTAATATTTCAATCGGATCAACTTCGTAAAGCCTGTCTTTCCAATAATCCGCATCGTTCCAAATATCTTCACAAACGGAAATTCCCAGCATTTCATTTTTAAATTTATGAGTATGAACTTCTTTAGCCGACTCAAAATAGCGGACTTCATCAAAAACATCGTAATTGGGTATGAGAGTTTTGGGTTGTACGAATTGTATTTTTCCGTTGTAACAAAGCATAGCAGAATTGTAAACTCCCGTTCCGATATTGTCTTCATAATCTTCGGTAATAGTGCCAAACAAAAGTCCTACATCGCCGGATTCAGAAGCAAGTTCTTCATTAATTTTTGTTACCGCTTCACGAAACTCATTTTTTTCAACAAGATCCAATGGTGGATATCCGCAAACGGATAGTTCGGGAAAAACTGCAATATCTGCATTCGCATTAATAGCTTTTTTATAGTAATCTAAAATTTTATTTTTGTTCCCTTCCAAATCGCCTATAACGGTATTAATTTGACAGACAGCTATTTTCATTCGTTATTCCGCTTCCGTTTTTCTCTAAATTTTATAATTAAGTTTTATAACATAACAAAAAAATACTTTACTAAATATTCTTTTATCTTTGCCAAATTTTTTATTTTATTCATGTAATCAATAAGTGAATTCCAAAATTTTATGAAACGAAGTGTTTTTATTTTAGCCGTTCTGTTCTTGAGCGCTACAAAAATATTTTCTCAAGATATTCTAACGTTTAACAAACCTTATATTCCATATCCCGACACGGTATTAATTTTTACACCCGATAACTATAATAACGGAAAGAACGATTATCCGCTTGTTTTTCTTTTACACGGTTGGAGCGGAAATTACACACAATGGAACACTTTAATAAACTTAAAAGAATATGCAAATAAATACGGTTTCGTTATTGTTTGTCCCGATGGATTTTACGATAGTTGGTATACCGATAACTTAATGAGAAAAAATTATCAATTCGAAAAATTTTTCTGGAATGACTTAATTCCCGAAATATTATTTACTTATAGAATAGATATAAAGAACATTTTCATATCGGGATTAAGCATGGGTGGTCACGGGGCGTTAACTTTGTTTTTCAAAAATCCCTATTTTTTTAAAAGCGCCGGAAGTACAAGCGGAATATTAAATTTAACTAAATTTCCCGGAAAATGGAATTTAAATTTAGCTTATGGGAATTGGACTAATAACAAAAAGAATTGGTTGGAAAATTCAGCCGTCTATCTTGTGAAAAATATTAAAGATTTAAACAAACAGATAATTGTAGATTGCGGCAGCGAGGATTTTGCATTTAATGTAAATCGGGAATTCTTTGACAAATGTAAAGCGCTTAATATAAAAATAAAATTCATTACCCGTCCCGGAACACACAGTGCCGGATATTGGAGAAAGTCAATTAAACAACATTTTGATTTTTTCAAAAAAATATACGGCAAATAACTCAACCGTTTGAAAATTTTTGTTTTTGAATAACCTCTATTTTGGAAACAAATTTCCGATTTCTGCGTCTAAAGTATTAAATAAATTCCTCACTTATTTTACGGAGAAATTATGGAAGAGAAATTATACAGGTCCCGAAGAAACCGGGTAGTGAGCGGAGTTTGCGCCGGATTAGGCAAATATTTAAACATCGACCCAATCATAATCCGGATTGTTTTTATCATCTTTACTTTAATACACGGAATAGGAATTTTAATCTATATAATTATGTGGATCATAACTCCCGAAGAACCGATTTCCAATTTATACAGCGGAATGGATGTTGACTTTGAATCCGATGAAAAAACATCCGGTTTCAACTTCGACGCAACTACTTCAGTTCCTAAAAACAACTCGAATGCAAGAACGGTTGTAGGAATAATTTTGATTATACTTGGAGTATTGTTTTTAGCTGACAGATATTTACCTTATTTCGACTTTGAACTTTTACTACCGATAACCTTAATTATTATAGGAATTTTATTATTGATTAACTCAACGAGGAAATCAAATGAAAACTAAAAGCTCGCATTTATTTTGGGGATTCATGTTTTTAACCGTAGGAGTATTTTACTTGCTGGATAAGCTGAATTGGGATTTCCTTTATTTAGACTTAAGCTGGGATATTTGGCCGGTTCTTTTAATTTTAATCGGAATATCACTTATAACAACCGGTAAAATAATTAAACCTGTCGTCAGCAGTTTGCTTGGAATATTAATCGGAATTATTATTTTCGGAATGTTTAACGGATTTCTTCACGAAGACGATTCGGATTGGTACGAAAATAGTTCAAGTAGAGATATTCAAATTGATTATTCTCAAAATATTAAATATGCAAATCTTACTATAAACGGAGGGGTAGGTAAAATTGATTTGGCAGAAAGCGAAAAATTTTTGGTAAGCGGAAATATAGAAGGGATGATAAACAATTATTCTATAGATAACCATACGGAAGACAGTACTGCTTGGATTAATATTAAAACGGGAATACACAAATTTAAACTATTCAAAAAAAGAAGAAAGAATGAAATGAATTTATATTTGAGTAAATTTCCCGTTTGGAATTGTGAATTCAATATGGGCGCAACTAAAGCCGATCTTGATTTCAGTCACTTAAAAGTAAAAAACATTGTAATTAAAACCGGTGCGGCAAAAATTAATATGAAGCTGGGAGATACAGTTGACAGGTGTTATGTAAACGCAAAAATGGGAGCCGCAAAATTTGAGCTGTCATTTCCGGAAACCGTTGGGTGCAAAGTAATTAGCAATACTTTTATAGTGAAGAAAAAGCTTCCCGGATTTACCGAAACAAGCGATAATGTTTATGTAACCGATAATTACGAAGCATCAGCAAAAAAAATAATTGTTGATTTATCCGCGGGTGTTTCGGAATTCAGAATTAACCGTTATTAGAAAAAGATTTTTCCGGGGTCCATAAATGTTTTTGAAGATTTACGCATCCGTCTTCTAAAAATTCAACTCCTTCGGATTTCAATAAAGATTCCATTAACGCAGGATCTCCAAAATGCACTCTGCCGGTTAATGCGCCAAACCGGTTTACAACACGATGGCAAGGTAAATTAGAGTTTTTAGCCGAATTCAACGCCCAACCAACAGTCCTTGCAGCCGAACGAATTCCGCAAGCTTCTGCAATTTTTCCGTATGTCGTTACTTTTCCTTTAGGAATTTTAGCTACTATTTTAAAAACCCTGTCGAAAAAATCCAGCTTTTTATAAGAGCTCATATTATAAAAACTCAAATTTCTTAATTTGTCGTACTTTGTCCGAATTTAAGCAAATAAGCTTTAATAAACATATTTATATCGCCGTCCATAACCGCTTGGGTATTGGAAGTTTCCATATTTGTGCGATGGTCTTTTACCATATTATACGGATGGAAGACATAAGAACGGATTTGACTTCCCCATTCTATTTTCATTTTCGATTTTTCCACTTCGTCCTTTTCCGCTTCTTGTTTTTCCAATTCCAATTGATACAGTTTGGCTTTAAGCATTTTCATCGCATTGGTTTTATTTTGCAATTGCGATCTTTCCGTTTGACATGCTGCAACAGTATTAGTGGGAATGTGAGTAATTCTGACTGCGGTTTCGACTTTGTTAACATTTTGACCGCCTTTTCCGCCGGACCTAAAAGTATCTATTCTCAAATCCGAGGGATTAATATCAATTTCAATCGAATCATCAACTTCGGGAATAACAAATACAGAAGCAAAAGATGTATGCCGTCTTTTATTCGAATCGAACGGGGAAATGCGAACAAGTCTATGTACGCCGGTTTCCGCCTTGGCATAACCGTAAGCGAACTCGCCTATAATTTCTATAGTAACGCTTTTAATTCCCGCGCCGTCGCCTTCCAGCATATCCAGAATTTTCATTTGAAAGCCGTTTTGCTCACCCCAGCGCAAATACATTCTCATTAACATTTCGGCCCAATCCTGCGCTTCGGTGCCTCCGGCGCCTGAATGTATTGTCATCAAACAATTTTTATCATCGTCTTTACCGCTTAGCATACTTTTGAATTCCAGGTCTTCCAATTTTTTCAGAAGCGCGGAGAATTCTTTTTCCACATCATTTAAAAACGATTCTTCTTTTTCGCTTTCGGCCAGCTCTATAAATTCGGTTAGATTCAGATAAGAAGAATTCAAATCTTCCCAAAGATTAACCCAATTTTCAAGGGATTTTATTTGTTGTAAAACTTTTTGCGCGGATTTTTG
>JALSTI010000281.1 GCA_026983795.1 Melioribacteraceae bacterium
GAGAAAAAAAATCTTTTAATAAGAATGCACGGTGGAGCAATTCAGGTTCGAAGAGTAGGTTTGGATTATCAATTAAGTGTAAAAGCCAAACGCCATGCGGAAGAAAAACGGGCAATCGGGAAAAAAGCAGCGGAACTTATAAACGACGGCGAAACAATTATACTCGATTCCGGAACAACTACCGAGGAAATTGCGAAAAACTTGGGAAACTTGAAAGATTTGACCGTTATTACGAATTCACTGAATGTTGCCATCAGATTATCAGAATTACCCGAAGTGCACGTAATTGTTCCGGGCGGATATTTAAGAAAGAAAGCTTTATCGTTAATCGGTTCGAACGCCGAGGAAAATATCAAAAAATATTACTGCGATAAAGTTTTTATCGGGGTGGACGGCATCGATTCCGGCTACGGGATATCGACGCCGAACGTTGAAGAAGCACATCTCAACAACATAATGATAAATATTTCGCGGGAGGTTATTGTTGTAACGGATTCCAGCAAGTTCAAACACCGCAGTTTTGCCAAGATTGCGCCTATTAACAAAATCAATACGATAATTACGGATAAAAACATTCCTTCCGACGAAAAAGAAAAGCTCGAAAAAATGGGCATAAATTTGATATTGGTGTAAGAATTATTTTGTGCTGAATTTTTATTAGATAACCGCTTATTTTTTTCATTTTCGTTTGTAAATATTTGCTAACTATTTAGCGAATACATAGACTTTACTCCGAAACCAGGATAATATGCATCTGTTTACATTAATAAATCGGCCATAATTACTTCCGTTACAACAGCCTTATGATATATTTCTTTTTAACCACAAAAATTTATCAAGTAAAAATTAAATTAAAGAAAGGTTGTTAATAAATCTATTTTAATTATATAAAACTAAATTTACTAAATATTGAAAACTTCCTTGAATTTTATTGCCTGTTTTTACTATTACAATATAGAAGAATATTGTTCAACCAGGTCTTTTCTTCCTTTAGCTTTGTAAAATTCTATAATCCGCATAAGCGCTTTTACTGTTTCCGAATTATTCTTCCCTTTTTTCTTCTTTAGCAAGTTGAAGCTATTAACCAGTAATCCTTCCGCTTCTAGGTTTTTATTTTGTTTAAATAAACTGTACCCGAGTTGACTTCCGGCAACTGCAGCCATCCAATGATTTTCCGCCGGTTTATTTTTAATAGCATTTAACTCTTCTCTCAGTAATCTTGCCGATTCTGTGAATTTTTCAGTACGGTTATAAAGATCGCTTAACCAATTGATTCTTCCCAAAATGTATACGTTATCATCAGGAAAAATATTTTTTAACATGGTTAATGACTTTGACAAATCAATTTCCGCTTCCTTATATTTTTTTAGTTCCGTCAAGCATCTTCCCAAATTACCTAACAGTGCAGGTGTGTACGGATGCTTTTCGCCCAATTTTTTTAAAGAGGCTTTGTATGCCGTCCGGTAAAGTTTTTCCGCTTCTTTATATTTCTTCTTTGCAAAAAGAACTCCTGCCAAACTGCTTCTGCTTGCAGAAACTTCGGGATGAGTTTCATCGAATACGGTCAATCTTATTTTTAATGATTTTCTTGCAAACGGCTCGGCTTTATTAAACATTCCCTGGTTATAATACAAACGCGATATGTGGTTTAATGTATTTGCCACATCGGGATGATTGTTTCCGAAAAGTTTTATTCTTGTGTTAAGAGCTTTTTCGTAAAGTTTTTCAGCTTCTTCAAATTGACCTTTATGTCTCAGCACTTGTCCCAAATCATTTTGATAAGCCGCAACGTCGGCATTTATTTCCCCGTTCAATTTAATTTCTATTCCAAGTGCTTCCCGGTAAAGCGAATCCACCTTGTCCAGATTTCCTTCGTCAAATAGCAACATTCCCATGTCGTGTAATACTGCGGCTACTTGTTTGCTTTGGTTGCCATAATGTTTTATAAAAATTTTGCGTGCATTTTCGTAATAACTGTGAGATAACTTAAACTTACCCGTTTCATAATTAAGTCCCCCAAGATTCAAGTAACAATCTCCAAGCAACGGATTTTCTTCATCAAAATTATTTTTGATTTCCAATAAAGCATTTTGCAGAATATTTTCTGCGAGTTTATATTCTCCTTTAATTCTGTAAAGACTTCCCAAATTTAAAAGTGTTTCCGCTAAAGTTACCTTATCAATTCCTTGAATGCCTGCATTCATTTTAATTTGAAGGAAAATATCTTCGGCGGATTTAAATAAACCCAAATTAGTATAAACTTTACCAATAGTGTTCAACAACTGTGATTTTATTTCCGGTTCATCTGCCAGGCCGGCTCTTAATTTTGCAGCTCCTTTATCCAATAATTCTCTGGCTGTTATAGTTTCACCCTTTGATTCGTCCGGATCGGAAACGCGAAACAGCTCTTGAAGAAAAGCGGCTGCTTGTTTAGATTTTTGAGCTTCAATTTGTGCTTTATCCTTTTCTGCTTTCAATTGTATTGTATAGAAAAATATCAAACCATTAACAATAATAAAAAGTGCCGCCGCTACTGCCACGGCTCGTTTGTGACGAGCCAGAAATTTACTTGACGTATAGAAAAACGATTCCTTTCTAGCACGGATCGGTAACTTTTGTAAATACCTTTCAATATCATAAGCAAACATCTCAACGGAAGCATATCTCCTATCCGGTTCTTTTCTCAGAGCCTTCAGACAAATATTATCTAAATCGCCCCTCAGAATTTTTTTTAATTTTCCAGGTTGAGTTTTTCTCTTTTTGCTTATTTCCAAAATCGACTTGGCGGATACTTCCCCGGTTCTTTTCACCACAATCGTACTCGGTTTTGAAATTGTATGTTCGCAAACAACTTTTTCAAATTCACCGAATGTTCTATTAGAAAATTTCTGTGCCGGTATTCCCGATAAAAGTTTATAAAGGATAAGTCCGAGCGAATAAACATCTGTCGAGACCGAAATGTTACCATTTTTTATTTGTTCGGGCGACGAATACTCGGGAGTCATCAAATTCAACTCTGCCATAGTAACAGTTGGTAAATCTTTACCATCACTTTCCGCGCTCAATACTTTTGAAATTCCAAAATCCAAAAGTTTTATTCCGCCGTTTTTTTGAATTAGAATATTGCTTGGTTTTAAATCCCGGTGAATTACCAAATTATTATGAGCGTATTGAACGGCATCACACACCTTAAGAAAAAGATTTAATCTTTTTTTAATTGTTAATTTATTAATATCACAATATTCATCAATTGAAATACCGTCAACATATTCCATTGTAAAATAAGGTCTGTTATCTTCTGTAACTCCACCGTCGTAAAGTCTTGCAATATTAGAATGATGCAGGTTGGCTAGTATTTGTCTTTCGTGTTGGAATCTTCTGATAATCGGAATTGTGCTTAAACCGGGTTTTATAATTTTCAAAGCTACTTTTTGATTAAAAAGCCCGTCGCATCGTTCCGCTAAAAAAACCATACCCATTCCACCGCTGGCTATTTCTTGCAGCAGTTTGTAGTTGCCTATTTTCTGACCGGCAAAATTTAGTTTTTTATCGAAGTTTATGATTTCACTTACTTTTTTACTTAAAACAGGATGAATGTTATCATCTGAATTTAGAAGGGATATTACTTCGTTGAACAATTTGACGTTATCCGCGCATTCTCTTTTTACAAAAGCAAGTCGTTCCGGTTTGTCTATTTCCAAAGCTTTATAAAAAATTTCTTGAATTTTTTTCCAATCCACGTTTGATTACTTTCAGATTAAATCTAAACATTTTTATTTTTAAGTTCCCTGCTCAGCCAAGCCCTTGCAATTCGCCAATCTCTTCTGATTGTTTGAATTGAAGTACCCAGAACTTCTGCTATTTCTTTATGAGTTAATCCTACAAAAAACCAATATTCAATAATTTTACTTTGACGTTGATTAATTTTTTCCAAACTTTGCAATGCTTCATCCAAGTCAATCAGTTCTTCCGGTCTAATAAAACTTTCTCCCAAGTTTTCCGCCAATGTAATGTCCGCAACTCCGCTTCCTCTTTTTTGTGCTGCCCTGCTGTTTGCATAATTTATTAAAATTCTTCTCATTGCTTGACTTGCGATTCCGAAAAAATGTGCTCTGTTTTGCCAGTTGACATATTTTTGATCAATTAATTTAAAATAAGCTTCGTGTACAAGTGAAGTTGCGTTAATTGTGTGTCCTTTTCTTTCATTTCTTAAATGATTTCGAGCTATTTGTCGTAGTTCATTATAAACAACAGGGAAAAGAGAATTTACGATTTCTGTGTTTCCATCCGTTATTTGAACCAACATTTGAGTTATGTCTGTTTCTTTATTCATTTTTTTCAAAAATAATTAACACTTTCTCCGATTTTTCTTGCGTATAAAGATAAGGCGTTAAAATGTGATAGAATGTCCTTTATTGAGACAAGCTTATTCACGGAAGACAGATTTAATTTTAATATAAAAACTTTACGTTAATAAATCAATGAGGTAAACAATGAAAAAACAAAATAAACAAGCATATTCATTAATAGTAATTATATCAATTGCACTCTTAATTTCATCTTGCACAAAGGATGCGCCGGTTGAAACATCCGATCCATCACAGAATACGGCAAGTATAGAAGAATACATCAGCAAATTAAATTACAATCCGGAAACTTTGTTAAATTACCAAAATACCGGTGGACAAGAAGCTGCAAGAGATGTAATTAAAGACACAACCGAGACAACAAAAGACGGGAATTTTACAACTGTCTGTAAAACAACAACATTCAATTTAAAGAAAAATTTTGACCGAGTAGCAATATTAAGACCGACAAACGGAATTGTATGGACCGGCGCGTTAGTCAAAGGCAATCAATCACTAATGGACGGTGTTCCCGAACCGATAGGAATTGAAAGAGCTCCGGTAACATTTAGTATAAATCTTCCCGGTATTGGGGAACACGGAATAAGAACAGTAAAAAACCCTCAAGCTTCAAATATTCAAGCTGCAATAGATTCTTCTTTAGAATGGTGGAACAACAACGCTTACGAGGATGGATACGTGAATGCTGCTAATTCTTCTTTTCACTTAAGCAGTTCATATAGTTCAAAACAATTGGGATTGGATGTTAGTTTAAATTCGGAATGGGCTTCGGGAAACGTAAGTTCTCAATTCAATTATTTTAGCAGCGAGAAAAAAAAGGTAATTGTAGCTGTCTTTAAGCAGGCTTTCTATGATGTGATTTTTGATACCCCGACCTCTCCCGAAAAAGTTTTTGCCAAAGGAACTTCCCTTGACAAAGTAAAGCGGGTAATGACGGCAGCCGACGCACCGGCTTATATAAAATCGGTTACTTACGGTAGAATTATAATGTTTAGAATGACAGCAACAAGCAGCTATAAATCGGCTGATGTCGAAGCAGCTTTCAGATATGCAGCCGGATATTCTGTTGACGGCAGCCTTGAATCCACTTACAAAAGTATATTGAGGGAATCGTCAATCGACTTGGTAACAATCGGCGGAAACGCAGCGGTTGCAACCGAACCGATAAGTTCTGCTAATGTGAACTCGGCTACATCCATATTAAATAAGATTCGCGACATAATTTCCGGTGATAATGCAGTTTATTCAAGGAATAATCCGGGTGTTCCGATTGCTTATTCAGTTTTTTATCTAAAGGATAACTCACTCGCAAAATTAGGTTATACAACAGAATATACAGCTAAAGAATGTGTTACTACTCAAAAATCCAACACCATTTCCGTTTATCTTGGAAACTTTACCGCAATAAAAGATTGCGACGGAATTGAAGGAGCGGGAGATTTCAAAGTTAGGGTTCAAATATTAAATGAGAATAATGGTAGAATCGTTTCTGATTACCCAAGTAATAATAATTACAAGAGTCTTACGTTAAACGACAATGATAAATATTTAATAAACAAAACCAAAACATTTACTTTGCCGAAAAGTGCGGGCAAAAAATTTACAGTGAAACTGATTGTTTATGAAAAAGATAAAAATATTTTCGGGCATGTGTATAATGACTCGAGAATGAATGGTAAAACCGCAACGGGAGTATTTTCGTTCGATAACGGTTCATGGAGTCCGCCTGCCTCCAGTTATACGCTTTATATTGGAGACGGGAATTGCAAAGTTAAATTGGATTATAAAGTTACAATACAGTAAAATATAAATTCGTAGGGAATAACAATCATTGTTCCGGAGAAGAAGCCCAACTTTTTGGAAAAGTTGGGCTTCTGTATTTAAAAATAACCTATTTTTTATCTTTACCTAAAAACGGAGTTAGTAAATCAATCGGCACCGGAAAAATTGTGGTTGAATTTTTCTCGGATGCGACTTCTGTTAAAGTTTGTAAAAATCTAAGTTGCAAAGCAATAGGTTCATCGGCAATAACTTTTGCCGCCTCGCTTAATTTCTGACTTGCTTGAAATTCACCTTCCGCGTGAATTATTTTAGCTCTCCGTTCCCTTTCCGCTTCCGCTTGCTTTGCCATTGCACGCTGCATTTCAATCGGTAAATCGACATGTTTTATTTCCACATTAGAAACTTTAATTCCCCACGGTTCCGTTTGATGATCGATAATTTTTTGTAATTGAGCATTAAGTTTATCCCGTTCGGCCAGAATTTCATCAAGCATTGATTGCCCCAGCACACTTCTTAAAGTTGTTTGTGATAATTGCGAAGTTGCATCCAAATAATGTTCAACTTCTACTATTGCTTTTGCCGCATGGATTACTCTAAAATAAACAACGGCATTAACTTTTAGCGAAACGTTATCTTTTGTAATTACATCCTGTGTGGGAACATCCAGAACAACGGTTCTTAAACTCACTTTTACCATTCTATCAACTATTGGAATTAACAAAATTAATCCCGGACCTTTCGCCCCGATTAACCTTCCCAATCGAAAGACAACGCCTCTTTCATACTCTCTTAATATTCTAATTGCATTTGCAAGTATGAAAATTACAAACAGAACAACTATTCCCAAATATGTAGCTGTCAAATCCATTTATCCTCCCCAGTTTAATTTGTTTTTCTAACAAATAAAGTTAAAC
>JALSTI010000282.1 GCA_026983795.1 Melioribacteraceae bacterium
CTTAATATTTTTTGTCCTAAATTTTGTTTTAAGGGTAACGAATTTTGTGGAAATGCGGATGTGGAAAATACGAAAAGAAACAGGAGAATATATTTTTTCATAACGGATGTTTTATTGTTAAATATCAGAAATTGATTTAAATTCATTTTTTGGCGTATAATTTACAAAAATAAATTGTTAAGATAAGGGCGGTAGTTATACTATTTTTTATGATGTTTAATTTTAGTCTAATCTTTTTCTGAAACGCAAGGAACTCAAAAAGATTATAACGACTCCTATTATAAAAAGCAGTGTGGTTTCCATCCATAAGTCCGAAAAGCCCACGCCCTTTAATATTATTCCCCGCATAATTACCATAAAATATCTTAGCGGAATAAAATAAGTAAAATACTGAATAATTTTAGGCATGTTCTCTATAGGAAATGCAAAACCGGAAAGATATATCATAGGCATCATTACCACAAAAATAGCAAGCATCATTGCCTGCTGCTGAGTTTTGGATATTGTGGATACGAATAATCCTAAACCCAGCGTTGATAAAATATAAAGAAATGTGGTAAAAAATAAAAAAGCCAAATTTCCGCGTACGGGAATATTGAATACAAAAACCATGGCTGTTAAAACGATTATTTCTGCAACAAAACCGAGCAATGCAAAAGGTATTAATTTTCCTATAAGAAGTTGGTGCGATTTAATCGGTGTAACGATTAATTGCTCTAAAGTTCCAACCTCTTTCTCTTTTACAATTGCGAGGGAAGTAAGAATTAATGTTACAATCATTAATAACAAACCTACAATACCCGGAACCATAAAATTACGTGTTTTCAATTCAGGGTTGTACCAAACCCGCACTTTCGATTCAACATTTCCCGCGGGAATTATTTTCATTCCGTTTTTATTTAAAAAATCCGTTACCACACTTTTAGAATAATTGCTAACAATCAATTGGACGTAACCTGCGGAAATTGCAGCGGTGTTTCCGTCCGAGCCGTCGAACACGGCTTGTACCGGCGCGGTTTCGTTTCGCTCAATTTTCTTTTCGAAATCTTTAGGAATAACCAATCCGAAAATAATTTTATGATTATCAATTAAATTTTGAAGCTTTTTGTAATTATCAACGTAATAATCCGTTTCAAAATATCCGGAACCTTGAAACTTTTCAATAAATTGCCGGCTTGTTATCGTTTTATCTTGATCAAATATTGCCGTGTGAACAACGTTAACGTCAAAATTTGCCGCATAGCCTAAAAATATTAATTGTACAACCGGCGAAATTAAAATCATTGCGAACATTTTAGGATCTCGCCTGAATTGTAAGAATTCTTTTTTGACAATATGTAATATAGTTTTCATGCCGATTTAGTCTTGTAATTTCCGATTACCGTTGCTAAAAACAAAAAGATTATTGCGAAAAAAATAAGGTAAATTAATTGATGCCAAAATGCTTGCAGCCCGACGCCGCGTAATATAATTGCGCGAAGTATTACGATAAAAAATTTAGCGGGAGTAATATTCGTTATAACTTGTATTGCATAAGGCATGCTTTCAATCGGGAAAATAAATCCTGAAAGTATTACGGACGGCAGCATGGAAGCCATTGTGGCAAACGTAAATGCCAGCTGTTGTGTATCCGATATAACCGAAATAAAAATTCCCAAACTTGTTGACGCAAGAATAAAAATAAATGTGCTGAGAAACAGAAGTAAATAGTTGCCTTTTATTTCTACATTGAATAAAATGTAACCTGCTATTAAAATAAAAACCGCATCTAAAAGTGCAATTAAAATGTACGGTATGGTTTTTCCTATAATAATTTCAAGTGTTGACAGCGAAGAAATTTTAAGTTGATCGGATGTGCCGTGTTCTTTTTCCCTTACAAGCGAAAGCGAAACTGTAATAACCGCAGTAATGATAAGTATCATTGCAATTAATCCGGGTATCAAGAATTTGGTTGTGCTTAGTTCGGGATTAAATTGAAAAAGAGGTCTTAAATCAATTGGAATAAATGCCCGCTTTCCGGTTTTTTCTAAAACTTCTTTTTGAAACTTTGCATTATAAGAGAGTGTAGCCGCTTTAACATAGTTGGAAATTATTGTTGCTGTATTGCCGTTAACACCGTCAATTAAAAATTGAACTTCCGCAGATTCTTTTTTTGAGTAGAGATTTTTTGAAAAATCATTTGGAATAACAAGAACAACTTGCGCAAGTTTTTCGTCCAACGATTTTTTTATTTCAGAGTCTTTTGTTAAGTAATTTGAAATATCAAAATAATCCGATTTGGATAGTGAATTTATAAAATCCCGGCTCATCTCGGATTTATCTTGATCATAAACGGCCAATTGAATGTGGTGAACATCAAAGTTTACGGCATATCCGAAAATTCCCAATAAAAACACGGGAAAAAAGATTATGACGAAAAGCATTCGCTTGTCTCTTAACAAATGTTTGAACTCTTTTTCTACAACCGCTGAAATTCTATTTATCATTTTGATGTTCTAATAAATGAATAAATACGTCTTCCAAAGTAGGAACAATGGCATCGATTCTTTTGATGTTTGTTATTCCGTTTGAGTTTAATAATTCAATAATTTGATTTTTATTTTGAAAATTTGAATTTACACTAACGTGTATCGCATTTCCGAATATCGAAGTATCGTCAATAAAACCGGAGTTTTCCAGGTATTCCATTGCTTTTACAACTTGATCACATTCAATTTCGAATATTTTATCAGATAAATATTTCGACTTTAATTCCGTTGAACTGCCTTCGGCTATTAGCTTTCCGGCATTTATTAAAATTATATTATTACAAAATTCCGCTTCTTCCAAATAGTGTGTTGTAACAAAAACGGTTGTTCCGTGTTCCGAAAGGTCGTTAATTAAATCCCAAAAATTCCTTCGTGAAATAGGATCGACGCCGCTTGTCGGTTCATCGAGAAAAACAATACCCGGTTGATGAATAACCGCGGTTCCCAATGCAAGCCGCTGTTTAATTCCGCCGGGAAGCGAACCCGTCAGTAATTTTTCTTTTCCTTTTAAATTGGCAATTTCAAGAACCCAATCTTTCCTTTCTTTCAGCAATGTATCATCTAAACCGTAAACCCCGCCGAAAAAATTTATGTTTTCCTCAACGGTTAAATCGTTGTAAAGGGAAAATCTTTGAGACATATAACCAATTGATTGCTTTACTTTTTCCGGTTCTTTTACAACGCTGAAACCACCCACAAATGCATCTCCGGAGGTTGGAGCCAAAACACCGCACAACATTCTTATTGTTGTTGTTTTGCCGGCTCCGTTCGCACCGAGGAAACCGAAAATTTCTCCTTTTTTGACGTTAAAAGAAATATTATCTACCGATGTGAAATCGCCGAACTTTTTAGTTAAATTATGTATTTCGATTGAGTTCATGTTTTTAGTAATTAGTAGCTAGAAGTTAGAAGCTAGGGTGCTCTTAATATAAGAATTCAGAAGTTTCCCAACCTCATCAATTAATGGTTTGGTTTCAATACTTTTTATGTAACCCAAATCTTTTGAAAGAATTAAATAATATTTTACCTCTTCCAATGAACCTTGAGAAATATTAAAATAACGAACCTTGTCTTTAATTCCTCGTTTAATAAAACCCTCCACAATATTAGCCGGAATTGAAACAACAGCTCTTCGTAATTGCGAAGTTAATGCAAATTGTTCTGACTTCGGGAATGTTGACGAAAGCTTATAGATTCTCAAAACTAATTCGTGGCTTTTTTCCCAAACTATTAAATCGGTAAATGTTTTTGACTTTTTCATTATGTTCTCCTTTATTCTAACTCCTAACTCCTAACTCCTAACTCCTAACTCCTAACTCCTAACTTCTAATAGATTCTCTCCCCAACCGCTTTTTTAAGTTTGGTTTTGGTAATTTCAAAATCGATTTGTGAAAGCGTATAATTTGTTTCGGCTTCCAGCAGCGATGATTCGGCATCAATAAAATCCGAGCTTGAAATAGTTTGCTGGTCGAATTTGTTTTTGGTTATTCTGTAATCTTCTTTAGCTGATTCCAGCGCCGTTAAACTTGCAGAGATTTTTTCTTTCTGACTTAGCATGCTCAAATAATTTTTTCTTACTTCAAGCTCAATTCCCTCTTTCACTAAATCAGCCATTGTTTTAGCCTGTAAAACTTTTTGTTCGGCTTGGTCAACCTTGGACGACGTATTTCCCCAATCCCATAATTTCCAATTTAGCGCCACACCAACATCCCAAGTATCGTTGAATTTATCTTGCAGAGGTAAGTATCTTTGGTTCGGACGGTTGTAATAATAATCTCCGAATAAGAAAACTTGAGGAAACCAACCGGCGCGCGACGCTGAAGTCATTTCCTCACCGGCTTCAATTTGAAATCCTATTGATTTAAGCTCGGGACGGTTATTTAATGCGCGGGAAATTAATTCTTTCAAGGTTTGTTTTACCAGACTTGTATCCACGGCGGTTTCGCTAATTTCCGTTTTTGAGTTTAAGTCAATTCCCAGTGATTTATTAAAAGCAATTCTGGCAAGATTTACATTATTTCCCGCTTCAATTAGTTTAATTTTTAAGTTTGAATAACGGACTTTCAGTTTCAGTAAATCACTTTTGGTAATCATTCCGTTTTTGAAAAAATTCCGCGCGTCTTCCAAATGTTTTTTAACTGAAAGAAGATTTTGATTAATTAAATCAAGCACTTTTTTTGCTTTATAAAAATTCCAAAATGCCGTTCTTATATTTAAAGCCACCTCATTTTTTGTTTTTAGAAGATCACTCTCAGCTGCCATATTTATTTTTTTAGCCGAAGATTTTAACGATGAAAGTCTAAACCCTGTAAAAAGGGGTTGTTTGACCGATATACCAAAATTGTAATTGTTTAAGATTGTTTCCTGTAAAGAAATTGGTTTCGGAAGAAAAGGAACATCGACTTGAAACGGCGGAACATCGCTTAACCTTATATATTTTGCCGAAAAACTTAGCTGCGGAAGCATTTGTGATGATACTTCGGTTATTTTCGATTGGGAGACGGTAAGTTTCGATTCGGCTATTTTTACTTCCTTGCTGTGTTTCAATCCGACTTCCAAGCTCTGTTCCAATGTAAAAACATTACTTTGAGCAATGATTGCCGGAGCTGAACTCAGAAAAAGTACGGCAAGTAAATACGCTCTTATTTTTCCAAGAGTATTATTAATTTCTAATCGTCTAATTGTTTTAATAATCTTCATTTTTTAACTTGCTTCCTTTATTAAATGAATGAATACATTCTCTAATGTTGGCGTGATTAAACGGTTATCTTTTATTTGTATATTCTCCGGTTTGAGCAGCTGCTTGATTTCGGGATAATCGGTTTCATAGTTATCAACCACAACATTTATTCTATCACCGAAAATTTGTACTTCGAATGCCAAGTTTTCTCTGATAATTTTATAAGCTTTCCTAATAGGCGAAGCCACAATTTCAACGACCTGTTTATCCATCATGTTTTTAATTTGAGCCGGGGTGTCGACGGCAATCAGTTTTCCTTTGTTCATCAGCGCTATTCTATTACAACGCTCGGCTTCATCCAGATAAGGAGTTGACATGAAAATAGTTATGCCCTCTTGTAACAATTTGGATAATATTTTCCAGAAATCCCGTCGCGAAACCGGATCGACTCCGGTTGTAGGCTCATCCAAAAATATAATTTTAGGTTTGTGAATTAAACTGCAAGCGAGAGCCAGTTTTTGTTTCATTCCCCCGGAAAGCTTTTCCGCTTGTCTGTCCCGGAATGGTTTTAATCTCGTAAATTCCAGTAATTCATCTCTTCTTCTCTTAAAGTCTTTAATGTTATGTATTTGAGCGGTAAATTGAATGTTTTCGTCGACAGTTAAGTCGCCGTACAAACTAAATTTTTGTGATAAATATCCGATTTCTTTTTGTATATATTCACGGTCTTTTTTTAAATCTTTTTTTAACAACGTTGCGTTACCGGAATCGGGATTTAATAAACCGCACAGCATTTTTATAGTTGTGGTTTTACCGGCGCCATCCGGACCGACCAAACCGAACATTTCACCATGCTGCACATTAAACGAAATTTCATCTACAGCTTTAATTTCACCGAAATACTTTTTTAAGTTTTTTATGTCTATTATTGTTGTCATTTTGTGTGGTTATCAAGTTACCAAATTATCAAGTTACCAAGTTCGCAAATTATCAAGTTACCAAGTTCGCAAATTATCAAGTTACCAGGTTCGCAAGTTATCAAATTACCAGGTTTGCAAGTTTTCAAATTACCAAGTTCGCAAGTTTTCAAATTACCAAGTTCGCAAGTTTTCAAATTACCAAGTTCGCAAGTTTTCAAATTAACAAGTTTGCAAGTTTTCAAATTATCAAGTTCGCAAGTTGTGGTTCTTAAAAATTAAAGGTTTATATAGTCTAATAAATTTGATAGTTTTGTATTTACTAGCATTTGAATGTTTCACTCCGCAAACCTGTGAACTTGTCAACCTTCAAACCTTTTAACTTGCCAACCTTCAAACCTGTGAACTTTCAAACCTGCCAACTTGCCAACCTTCAAACCTTTTAACTTGCCAACTTGCTAACCTTCAAACCTTTTAACTTGCCAACTTGCCAACCTTCAAACCTGTGAACTTTCAAACCTGCCAACCTTAAAACCTGTGAATTTTTTAACTTATAAATCTATTTTTCAATGTGAATTTCTTTTTAAGTATTGAATGAATTTAGATATTTGTTTAATAATTGAAACGGCATCATCGTAAAGCTTTTTGAATTCCGATTCGGTTATATATTGTAAATCCAATGCTACATATAGTAGACTTCTAATTTCACCGGCGGATCCTTTAGAGTAAACTAAGAATCGTATAAATTCTCGGTTATTATCTCGTTCAAAACCTTCCGCAATATTATTCATTACCGAAACTGCTGCACGCTGTATTTGATCTTTTAATCCGAAGTCTTTAGAAAATGTTTGTTTAGCAGTAATTTGATAAACAGCATTAACTAAACTCCTAGACTCTTTCCAAACATTAATATCTTCAAACTTTTCGATAGTCATTAAATCTCCAGAATGTTAATTTTTAGTAAAATATTAATCAACAAATCCAAATTTTTTAATCTATAAACCTGCCAACTTTTTAACTTGCAAACCTGCCAACCTGTAAACTTTCAAACCTGTAAACCTTTTAACCTGCCAACCTTCAAACTTGCTAACCTGCCAACTTGTTAACCTTCAAACTTTTTAACTTGCTAACCTGCCAACCTTCAAACTTGTTAACCTTCAAACTTTTTTAATCATTTAATTTTATTTCCGCATCTGCCGGCATTCCTGCTTTCAGTTCAGAATTTTGATTTGGAATTTCAATTTTAACCGCAAAAACCAATTTTGTTCGCTCGTCTTCTGTCTGTACGCTTTTGGGTGTAAATTCCGCTTCCGGGGAAATATATGTTACCGTTCCTTTGTAAATTTTACCGGGATAAGTATCGGTTTTTACTTCAACGGATTGACCGAGTTTAACTTTGCCCAATTCTTTTTCTGACACATAAATTACAAGTTTAACCTTAGATAAATCCGATACTTTAAATAATGAACCGAAAGGTGGAACATTTTCGCCTGTTTCAACAAATTTTTTCACAATAAATCCGTTTTGCGGAGATGTTACATAACAATCTCTTATATGCTTTTTAATTAAATCAAGATTAGCAGCGGCTTTTTCCAAATTTGCTTTTGCCTGTTTTATCTCTTCGGGTCGGGCGCCGGTTTTTATTTTTGAATATTGTTCTTTAGCCGAATTAAGCTGAGCGAGAGCCAGGTTATATTTCGCATTAATTTCATCGTATTTTTGTTGACTAACGGAATTGGATTTATATAAATTTTCAATTCTATCTTTATTTAATTTTGCGAGGTCAAAATTTGTTTTTGCTTGATTTAATTTTTCTTCGGCAAGTGCTCTATCTTCTTTTCTTGCGCCTTCAATTATTAATTTATACCGGGCTTCGGCAGCATTTTTAATTGCTTTTACCTGTTCAAGTTGTAATTCGTACGTTTCCGGATCAATTATAAGAACGGTATCACCGCTATTTACTTTAGATCCTTCGTCTATTAATATATTTTTCACTGTGCCGGTCACTTGGGAACTAACGACTATGTTTGTAGTTTCTATTGTACCCGAGCCGGTGATTTTACCGTCATCGTTATTTCCGCAGCTTGATACTAAAAGTATCAAAAGAAATAATATGAGAAATTTTGCGTATTTCATTTTTAAATTCCTTCTTTTTTAATTTGCTTATAAACTTTTCTTCCCTTTTTTGTTAAAATTCCCGAAATAAGAATATCGAATGTTTGTATAAATGCCTCTTTAATGGAGAAATTATTGTTTAATAAAAAGTCCGGATTAATTATACCCTGAATGGCAGAAAGTATAATAGTAACTATTATAATGTTGGGTTTGTCAACAATCAGATTTTCTTTTTTTCCCTGATCAATAATTTTATTGAATGCGTAAAAGATAGTTTCTTTTCTGAAATATTCTATTGTTTCCCATTTTCTGGGATTATGAATTTTTAAGTCGTTTATCCATGCTTCTGTAATCTTTAAAGAAAATCCAACGAGAAAATCACTTAAGTTTATTAATTTAATAACGGACTGTCTCTTCCCGGCGACAATTTTGTTTATATTTCCCCGAACGTGAGTCATTGTGTCTTCAATAATTGCATTTAACAGATCGTCTTTTGTAGGAAAATATTTATAGATAGTTTTTTTGCTTATTTTAAGCGTTCTAGCAACATCGTCCATAGTAGTTTTATAAAACCCGTTTTTAAGAAAAAGAGCAGCGGAGTTTTGCACTATTTGTTCTTTTTTGTCCATTTTATGCCCGATAAAAACTAATTTAGTATAATTAGTTTCCAATATAATGAACGGAAACTAAAAAGTCAATAAATAGTTTCCTATTATTAAAGCAGAACGGAATATTTTGGATATTTTTTGAAATACCAGATTGTTCTATGGTTAAGAAGGCAAAATCAATTTTGAATGTAAAATTCGTTAAAACTTTGTTTGTATAGAACCGGATAAAGATTGAAATTTGTTTTTAATTTCTTCAAATTCTAGCAAAAGTGGTTCTACCTTCTCCTCTTCCTTTTGCGTATATTCGTAAAAAGAAAGAAAACTTCTGTCAATATCTTCATAAATCAATTTTAGTTTAGATGTTAGTTTTTCCGTAAGTTCGGTTTCAAACTTAACTTTTCCTTCGTTTAATCCCTCTTTGAATTGTCTGACTATTTTACTTTTCTTGAATAACAAAACGCTTCCGGCTACAATTACGCCAATTCCCGTTAAAATTCCGCCGGTTATGTCAAGAAAAGCAATTTTGGTCGTTGTTAATATAATAATGCCTAAAATTCCTAATATTCCGCCGCCCAATGCAGTTGGCGCTAAACTTGCAGGATTTGATTCCATGAATTTTGAAAATGACTCATTTGAAAGTAAATCCGATACTTTGGCTCGAACATCTTCAATTACATTTGCGCGTTCTTCTCCTATTTTTACATAAATATCTTCGGTTTCTTTTTGCGCATCTTTCACTCTATTCAAATCTTCCAAAAGATCGTGAAGCAGATGACGGATTCCTCCGAGAAAATGTTTTGCTCCGTCGTTTGCAATTTCCTCGAAGCTGGTTTGTAAACGTTTCTCAAATCTCGATTGTAAATCTTTTATCCAGGCTTTCATCGATTTGTCTTTATTAAAAATTGAACTGAAAGTTCTTTTGAACAATGAAAAAACGGAAAGACCTTCTTCGAACTCTTCTTTCACTTCCCCTGAAATACGGTCGTAATTTGCAACAAGTCTGTCTACCAATGATTTAATTTCATAAGTTGACTGCTGTTCGCCGCTGGATAAACGCGTTTTTATTTTTTCAACAAGCGCCTTGTCTTTTGCCAGCTGATTTTTATGATTTTCCAAACTCTCGGAAATTTTACCTATTATTTGTTCGGAGGTTTTTAAGTTGGAAAGCAATTTTAATTTATAATGTTTTCCGCCCGTAACGGTTTCGTTAATGTATTGCCTTATTTTGTTAAATCCGCTGCCGTCGTTTCCGTTAATTTCTAAAATTGCGGAAGTTGCAAAAACAAGGGGCGATTCAATTTTACGCTGAATTGCATATTCCTTAACTTTTTCAATATTGGTTTTGAGTTCTTCGGGTCGTGCAAGATCTGCTTGCTGAAGAATAAAAATAACTTTTTTCCGCCATTCTTCATTTACGAAATCAAGCAAATCCCAAGCTGATTGTGTGTATGGATTTTTTGCGGGAAAAACGAACATTACCAAATCGCTGTTCGGAATAAACTTTTCCGTAATTTCCTGATGATGCTGAACAATAGTGTTGGTTCCGGGTGTATCTACAATTGCAATGGTTTTCAGAATTTCAGCCGGTTCGCCTATTCTTTTTAAATAAGGATTGAGCATCGTTTCGGTTGGTTCATCCGAATAAACAATTTGCTGAACGGTATCTGTGCAAGGCGCAGCGTCAACTTTACAAACATTAGATTTTAACAGCGCGTTTACAAAACTGCTTTTACCGGATTTAACTTCTCCTACAACCACAAACAGAAAAGGTTCGTTAATATTAGAACGCAGATCGCTGATAATTTTTTGAAATGATTCGTTTTCCACCTTTACGGTAAAATGATGAAGCTCTTTTAAAAACTCATCAACCTTAAAGCGGTATTCCTGAAATTTAGGATTAACTATTTGATTTTGCATAAAGTTTAAAATTTATCTTCAGATACTTAAAATTAAATATATAAAATGTTGGAGAAATTTACTTGTTTGAAAGAGAAATCCGATTTTAAAAATAGAGTTGTAATAAATTAATGATTTGCCATGTTACTTGTTTTTAAATGGTAATAAACCGGTGTAAAAATTCCGTCATAAATTTAACATGGTTGATAAAAGTAAATAAGGATTTTTTATCCGAATTTTGTTATTATTCCCGTCAAATTTATTAATTTTACTAATCGGATATTCATAAACATAAAAGGTAAGAACATGAAAAAATTAATGTTATTAATACCGGGAATTTTTATAACTCTTTTTCTGTTAAGTTGCGGCGGAGGAAAAAAAGAAGCATCAAAAACAGCGTCTAAAACCGACATGATGAAAAAGGAAAGAATTGCGAAAAGATTTGGTTTAACCGTTTTTGAGTTGGACAACGGAATTGGTCCAATAAAAGAAAAATTAAATTTAGGTCCTATCGATCCTAAAATGGTAAAAGAAGGTAAAGCTCTTTTCGAAACAAAATGTGTATCATGTCATAAACTGGATGAAAAACTTGTTGGACCGGCTCAAAGAGACGTTGTGGAAAGAAGAAGTCCGGAATACATAATGAATATGATTTTGAATCCTGATGAAATGTTAAACAAACATCCCGAAGCTAAAAAGATGTTAGCTATCTATAAAACAAGAATGACTTTCCAAAATGTTACTAAAGAGGATGCAAGAAAAATCCTTGAGTATTTCAGAGCTGTGGACAAAGAAAAAAAATAGTCGGTTATATTAACTTCATAAAATAAAAGAATAACACGAGGAATCGTGTAGTGTATTACACGGTTTCTCTTTCTTTATTACTATTTGTAACCGGTTGTCAAATTATAACGGAAAGATTTTTTAGATCATTTTGCAGGCTGTTAATCCGTCAATCCGCTTATTCTCGAATTTTGTCCAAAAGTCTGTTTAGCTCGCACACTTCGTTTAACGATAAATTACTTAAAAGATTGTCTGCTCCTTATGGTATTCGTTTTTTAAGCCACCTTTTAATTTGTCTCCTATACTCATTTCAATTGCAACAGAATTTAGTGATTTTGGTTTTAAAAAAGGGGTTAATAATTTCAGATTTTCATTGTTTATCTATAATGTTTTGTTTAATACTTATGACTGTCTTTTTAATATTATGAATCCTGCAATATTTGAAATCAAAACTAACGGAACAATTATAGCAGGCAGAAGCAAGAAAGGAAATTTCGTCATTGCAACGTTGGGTTGTTCAAAAGCAAATTGCTGTAAGATTGTTGGAGTGGAAAGGACGGCGTGAATTAAGATATTTATTAAAAGAATTAATGAAAACCCATTCCAAATCCACAATAAAGGTTTATTGATTTTATTACTTCCAAATGCAATAAAAGCAACTATTGGAGCGGAAATTCCTGTCAAAATATCGAAGTTTCTGCCTTCAAAAGTCATTAATTGTGGTACATATCCTTCTAAGAACAACAAAAATAATACTATTTCAACAGGAATACGTACAGTATGGAGATAAGTAAGCCATTTTAAATTAAACGTACTCAGCCAATTTTTAATATTTTTTGAGAAGATTGAAAAAATAACAAAAGGAATGAGCGGAAAAACCAAAAGAAGTAAGCGCGGGGGAATTGTTTCTGTGTTTTTGTAATACCCTGAAATTGCTAAAATACTATGTATTATTCCCCATAAAACAATACCCGAAATAAATTTCAAATTTTTATTAGTTGCATAATAAAACATAATTAATAAATAAACGACTGAAATAAAAAAAATGATGTAAATATGAATAGGTAAATCTGTTATCATAACGCTTACTTCCTTTAATTTTTCGGATGTTTTCTACTTTAAGTTAATAATGAATATTTTCATACATCAATTTCGTAATTGGACTTATACCAATTTATAATCCCTTTCCCAATTTCAATTGGATAATCTTCTTGGATATAATGGGTTGCGTTTCCCAAATAAATATCGGTTAGACGGTTGTATTTTACTTTAATTTCTTTCACCGTTTCAGGTTTTATCAAAATACCCGGAGTTACCCAAAAGATTAATTTTGGAAATTTTGTGTTTTGCAACCATTTATGATTCTCATCAGTTAAATTGTATAGATCTTTTGGTTTTCCGTTTAAGGGTAAAAATGTAGGAAATAAATACACCGGTATTCTGCTTTTCATTTTTAAAAATGGTTTGCTGTAATAGTTTTTCTCTTCTTGAGATAATTTTCTATTAGAACCAAGCTTCAAAAGCACAATTTTCACAAACATATTCAGATTTACATTCATCAGTTTGCCCAACAAAGGAGTTCTAAAAAACTTGAAAACAGTTCTGACAGGTTCATAAGCCAACTCATTCCAACGCATTGGTTTTAATATACCTTCCATAAAAACCAACCCCTTAATTTTATCTGCATTTTCGCGTGCATAAGATATGCCAAATACTAATCCCCAATCGTGTAAAACAAAAATTATATTTTGCAATTTCAAAACATTAATAAAACCATTTACATATTTTGAATGTGTTGCTATACTGTAATCAATATCCGGTTTATCCGATTTTCCGAATCCAATTAAATCGAGAGCGATTACTCTGCCTTTTGTTTTTAAGTACGGAATTATATTTCGCCATAAAAAGCTTGAAGTAGGATTACCATGTATGCATACAAAAGTTGTTTGACTATTTTCACCGTTATTATTTTCGTCTATATAATGTATTTTGGAACCGTAGATGTTTATAAATCTTGATTCAAAGGGAAATATAGATGTTTTGTTATTGTTCATGGTTTTAAGAAGTAAATAAATATTGAAATTCTTGAATATACGAAGCAAAACTTCTGGGTTCGTGCCCGGTTATATCTTTTACTACATTATTTGTGATATTAAATTTTCCTGAATCAATATCTTTGCTGAATTCCAGTAAATGTTTTGCTAGGAAATCATTGACATACGGATCATTTTTCATTGCTTCAACCCATTGGTTAACCGTTATAGGTATATATTCAACGTTTTTATTAATAACTTTTCCTATTGTGCGGGCAACTTCTTTTCCGGTATAAACTTTATCTCCAGCTAATAAATATTTTTTCCCAATATGTTTTTTTATATTATCTGAAGTAAGAATATCCGAAACTACATCGCTTATATCTTGTGGATGTATAATAGTATAAACAGCCTGGGGATTTGGCGCATAAAATTTACCATAGGCTTTTACGGTTGGACCAGCCATATTTAGATAATTACTGGCAAATAACCCGGGTCGTATATGTACTGCACCAATATTTGCCCAGTCTAAAATATCTTCTGTAATTAAATGATTTTGAGTAGCCGGACTTGACGAATTTTCGTGCACATTCATTTGTGACATAGCTACTGTTAGTTCAATTCCGTTTTCTCTAGCTGCTTTGGCAAAATAAGCGGCTCCCTTTGGCAGGTTATCTTTGAAAGGATAGCATAAATATGTTCTTTTAATACCTTTCAGAGCATTTCGTAATGTAGTTAAATTCAAAAAATCTCCTTGAATAACTTCGACTCCTAATAGTTCTAATTTTTTACTTCTTTCATCCATTGTTCTAACCATAGCTCTAATTTTTGCACCCTTTTCCAGAAGGTTTGCAATGGTATATTGTCCAGTGGTACCTGTTGCGCCTGTGATTAAAATTTTTGCATTCATTTTTATTATTCCTTAATATTATTGATTAATTACTCGAACGGTTTTATAAGCCACTCTCTTATTCTATCGGTTAAAATTTGTATAGCCCAAAAGCATACTTCAATTAATTCTTTATCGCCGTGTTTTATTTTTCTGAAATTTTCTACGTCTTTCCTAATAATTGTGTAAGGTGCAAAAGCAGCAAGAAACATTAATTGTGCAACCGGTTTTTCGGTTTCACTCAAATTATTCAGGGTTCCGGTTAACCAACTTTTTCCCAAAGGCATTTCTTCGCCTTGCCACCTGTTTATTTTATTTTTAAAAACTTCTACCGCTTTAACAGGAATTACCTCATGTTCAATTTTTTTTAGAAGAATTTCCCGGGCTGCAAGAGCTTTGCTATAAGCAGGAACAAATTCAGCCCATTTAAATTGCTTTGAAAATGGATAGTCCTCTATGAATTTCAAAGCATCGCCCGAATCGGCTTTTTTAGAAATCATACTTTTGAATAAAGTTTTGGAAGCTAAATTCAGAGTGGTTTTTTTAATTAATGGATTAAACAAAAATAAAGGGAAAGGCGAATTCTCTAAAAAAATACTAACAAGACGATTGGTAGAATGAAAAACCAGTGCTGTTCCTATAATTTCCGGAGCTTCTTTTGCAGTAAACGGAGGATTCCGGATTATTTCCGACTGCGGATTTAACGTATTCAAACTCCAGTTTACAATTTCCTTAGTCCTTTCGTCTTTTAATAATTGCCAAGTACCGTTTTCTATGGCTTTTGCGATGTTTTTATCTCCTGCGCTGGATATGGATGTTCCATGCACATCTTCGCAGTATGGGCATTTGTTAATTTGAGCTATACATGCAGCCACGGTTTCCTTAGTAACTCTTTTTACATTTGTTTCAACTACAAACGATTCTCTTGCGATTGCCCAGCGTATAGCGTGTACTCTTTTGCTTGGAGTAGATAATGTTAACGGACCTGTAAGTCCAAAATCCCTATTTATTTGAAAATTAATACTTTTAATAATACCGGCACTATCCTTAAGTCCCTGTACTTTAAGATACTTTACAGCATGAGCATTTTGGTCAAGTATTTTTGCTTCAATTTTATGTATCATATAGCATCTCCGAACGTTGTATATGCAACATTGTAAATAAAAAAATATTCAATTAAATTTTTTTTCAAGTTTTTCAATTAATTTTATTCCATCATTACCAAGTTTATTCAAAATATCATCCATAAATTTTTCCCAAACGGGGATTAATGTTTTAACTAATTCCTTTCCTTTGCCGGTTAATTCAATTTCAGGTCTATAATCCGTGGTTCTTCTGATGTATTTTTGTTTTTCAAGCAAACGTACATTCCTGCTTACTGTTGAACGTTCCAATGACAATTTTTTGCCGATTTCACCTTGTTCTACTTTACCTGATTTACTAAGTAGAAACAGAATGTTCAATTGGTTTTCGGTAATATTAAAACCCATTAATTCTTTCCGTAAAAAATTGTCGGTAATTCTCGATAGCCGTCTTAGTCTTGACGCAATGCATTGTTGAAGTTCGTATTTCATATTGCAAATATAAAATATATTTGTTGTATATGCAACATTTTTCTTAATTAAGAAAAAAATTATCGGTTATTAATAAAGCGATAATCTGTTAAAATTGATGGGAATTTATTGTTAGTGATGTATTACAAAGTTACTATTATCAATTTTATTCAACTTTTTTTAATGAAACGTGTTCCAAGGCGGGATCCGATGTTTTTTGGATATCGTACCATAACCGTAATGAAATAGCACTCCGGCTTCATCAAGCACAGGGTCTGTTAATATTTTTAATCCTTCTATTTCAATTAAACAATATACTGTATCAATATGTGTTACTTTTACATTCATTTTTTAGTGAAAGATAACATCTCAACTTACGTATCACCTATAACCGTTAAAATATCGGATTAGACGTATTGTGTATGTTGGAACTATATGTTAAGTATTTGTTTGTATCTTATATAACGCAAAATTACTTTTTCTTTATTCTTAATTAATAAAAATTAGTTCAATAATAAAAATATTGTATAGAAAATGATAATCAAAGTTACTTAGTTAAATTACGTATCTTTGCAGGTATTAACTTAATTAAGAAACCGGAAACTTTTTTAGGAATATAAAATATAATATAGTATAACATAATGTTAATAGAACCGTCTAACAAATAAACATTAATATCAACAATGAGTAAGAATTAAAATGAATACTCAAAAAACAAAAAACGGCTTAATTCCTTCGGTCCCGGTCATAAAAATACTTGGCGGTTTATTGTTGTTGTTAAGCTTTGCTTTTATTTTATCCGGCTGCAGTGCTTCCAAACTAAAAATAGCGGAATATGATTTTGTTTATAACGGAACAAAATACACGCTCCGGTCGGCTTATTGCCCTGATAATCCTAATTCGTGTAACAGCTTAATCGGTCAAAAATTTGTTGCTGTTGATGAAAATCTTGACGGAATTATTGACAAAGTTATAAAAGGAAAAATTGCTCTTTCCAAAGCCCAGGAAATTTATGATTATTCGTTAAACATGCTTAAAAGACAAGGCGGATTAAAAGAAATTGATAAGAGTTCTAAAGAGTACACACGGAAAAAATCCGGTTACGTCTTCAGCATAAAAAGCTTTTTTTCTGAAGAAAACCCGTTTAATCAGTTCAAAATTATAGACAAGACAGGTTTACCGGGCAGCTATAAAGAATCGGTCTATGTTGATAAAGGAGCAGACGGTAAATTGGACGAAGTTTTGAAAGACGGTTTTTTACGGAAGACGGCTCAGCAAATGTATGCCGAAACAATTTCAGCCGGATTAAAAGAATCGAAATTGATAAAGAAAGACGGAATTATTTTAGTGAAATAGAAAACAATTTTATTGACTTTTAGAAAATAACGGAAGCCTGTTCCTTTAAAGTCGTTTATCTTTTTTCATTTCAAAAATTATATCCTTCATAATATTTTTTTAATTAAATTTAACTGCAAATAGAATTTAATTCGGTTAGTTGTTTAACATACCGGTATTGTTAATTTTACTTATGATAATTAAAATATGGTCCGCATTAAATCCGGCGTTTAGATTAAACCTGCAATTTGATTTCGAGTCGCGGCATAAATCATAAACTATGAAAAAGATATTTACATTAATCTTGGTTTTGTATTCCGTAATTTTATACGGCAACAATTTCCACGGATCAATTTTATATATTTTTCCTAATAATAATGCAACAGGCGTCCGGCCGCAATCATCTATTATTATTAAATTAAAAAAGAACAGTTTAAGCGGATTACTGCCCGCAGATTTTAACTTCGACGTTCGGGGAAGTAAAAGCGGAAAAATAAACGGTATTGTTAAAATAATATCAAACACAATAATATTCAGACCCTTAAAACCCTTTCGAACATCCGAAAAGGTTGAAGTATCGTTTTCTTCTGTAAAAATGGGATTAACTAATTTGGTTTTCCTTTTTTATACAAGTAATATTTCCGAATTAACACCAAGGCAAAATGCCGGCAATTTTGAAATGCAAAACGGAAACAACCCCGCAACCGGTAAACAAACCGTTAATAAATTGGAAACGGAACCAAATATTATTAACGGAGTTGCCGTTCCGAGCGACTTTCCGATACTCAATCCAATTATTTTTGACAGTGCAGCAGCGTATGGCGGGAAAATTTTTATAAGTATTCAGGAAGATGCCGATCCGTATTTAATAATTTATGAAAACGATGGAACTCCTTATTTTTACAGAAGAGTAATTAGAAGAACCCGGGATTTTAAATTGCAACCTACCGGGCAGCTTTCACGCATGATAACGGCGCCCGACGGAGAATCCGGCGGTTGGGAAATTCTCGATTCCAATTATAATAGTTTAGGAGTTTACAAGGCTAAAAACGGTTACCTAACAGATGATCATGAATTTGTTCTTACAAAAGCCGGTACTTATATTTTGATTGTTAGAGACTACCGTACAATTGATACGGTTGAATACAGGGGAAATCATATTCAAGAAGTCGATTTGGCAACCGGCGAAGTTGTTTTTCAGTGGAATTCTTGGGATCATTTAAGTATATCCGACGCTTATTACGGCGGAGCCGATTATGTTCATATGAATTCAATTGCCGTTGATTATGACAGTAATTTGGTTATTTCTTGCAGGCATATGAGTCAGTGTTTAAAAATAAACAGAACTACCGGAGAAATAATTTGGAAACTGGGAGGAAAACGAAATCAGTTTCAGTTTATTAACGAAGACACTGTTTTTGCTAAACAGCATGATATACAACCAGTGCCGGGCAGCCCTAACCATTACACTATTTTTGATAACGGCAACGGTACATTTTCGCGCGGCGTTGAGTATAAACTTGATTTGCAAAATATGACCGCAGAAAAAGTTTGGCAATATAGAGCTACGCCGGATAGAAGAACCGGTTTTATGGGAAATGTTCAGAGATTGCCTAACGGAAACAGTTTGATTAATTGGGCAAATGCCGGCTTTCCGAAACCTACGGAAGTTACTCCCGGGGGAAATGTTGTTTATGAAACTAAATTCAGTATTCCTTCTTTGGTCTATCGCATATTTAAATTCGATTGGAAAGGAGTTCTGCCGGAACCCTATCTGATAGCTGAATCCAGCGCAAAAACAGTAAGGCTTATATTCAATAAATTCGGCGATACTTCTGTAGTTAGTTATAATATTTACGGCGACCCGTTTGAAAATCCTACATCGCTGGTAGCTAATACAAGTAAAACTTGGTTTGATATTAAAACAAACTCACTTATAAATAATATAAATTATTATTTTAGAGTTAAAGCAATAAATTCCGCCGGTCAGGAAAGTCCGTTTTCAAATTCTGAAGTTGTTTTTGTAAATTATATTGACTCTGTAAGTAATTTTGCAATTCTCGGTAATTCGAAAAACGCAGATGATTTTGATCCGCAATGGGTTAATGATACAACGGTATTTAACAGCTCTTTGCTTTTTGACGGTGTGAACGACTATGTAAATTGCGGAGTTAATACCGGATTTCAAATATCCGGTAAAAACATAACTCTTGAAGCGAGAATTAAAATAAATTCCGGAGGTAATTTCCCTTACGGATATATAATTGCAAAAGAAGAGTCGCTTGGCGTTAACGGTTATAAAGGATATGCGTTAAAAATAGGAAACAACAACAAGATAACGTTTAAATTAGGCGGAATGCAAAAGATTGAATTAACTACGGCTGAAAACACTTTCGCAACAAATCAATGGTTTCATATTGCGGCTACTTATGACGGCATCGCAATGAAAATATTTGTAAACGGTGTGGAACAAGCAAGAAAGGAGGCAAGTTTTGATCTATTGCCCTCAGAGAATAAACCGTTACTTGTGGGAAATTCGTTAGAATCGTCTGACAATGCTTTTAAAGGTTATATAGATGAAGTAAGAGTTTGGAATATTACAAGAACGCAAGACGAACTAACGGCTAATATGAATAAGCCGTTAAATGTTCACAACTTTAATAAAGAAGGGAGCGGTTTGGTTGGTTATTGGCGCTTAGATGAAAATGGAGGTCAAACTACGGTTAATGCTGCCGTTTCAAATAATTTAGTAAAAAACGGGGATTTTTATAATTCCAATGATTACTGGTTTTTTTCTACACAGGGTAATTCCGATGCAGTATGGAATGTAGATAATCACTTTTATGTGAATATTTTTAATGGAGGTTCAACTGAAAGCGATGTGTCGTTATCTCAAAATAACATTCCTCTTACCAACGGTATACGTTATAAATTGGAATTCGACGCTTGGGCGGAAAGCGGTAAATTTATTGATGTGAAAGTTCGTCAATTTAATTCTCCGTTTACCGATTATTCAAGAATCGGTGCGGTTTACATTACTCCAACCGAACAGCAT
Organism: Melioribacteraceae bacterium; assembly: GCA_026983795.1. Taxonomy (GTDB): domain Bacteria; phylum Bacteroidota; class Ignavibacteria; order Ignavibacteriales; family Melioribacteraceae; genus BMS3ABIN04. The sequence continues at coordinate 20,393 of JALSTI010000282.1, forward strand.
TATTCTTATTCGTTTGAGATGAACAATATTTCCGACGCTTCTTCACAACTTATTTTTATGATTGGAGGAAATGATATAGACATGTACTTTGATAATATCTCACTGACACAAGATGAATTTATTTCGGACGTAAACACAACTCCAAAACTTGCTAACCGCTTTGAACTGTTTGACAATTATCCAAATCCGTTTAACCCGGTAACAACAATAAAATATACAATACCAACTCCCCTTAATCCCCACTTTGCTAAAAGGGGGAATACAAGGGGGGTTTTTATTACTCTTAAAGTTTATGATATTTTAGGAAGCGAAGTAACAACTTTGGTTAACAAACAACAAGCGCCGGGAACTTATAAAGTTACTTTCAATGCATCTTCGCTTCCCAGCGGAATTTATTTTTACCGGTTAAAAACACCAACCAACATTCAAACCAAGAAAATGGTTCTATTAAAATAATTTTTAGGAGAATACCTATGAAAAAATTTTTGCTTAGCTTATCAATTCTTTTTATCTCATGCAAATTTGGTTTTGCTCAAACAGAATTTAAGTTACTCTATGTTAGTCCAAAGCCAAACTCAATAATGGTATCCAACAAAACCAATATTATAATGCGATATTCCGATTTAATTAACAAATCAACTCTCTCAAACAATTTTATTAAAATTGAGGGGTCAAAGAGCGGTATCCATAACGGGGAATTGGTTTTATCGGATGATGAAAAAACAATGGTGTTCAATCCAAGCGAACCGTTTGCCGGAGACGAAAAAGTAACCGTTAGATTATTAAAAGGAGTTAAAACCCAAGCCGGTATTGATGTTCCCGGATATTCGTTTAGTTTCGAAACCGCTCCCGGTGGAATTGAACAATTAAGTTATTCCGAGTTTAGCGGGAATAAATTTATAGATAATACTCAATCTCCTGATCTAAATATAAAATATGCGAATAAATCCACGCTTCCGGCGCCGGAAATAACAATTAATTCGATTAATAACCCTGCGCCGGGTTATATTTTTATGGCTACTTGGGATCGAAACGTTCCCGCCAAGTATGGAAACTTTATTTTTATACTGGATAAAAACGGGGCAATTGTCGATTCGGTAAGAGTTAAAGGCGCACCGTTTAATTTTCAAATTCAAGACAACGGACTTCTAACGTATGCTTTGGGAGATTTTTCATCAAATATCCCTCTTCCCGGAGAGGATTTGAGATACCTCGTGCTTGATAGCAACCTTGCCGTAGTTGACAGTTTTAAAATGAAAAACGGTTATACAACGGACTTTCACGAATTCAAAATGCTGCCTAACGGGCATGTTATTTTGATGTCGTATCATACTATTCTTTATGATATGAGTAAAATTGTTGAAGGCGGCAAAACCGATGCTTCGTTGGTTATTAATATTATACAAGAGCAGGATAGAAACAGAAACGTAGTATTTGAATGGCGAAATATTGATTATGTACCAATTACCGATAGTGATTTAGATTTGACCGGATCTCGGATAAATTACGGAACAATTAACGCATTTGATGTTGATACAGACGGGAATTTACTTGTATCTTTTAGAAATATGAGTGAAATAATGAAAATTAGCCGGACGACGGGAGAAATAATTTGGAGAATGGGCAGTCCGCGTAGTCAGTTTACTTATGTTGGAGAACACGAAGAGAATGCCCCTTACTATCATGCCCGTCAGCATAATATTCGCCGGCGTCCCAACGGAAATGTGACGTTATTCGATAACGGTGAATTTCATAATCCTCCGTATTCGCGTGCGGTTGAATATTCTTTGGATGAAGTAAATAAGGTAGCAACTTTAGTAAAAGAATGGAGATATCCTAACGGAAATATTTTTGCCGTTCTTGCGGGAAATGCCGAACCGCTCCCAAACGGCGGGTGGTTTATAGATTATGGAGTTCCGAATCCGCAATTTGTAAAACGTAATGCCGTGGAAGTCGCTCCTGACGGTTCGATAGCCCTCGAGTTAACATTGCCTGACGGTGTAATAGCTTATAGAGCATACAAATTTCCTTGGAAAGAGTATGTAAACAAACCGAGCTTTACCAATTATGAAGTTACCCAAGGAAATACTTATTCTTTTAATAACGATTCTATTTATACAGGCGTTAAAATAAAGTATATATCATTGAACGCTGCGGATTATAATGAAGCAAAAATAACAAGAATTCCTTACGGTCCCGTTCAACCCCAGTTTGTTGATAATATTATTACCGTCTACCCTGTTTCAATTATATATGAAGGTTTGGCTATCAATTCACAAACGTCGGAAGTTCACGTTAACCTTAATCAATATCCGGAGATTAAAGACCCGGGAAATACGGTTTTATACTATAGGGAATTTCCGAATCAAGGATTATTTGTGCCAAAATCTACAACATACGATGATGTTAATAACGAACTGATTGCCGTACTGAACGGTTTTGGCGAAATAGTGTTTGGAGCGCCGGACGATAGCGTTGATAATAATACACCGATTTTATATGAACCTTTAAACCGGCAAAAATTAATTTTACAAGACACAATAAAAATTAAATGGACAGGTAAAGGATTTTATAATTCGTTCAATGTTCAAGTTTCAACAGATAGTACCTTTGCTACTATTCTTCATGAAACAAATACAAACCGTTCCGAATTTCCAATTGCCGGCTTAACCAATAACACTAAATACTTCTGGAGGGTAAATTCGGAACTTAACGCTAAAACCAGCGAATGGTCGGATGTTTGGAGTTTTATTATAACCGATCCGTTTATCGGCAACGTATTACCCCAAGGCGGAGAAAAATGGTCTGTGGGAAGTAGAAATATTATCAGATGGGAAACCAATATTCTTGATAGCGTCCGTATTGACTTATTACAAGGGCAGAACAATATTGCTACAATAGATACAATTCCCGGAAGTATTCAAGCTTATGCTTGGAATTTACCGTTGGATTTAAATCTTGGTGATAATTATAAAATCAAAGTTACAAGTCAATCCGATTCTACAATTTTTGGAATTAGCGAGAATGAATTTTCTGTTATAGATACTGTTACAGGTATAGATACGCATAATAATTCATTACCGGATATTTTTCAATTGCATCAAAATTATCCGAACCCGTTTAATCCGGCAACCGTAATAAAATATTCCATTCCAACCCTTCAAAATTTCTCTTCAGGTAAAAGGGAAAATACAAGGGGAATTTTTGTACAATTAAATGTTTATGATGTTTTAGGCCGGAAAGTAGCCTCGCTTGTTAACGAACTGCAACAACCGGGAAATTACCAAGTTACGTTCAATGCAAATAATCTTACCAGCGGAATATATATATATCAACTTAGAGCCGGTGAGTTTGTTCAAAGCAGAAAATTGGTATTGCTGAAATAGCATAGTAAAATAAAGTAAATTACAAACGGTAAGGAAGATAATTTTATAATGGAAACATAAATTCATTAGTTTAAGAAGGAAAGCTGTTAATAAAGTTAATTTAAATTCTAAAAACATTTAACTAGCGGTATACCGGTTTATTTTGCTTTCATGATGCGGGTTTGGTTCCGGGCTTTCCTTCTTTTAAATTATCGTAAAATCTTTGCGTGGGATATGCAAAATCAATATCGTCATGTTGATTGAACCGGTCTAAGATATCTTCCCAAATTTTTTCTTCGATAGTTCTTCTTTTTCTCACATGACAAATAAACCGGATGGTAAGCATAATTCCGCTATCTTTAACGCTTGTGTAAACAATAGGCGTAAGATTTTTATAATAAATAAAGAATTTACGGGTTGCCTTTTTGAGTTGCTGTTCCGCTTTTTTACTAAAATCACCGCTATGCTTTTCAATTATTTCCGAAAGTATTTTTTTAGCCTTTTTCCAATCGCTTTCAAAAGTTACAAGGACTGGAATTTCGTGCCAAATATATTCAAAGCCCAAAGTATAATTTGCCTGCGGATTGCTAAAAATAATACCGTTTGGAATATTAATAATTCTGCCTGTGCTTTGGTCGGCGTCTACCCAATTACCTATTTCAATAATTGAAAATTGAAATAGTCTTATATCAATTACATCACCGGTTATGCTGTCTATTTCAATCCGGTCGCCAACTTTGAACGGTTGACGCGTTAGAATAAACATCCAACCAACCATATTCACAAGCAAATCTTTAAATGCTATTGCAAGTCCGGCTGAAAGCAAACCAAAGTAAGTGCCGAGGGAGGTAAACGCTCCGAACCAGATTCGAACCAGAAGAATAACACCAATAGTATATGTAATATATTTTATAACCTTTTGCCACTGATAACGGACCGGCAAGTCTTCTATCCGGTTAACTAATAATCTTATAACGGCTCTTTGTATAATCCAAAGAATAACAATGGTAATAATAGATAATAAAATCTGGGATTGAACTTCCGGTGAAAGACCAATATAGTTTTCGATAAAGTGGCTCATAAGCAAAAATTACTTTTATATGTTTTTGAAATCAATTCTTAAATAAGGAAATTCTTTTTGAAGAGCTTCTCTTAACTCTTTTTCTATTTTACCGTAACCCCACAAATGATAAACCAAGCTATATGCTTTTCCTGCATTAATTGGTTTTATATAAACTATAAGTTTATCGGCAATTGTGTTATGTTTAATTCCCGCAACCAATCCCAGTTGATTTATGGAAAGTCCGCTTTCGGAATCGATGACTTCATCGAGAATTCTATCGAGTTTTTCTCTCATCTCATCATCCATTCCATTCCTCCCGGTTTGTTTTAGCTTAATTATAGAACAAATTAGAATGCAAATTTATTTTCTAAAAGAGAACTTAATTTTTAATTTCCCACCGAAGCTATTTCGTATTTCTTTTAGCAATTCTTTCGTTGAACTTTCCGAATACCAATTCAAGAACGAATCATAGTTCGTAAAAAATAATTTAGCGGAAATATTTTTTATATTTCCTTCGGTTTCAAAATTTAAGTGCTTCAAGTTATGAATTTCTTTTAACTTTGAAATAATTTCAACGGGTATTTGGGAATCAAAATCTTTGTTTGCGGTCGATGCGGAAATTGAAAGAATTATGTATGGACCTTGTTCGCTTTCCGGTTGATTTTTTATTTGTGAAAATACCAAGGTTAAAGGAATAAGGAAAAAAAATAAAAGCTTGCCAAAATGCAGTTTCATTATGTGCCTCGGAGTTATTAAAAACTTTTTTATGGATAATATAAATATATTAATTTACTCTTAAATCAAAAGGAGATTCTGTAACTAAACTTTTTCTTAGGTTAACGTTTTTTATAAGGTCTTTAATGGTTTTTGTTTCGGCCTCCAAAAGATATAAGCGGTGTTTTAACAAGGTTAAATTGGTTGAATGCTTATCTCCTTTCAATTCCAATTTCAAAATTTTTTTCTTCAGGTCATAATTTGCCGATTCCAGGCTTTCCAATTTAAACTTCAGCTTTTGCATTAATTCTTCCTTTCCTAAATTATGCATTAAAAGAATAGCGACGTCAAATTCTTCGCCGCCCAAATTATTCCGTTCCAAATATTTGGAAATTGATCTGTGCAACTCAAATTCGCCTTCGGCCGTAATAGAATAAACGGTTTTTTCGGGAAAGTTTCCTTTCTGAAGTCTTTCCCCTGTTATTAATCCCTTTTTCTTAAGTGTGTTAATGGTTGCATACACTGTAGATTCGGCTATGGAAAACCATTTATTTAAATCAAGTTGTTTAATCATCTTTGTCAGTTCGTAAGGATTCTTTTTACTTTCGGCAATTGTGCCTAAAATGAGAGTAGAAAGTTTAGATAACATTTTTACTCCTTTTGTTATTTTAATAATTCGGGCATTATATCCGGATTGCTAACCATTTCTTCGAAAGCGCAGTTCATAAAATTAATATTTTTAGATAATGAATAATATTTGTTTTTCAAAGTATCGGAATTTCTGGTGTTTACAACAATAATTTTAGTATCAGGATTTATTTGTTTTTGAAATAACGCTTTTACATGCACGTCCGCATCCGAAAGCGAATATCCGACAAACACTATTTTTTTAGCGATTCTAATTTCCCGCGAAGCTTCGGATAAAAGTTGATTGATAACAGGCTGCTTTAGTGATTTCACATAAGAGGGAGGCATTATTAACGTTTGAAACTCGGTTCCGTCTAATGGACAACGATATTCATACTCTTGCATATCGGGATAAGTATAACCCAAAAATTTCCCGCGTTGTAAATCGATTTTTCTATCCCACGGTGTTAATAAAATTTGGTTGCAGCAATTACAATATTTCCAATTCAGGCTTCCATGGATTTTTACAATTTTAAATGGAGCGGGATTATTATTATTTTCAACCGGCACCGGTTCCCTCGGATTAATCCAAAAATTGAATCTTTTTAAATTATCGGTTTTGTCATAGTTCATTAGGTGAAAGCAATAATCGATATAACCTGTTTTTTTAAATAGAAATTCAAATGCTTGTTCCAGCAAAGTATCGTAATTTAAGGTTATGATGGATATGTTTTTGTTATTGTTTGCAATTCCCTGCCAAAACAGATGATAATATTTGCTGTTTTTATCGGTCTGTAAGTTTACAATGTAGTGAATTAATTTAATTAAGTATTCTTTTAATTCAATAATGTACGATAGCGTATATTTTGAACTTAAACTTTCATTTTGTTGAATGAAATAATCGATAAATCCGAATACGGCTTCAAGCTGGGGATATTGATTTTTTTGCGGGGAATAAACGAAATTATCGGTTATAAACTCAATAACCCGTTTCCCAATTTCCGAATTTTCAATTTCTTCGATACCGCCGGAAAGTATTGTAGGAAGTAAATGTTTTTGCAGGGGAACGCCATCGGGATGGGAAGCTCCGGCGCCAAGCACAAAAACAACATCTCTTTCCGCTTTGTATCTCAGAAATAATTCTTTCATTTTTATAAAATGTTTTAGTTAAAAATTTATGGCTTTTCTAACAAAGCCGTCCGCCTTTTCCAATCTTTGTTTTGCTTCTTCAACGTTAACGTTTGCAAGTATCATTACCAAAGCGGTTTTTACATGCCACCCGGCTTTTTCCAATGTTTCCTCCGCTTCTTCGTATGTTACGCCGGTAATTGTCATTACAATCCGTTTGGCTCTTTCAACAAGCTTTTTATTCGTCATCTGAAGATCAATCATCATATTTTCGTAAGTTTTGCCTAAGCGCACCATTGCGGTAGTTGTAAGCATATTGAGAACTAATTTTTGTGCAGTTCCGCTTTTCATTCGTGTTGAACCCATTACTACTTCGGGACCAACAACCGGACAAATTGCAACGTCTACGTTTTTTACATTAAAACTTTCTCTTGGAGTGCATGTTATAAAAAGGGTGGTTGCGCCTAATTCCTTAGCTTTTTTAACTGCGCCTATAACATAAGGAGTTCTTCTGCTGGCGGCAATTCCGCACACAACGTCTTTCCCGGTTACATTTGCAAGCAATATGTCTTTTTCACCGTTTTCCTCGTAGTCTTCGGCTCCTTCTTGGGCAACAAACATAGCTTCTTTACCGCCGGCAATAAAACCTTTTACCATTTCAGGATCTGTCCCGAATGTCGGCGGGCATTCGGCTGCATCAACTACTCCCAGTCTGCCGCTTGTTCCTGCGCCAAAATACAATAATCGTCCCCCGTTTTTAAAAGCGCGCACAATATGATTTACGGCTTCTTCGATAAAAGGAAGTTCTTTTTCTACGGCGAATGCTACCTTCTTATCTTCTTCGTTAATAATTTTTAAAATTTCGGATACGGAACTTAAATCGATATTCATCGAATTGGGATTTCTTTGTTCCGTAGCCAAATTACTGATTTCGTGAAATAATTCTTTTGAAGATTTTTTCATTTAGTTAGTTCCAGTAAAATTAATTTTTTCCCCTTTTCGTTCCTAACATTATTCGGTTTATATGCTAATTCGAATATAGTGGATTTTTTAATATAAGATTTGTATTTCATTTCAGCCGTTTTATATTCTTGAGTAATATTTCCGCCTTTAATACTCATTAAATAAGCTTTATTTTTAATAAGAGGCAAGGAGTAACGGAAGAGTATAATTAAAGGAACGGTTGACCGGCTTACAATCAAGTTAAATGTATTGGCATATTTGGATTTAAATTCCTCGCTTTCAACCCTGCAGTTTTCCGCTATAACATTAGGAAGCTTTAAATTAATAATAAATTCTTTTAAAGCATTAATTTTTTTTGTTGTAGAATCGGCAAGAACACCTTTCATAAGCGGATTTGTTATTGCCAGGGGGATTCCCGGGAACCCTCCGCCGGTACCAATATCTAAAAATTTGGATACCCTTTCCGGCAAATACTGTGAAATTAATGCGGAAATGAAAATATGGTTTTCTACAATGTTACCAATATCTTTTCTGGAAATTAGATTTACTTCTTTGTTCTTTTCCGTAACCAATTCTGCAAAGTGAGCCAATCTTTCCAATTGATATTCGTTAACACTTAAATTATTCTCCCAGAATAATTCTTTTAATTCGCTTAGGTAAGTTTCGGTTTGGTTCAATGTAACCCCCTAAATTAATTTTTAAGGTAAATCATTAATACAGATATATCCGCGGGCGAGACTCCGCTGATACGGGAAGCCTGACCGATAGAACGGGGCCGGACTTTGCTCAATTTTTCTCTCCCTTCGGCTGAAATAGTATTTAAGTTTTGATAATTAAAATCTGTAGGAATACTGGTTTCTTCTAACTTTTCCATCTTCTCTACTAATTCGTATTGACGTTTTATATAACCTTCATATTTCAATTCAATTTCAAGGTGTTCTAATAATTCATTATTCTCCAAAAGGGATTTAATAATCGGAAAGCGGTTAGAATCAAGCGCAAGCAAAATTTCTTTTAATTTAAGCTCAGGCCGTTTTGCCAATTTATTAATTGTTTCTCCGTTTTCCAGTAACGACGAGCCGTTTTTTTTCAATGTTTGGTTAATAATTTTAGGCGAAACTCTGAAGCTGTTTGCAAAATCAATTCCTTGGACCAATAATTTTTCGAATTTTAAATGTTCATTATACATATCTTCGGGAATTAATCCGAACTCGAAGCCGTATTTTAACAATCTTCTTTCTGCGTTATCCTGCCTTAAAATCAAGCGGTGTTCGGCCCGGGAAGTAAACATTCTGTATGGTTCGTCGGTCGATTTTCCGACGAGATCGTCAATCAGAACTCCGATATATGCTTCGCTTCTTTTCAAAATAAATTCCGGTTTTCCTTGAATTTTTAAAGCGGCGTTAATTCCTGCTAAAATACCTTGACCCGCAGCTTCTTCGTAACCCGAGGTTCCGTTAATTTGACCGGCAAAATATAAACCGCTAATAAGTTTGGTCTCTAAAGTTAAATCCACTTGGTGGGGAGGAAAGTAATCATATTCAACGGCATAACCGGGTCTTACCATCTCAACATTTTCCAATCCTTTTATCAAGCGCAAAGCTTCGAATTGAATTTCTGCAGGAAGGGAGGAAGAAAATCCGTTCAAATAAATTTGATCGCTATCCAATCCTTCCGGTTCAAGAAAAAGTTGATGTTTCGGTTTATCAGAAAATCTAACTATTTTATCTTCAATTGAAGGGCAGTACCGGGGACCTGCGCCATTAATCAGTCCTGTAAACATAGGCGAACGGTCAAATCCTTTTTCCAAAACTTTATGAACGTTTTCGTCGGTATAAGTCAGATGACATGATACTTGAGGCAGAACAGGGAAGTTATTTCTGTCGGTTCTGGTTGAAAAAGGAACCGGATATTCCTCGCCTGGTTGTTCTTCCAGAACGCTAAAGTCGATAGTATCTTTTTTAAGTCTGGGTGGAGTTCCTGTTTTCAATCTATCTACTAAAAAACCCATATCTAAAAACGACCGCGTTAAACCGTGAGCCGCGGGTTCTCCGTATCTTCCGCCTATAACGGGATTAAGTCCCGTATGCATTATTCCGTTCAAAAAAGTTCCCGAAGCCACAATAAGCGCTTTGCATTTTATTTCGGTTCCGCTTTCTGTTCTAACTCCCGTTATTTTTTTATCCTCTTCAAAAGCTGCAATTACCGAATCTTCAATTACATCAAGATTATTTGTAGAAAGTACCGTTTTAACGGCTTCTTTTGAGTATAATTTTCTATCCGATTGACATCTACCTGCCCAAACCGAAGGACCTTTTGATTTGTTTAATGTTCTGAACTGGATTCCCGTTTGGTCGGCAATCATTCCCATCACCCCGCCAAGGGCATCAATTTCGTGTACAATATGACCCTTTGCGCTTCCACCGATTGCGGGATTGCACGACATTCTACCAATTGCATTTTTATCCATTGTAATCATAGCAACGGAGCAACCCATTTTAGCGGCTGCTATTCCCGCCTCAATTCCTGCATGTCCGCCGCCAATTACAACTATATCATAATTCAGCATAATTTCCTTTCTTAAGGATTTTTTCAGACTGTTTCACGTGAAACCGGATCAATATTTTTGTTCTGTTATATTTAAAAGTTTCACGTGAAACAGTTATTTCCCAATACAAAAATGACTAAAAAT
>JALSTI010000283.1 GCA_026983795.1 Melioribacteraceae bacterium
TAACAGATCGTACAAAGTAAATTTTGATTTGTTTAATAAACTTGCCCCGCAGCATAAACCGCAAGTTAAGTTAATCGATACCATAAAAGAATTACAGGAAGGAATTGTGCAAATGCGGTTTTCTTCAAAAAATATTTACAGTACAAAATATATAAGATTAAATATACTAAATGAATTAATCGAAAAGCATAAATTAAGTTGGGATTTAAATTGGATAAAATATCAATCGGTAAAGCCGTTTGAGCAAAACTTTTTTTACCATGTAAAAAGATACAGTTAATAGTTATAATATTGTGCAGGTATGGATAATAAAAAAAATAGGACGGAAAACGAAATATTCGATTTAATCAAAAGACTTTATCCTATCTGCAGAAGTATAACCGGCAACGGTGTACGGCAAACACTCAATTTAATTAAAGAAATAATTCCGCTTGAAATTATAGAAGTCCCCACCGGAACAAAAACGCTTGATTGGACGATTCCAGAGGAATGGAATATAACAGACGCATATGTAAAAAATTCTTCCGGTGAAAAAATAATCGATTTCCAAAAATCGAATTTGCACGTTGTAAGCTATAGTGTTCCGGTTGATAAAAAAATTAATCTCTCGGAATTGAAAAAACACTTACACTCTCTTCCCGAACATCCGGATTGGATTCCGTACGTAACATCTTACTATAAAGAAAATTGGGGATTCTGCATTTCCCATAATCAATTAAAACTACTTAAAGAAGATTTATATGAAGTAAAAATTGAATCCGATCTTTCAGCCGGAAGTTTAACATACGGAGAATTTTATTTGCCCGGCGAGTTAAAAGAGGAAGTTTTAATTTCGACTCATATCTGTCACCCTTCGATGTGCAATGATAACCTTTCGGGTATTTCGGTGGTTACCCACTTGGCAAATTACTTAAAAACCCGGAAGCAAAAATTTTCATACCGGTTTGTTTTTGTTCCCGCTACTATCGGCGCAATTACTTGGCTTTCTAAAAATGAAGAGAATGTAAAAAATATAAAATACGGTTTGGTAGCGGCGCTTTTAGGAGACAATGGAAATTTTACGTATAAAAAGTCCAGATTAGGAAATGCAGAGATTGATAAAATTGTAGAATATTTATTAAAGACCGAAATCGGTGAGTTTAATATAATCGATTTTTCTCCTTACGGTTACGATGAACGTCAATATTGCTCGCCCGGATTTAATTTGCCGGTTGGAAGACTTACAAGAACTCCAAACGGAGAATTTCCCGAATATCATACTTCGGCGGATAATTTGGATTTTGTAAAACCCGGAAAATTAAAAGAATCGTTTGAGCTTTATAAAAGAATTGTAGAGGTTATCGAACAAAATCAAACTTATTTAAATCTTTCTCCCAAGGGAGAACCGCAGCTTGGCAGAAGGGGACTTTATAACTCGGTAGCCGGAAATATTAAAGAATATGAATTGGCGTTGCTTTGGGTTCTTAACATGTCGGACGGAAACAATAGTTTGATAGATATTGCAATAAAATCAAAGTTACCGTTTAACACAATTTATAAAGCTTCACAAGATTTGGTTAATGTGAATTTATTGAAGGAAATTGAAATTCAACAATAGAAGTATTTTATTTAAGAAATAAAAATATGATATGAAAATTACAATTTTAACAATAGGAAGCAGAGGAGATGTTCAGCCGTTTCTTGCTCTTGCAATCGGATTGAAAAACGCCGGACACACCGTTAATTTTGGCGCCAATCCCGGTTTCAAAGATTTTATCGAAAGCCGGGGAATTAAATTCGATTTGATAAAAAACAATCCTATGGATATTCTGAAAGACGAATATAAAAACACACCGTATAAAGAAAGACGAAAAATCTATTATGAGTTTATGACAAATTGGATTTTAGATGGAATTGAAGCTTCCAAAAATTCCGATTTAATAATTTTTACTCCCGTTTATCACGTCGGTTATCATGTGGCGGAGAAACTGAAAATTCCTTTTATAAAATGTAGTTATGTTCCTTATACGCCGACAAAAGAATTCCATAATCCGTTTATAAAATCCGTACCTTATTTTTTAAATAAACCCAGTTATTTGATATCACAATTTTTCGAATGGCAGGTTATTAAAAACAACATAAACAAACTACGCAAAGAACTTCTCGGATTGAATCCCATTCCGGTAACGGGAATGTTAAGAAAACAACACAAAGAAAAAATGCCGGTGATTTACGGATTTAGTAAATTTGTAATTCCTCGCCCGGTTGATTGGCCCGGATGGATTTACGTAACCGGATATTGGTTTTTAAAAGATTTAGAGAACTATACACCAAACAAAGAGCTTGAAGATTTTATTAATAGTGGTTCCCAACCTCTATTTTTTGATATTGGAAGTCTGGGTCAATATTCAGAAAAAATCATTACTAAAATATTATCGGTTTTATTAAAAACGGAATACAGAATTGTTGCAAATCCCGGCGGTGCGGATATTTCCAAACTAAATAACAGCAAAAAAATATATTTCGTAGACGGTTCGGTTCCGCATGTTTGGATTTTGCCCAGAGTTAAAGCCGTAATGTCTCACGGCGGACCCGGAACCGTGGCAGCTGTTCTGCGAGCCGGAAAACCCTTAGCTGTTGTTCCTACTTATGGCGATCATAAATTTTGGGGTAACAGGGTTTATAATTTGGGAGTTGGCGCACAACCCTTGCTAACTCCCATTCAAAATGATGAATTAATAATTAAAACTGCCGATGAGTTGATGAACAATGAATCATTAAGTAAAAATGCAATTGCGTTAAGCGAAAAAATAAAAAAAGAAAATGGAGTTGAAAAAGCAGTTGAAATTATTGAGGAAGTAATGAGAAAAAGAATTTCATAGAGGCGGCGGTCGGATTCGAACCGACGAATAAAGGTTTTGCAGACCTTCGCCTTAGACCGCTTGGCTACGCCGCCAATATTTTTGTAGAACTTTATAAAATAAAAAATCCACACGCGGTGGATTGGTAGAGCGGGAGACGGGACTCGAACCCGCGACAATCACGTTGGCAACGTGATGCTCTACCAACTGAGCTACTCCCGCATTTTATAAAACAATTATTTTGCGAGCACTAATATATAACTGTTTTCAAATTAATTCAACAATTTTATAAGAGTTTTCCTAATTTTTACTTCGTAAAATTTTGATTTATATTTTGGCATGTACGAAAAAGAAAGAGAAGAATTAATACAAAATTTGAGAGTAAAGGGCATTAAAGACGAAAGTGTTCTTAACGCTATGTTAAAAGTTGAAAGACATCTTTTTGTGCCTGAAGCCGTCCGCCCGCATGCTTATAATGATATTGCTCTTCCTATCGGTTACGGTCAAACTATTTCACAGCCGTTTACAGTGGCAATTATGACCGAAGCCCTGAATCTAAAACCCAATTCTAAAGTTTTGGAAATCGGTACCGGTTCAGGTTATCAAGCTGCCATACTTCTCGAAATGGGAATGAAAGTTTATACGATTGAAAGAAATCCGGATATTTACTACCGGACTCAAAAACTATTCGATAAATTAGGTTTGCGTATATTGATGAAACTTGGCGACGGAACGATTGGCTGGGAAGAATATGCCCCTTTCGATGGAATAATTGTTACTGCAGGCAGTCCTTCAATTCCGGAAAAGTTAAAAAAACAATTAGCAGTTAACGGAAGAATGGTAATTCCTGTTGGCGGTAGAAGCACTCAAACAATGACAATTTTAACAAAAATTTCTGATGATAAATTCAGAATTGAAAAAATTCCCCATTTTGCATTTGTGCCACTTATCGGACGTGAAGGTTGGAAAGAAGAGTAATTGTAATTGTTGGTCCGACCTGTTCCGGCAAAACTTCATTAGGAATTAAACTTTCAAAGTTTTTAAATTCAGAAGTCATCTCTGCAGATAGTCGCCAAATTTATAAATTTTTAAATATTGGTACGGCAAAACCGTCTAAAAGGGAAATGCAAGGTATCAAGCATCACTTAATTGATATTTTAAAACCCGACGAAGAATACAATGCAAGTAAGTTTGAGAAAGATGCTTTAGAGCTTATAAAATCTATAACTGAAAAAAATAAAATTCCCGTAGTTGTGGGCGGATCGGGATTGTACATCAAAGCTTTAGTTGATGGAATTTTTAATACGGTGGATACCGATGAAGTTTACAGGAAAGAATTACTTAAAATTAAAAGAGAAATTGGAGTCGAAAAACTTTATACAATGTTGGAAAAAATAGATCCGGTAACAGCTTCTAAATTACTTCCTCAAAATTGGAAAAGAGTAATAAGGGCGTTGGAAGTTTTTAAAATTACCGGAAAACCGATTTGGGAATTTCAAAAAAACTATAAAAGAAAAGAGGAATACAATTTTTTACAATTCGGCTTAAACTGGCCGCGCCATAAATTATATGCCATGATAGAAAACCGGGTTGATAATATGATAAAACTCGGCTTGATTGATGAAGTAAAAAATATTCTCGCAATAAAATATACTAAGGATTTAAATTCATTAAATACCGTAGGATACAAGGAAATAATAAGTTATTTGGATAATGAAATCGAGTTTAACGAAGCCGTGAGATTAATTAAAAGAAATACAAGAAGATACGCAAAAAGACAACTTACCTGGTTTCGAAAAGACACAAGAATTACTTGGTTCAATTTGGAAAACGTGGATAGATTGAATGATATAGCAAAGGAAATTTTACAAATCATAGATAAAGTTTCATAATTTTTCGGGGGAATGAAAAATTCAATAAAAACAAACCGGTAAATCATTCTATTTTTTTATTACCGTTTGGTTGTGAAAGCATAATTTGTTCTAAAGAAATTGTTTGAATATATTTAATTGTTGATATTATTAATCATTTAACGGACTTAAAAAAAATGAAAGAAAAAATTAGAATTGCGTCTGGACAAGGTTTTTGGGGCGACTTGATCGATGCTCCGTACCAACAGGTTACAAAAGGTGAGGTTGATTATTTAGTGATGGATTATTTAGCGGAAGTTACAATGTCTATACTGCAAAAACAAAAAAATAAAAATCCCCATTTGGGTTATGCTAAAGACATTCCCGTACTTATGGAAAGAATACTACCGGTTTGTAAAGAAAGAAATATAAAAGTAATTACAAACGGCGGAGGCGTTAATCCTAAAGCTTGCGCAAATGCTGTTTTGGATGTGGCAAAAAAATTAAATATCAAAAATTTAAAAGTTGCAATCGTTTTGGGAGACGATATTCACAATAAATTGGACGAACTTCTGGAAAAAGGCGCAAAGCTCGATAATATGGAAACCGGCGAATCCATTTTACCTTACAAAGATAAATTTTTAAGCGCCAATGTTTATTTCGGCGCTTTTCCTATTGTTGAAGCTTTGCAAAAAGGCGCAGATATTGTTATTACCGGAAGAACTACGGATACCGGACTTACTTTAGCACCGATGATATATGAATTCGGTTGGGCGGCAGATAACTATGATTTAATGAGTGCGGGAACGGTTGCCGGTCATATTTTGGAATGCGGCGCTCAGTCCACCGGCGGAAATTTTCTGGGTGATTGGCAAAGTGTTGAAGATATGGCTAATATCGGATTTCCAATTGCAGAAGCCTTTCCCAACGGAGATGTTATAATTACAAAACATGAGAACCTTGGCGGAAAAGTTAACGTTGCCACAGTATCGGAACAATTGGTTTATGAAATAGGTGACCCAACTCAATATATAACACCGGATTGTGTTGCGGATTTTACATCGATAAAACTTGAAGATTTAGGAAATAATAAGGTTAAAGTATTTAATGTAAAAGGAAAACCGGAAACTGAATTTTATAAGGTCTCGTGTTCTTATTCCGACGGTTATTCGGCAAGCGGTTCTCTTACTTATTCTTGGCCCGATGCACTTACAAAAGCAAAAGCTGCCGATAAAATTTTAAGAACAAGATTGGAAAATCTTAATTTAAATTTTGATGAAATTAATACGGAATTTGTCGGTTATAACGCTTGCCATGGACCGCTCGCTAAAAAACTGCCTGAAGATGATATTAATGAAATAACTTTACGGGTTTCGGTTAGATCACATGATTACAATTCAGTTGAAAGATTCGGAAAAGAAATTGCTCCTTTGATATTAACCGGACCTCCGAGCGTTACCGGTTTTGCCGGCGGGCGACCTAAACCGAGGGAAGTTGTGGCTTACTGGCCCGCATTAATTAAAAAAGATTTTGTTCAACCTGAAGTAAAAATTTTGGAGTTATAAATGAAAATTAAACTTAAAGATATTGCTCACGGCAGAAGCGGCGATAAAGGCGATGCGGCAAACGTGGGTATAATTGCTTACGATCGGAAAGGATTCGAAATTATCAGGAAACATCTGACGAAAGACGTTGTTAAAAAACATTTTGAAGGCATTTGTCTCGGTGAAGTTGATAGGTATGAACTTCCAAATTTGAAAGCATTGAACTTTGTTTTGCATAATACTTTAGGCGGTGGGGGAACAGTTTCATTAAAATTGGATGCGCAAGGCAAAACGCTTGCCGCAGCTTTGTTGAGAATGGAAATTGAAATTGAGGATTAAAAATATTAAGTAAAAATCGGGAATTAATTTTATGTACGAAGATTATAAAAAAAATTTAATCGATATTAAAACAAGAATAGATAAACTACGGGGTTATCTTTAAGTTAGA
Source organism: Melioribacteraceae bacterium (assembly GCA_026983795.1). Lineage (GTDB taxonomy): Bacteria > Bacteroidota > Ignavibacteria > Ignavibacteriales > Melioribacteraceae > BMS3ABIN04. The sequence continues at coordinate 6,683 of JALSTI010000283.1, forward strand.
CGAGAAAAAAGAAAAAATTTCCGGACTGAAAAAGAAATCGGAAAATCCTGAGTTCTGGAACGATCAAAAATCCGCGCAAAAAGTTTTACAACAAATAAAATCTCTTGAAAATTGGGTTAATCTTTGGGAAGATTTGAATTCTTCTTATCTGAATCTAACCGAATTTATAGAGCTGGCCGAAAGCGAAAAAGAAGAATCGTTTTTAAATGATGTGGAAAAAGAATTCTCC
>JALSTI010000284.1 GCA_026983795.1 Melioribacteraceae bacterium
TTCAAGCGGAGCAACGTAAAAAAATAATGCTGTTTGAGTCACGGGATATCAAAAGATATACCGTGACGAGTTCATTATTTTTCGATGCGAAGCGCAGAATTTTAACAAATTGTTTTCAGCCTTGATTTTTTCTTTGGTTCGTTTCTTTTGTATCAAGACAAAAGAAATGAACAAATTTAAACCATATAATTTAGTATTTTATCACATGTGATAATAAACAACAAAAAAATGGTTTATTTTCGTAAATTTTGTGTTTACATGTAACTTTTATCGCAATTGAAACGTCATAATTCCAAAGAAAATTTTGAAGTACCATTTAAGAACATTTTTCGGAGCAAAGCATGAAAAAACTCATAGCGTTATTAACGCTTTTTCTCTTTTCCGGTCTTACAGCTCAAAATACGTTAACGCTCAATGAAGCAATCTCAATTGCCTTACAGCGGAATTCTAATTTAATCAAATCAAAAAATAATATTCAAGCGAATGAATCCAGATTAAAAAACGCTTACGGCGAGCTTTTACCCGACTTCAACTTAAGAGGAAGTTGGAATTGGAGAAGGGTAGAAGATGACGGAGGCGCTAAAATTACTGATTTTTTCGGGAGGGAATCTATTCAACCATCTTCCAAAACCGATACAAGAAGTTATTCACTTTCAGCCGGCGGCAGTGTTGTATTATTTAACGGTTTATCCAATTTAGCGAATATTTCACAGAAGAAGAATGATTTGGAAGCCGCCCAGCTGAGTTTGGAAAAACTTAAACAAGACATAACATACCAAACTATAAATTTATACTACGCCGTATTAAACGCTAAGGAATTAGTCCAAGTAAGAAAAGATAATTTGAAATTTAATCAAAAATTACTTGAAGACATTCAAGAGCGCAATAAAGTTGGATCGGTTGCAATTGCGGATGTTTACACACAACAAGTACAATTTGGTAATGCTCAACTTGCTTTAATTAAAGCTCAAAACGATTTTGAAAACGCTAAAAGTAATTTGCTTAACTTTTTGGCATTGGACGTATTAAAAGATTATGATTTCGAAAATCCTAATCCGAAATTAAGCACGAAAAAAACAAATAGCATAATCGACGAGTTCGGCAACATTGAACAAATGGTAAATTTTGCCCTGCGTAACAGAAAAGATTATAAAAGTCAAATGCTTTCGCTCTCATCGGCACAAAAGGGTTTAACGATTGCCCGCGGAAATTACTTCCCAAGCTTAAGCGGAGATTATTCGTTTTCGGCAAGCGCCACAAAACCCGACGATGTTTTCAAACACCGGGTTTGGTCTGTAGGATTATCTCTTAACTTTCCTATATTTTCCAATTGGCGGACCGAAAACCAAACTCAACTTGCAAAAGTTCAAATTGAAAATGTAAAAGAAGATCTTACTGCTTTGGAACGGCAAATTAAAATTGATATTAAACAAGGATATTTGGATTTACTTGCCGCTAAAAAGAAGTTGGATGTAAGTACTTCCAATGTAAAATCAGCCGAAGAAAACCGGAAAATTAATCAAGAAAGATACAGATTAGGCTCTGGTACAATACTGGATATTTTACAAGCCGACAAAGATTATACGCAAGCACAAAGCGATAAGATAAATGCCGAATATCAATACTATCAATTAAGAGATAAGCTTATTAACTCGTTGGGAAAATTAGAAATTAAAAAATATGAATAAATTCACGGAGTTTTCTAATGTCAAAGAATAATTCAAAAAAGAGTAAGAAGAAAATTATAATATTCGGATTGCTCGCACTGTTACTTATTGTTGTTCTCGCCTTGGTATTTTTGAATCAAGATAATGAGAAAATTATTAAGGTGGAAACAGAAAAAGTTCAGAAAAGAACAATTACTCAAGTTGTTTCCGCTACGGGTAAAATAAATCCTGTTGATCAAGTTGAACTTAGACCCGAAGTAACCGGCGAGGTTGTGCAATTACCGGTTAAAGAAGGGGACAATGTAAGAAAAGGGCAATTACTAATAAGACTAAAACCCGATCAATATATTGCGCGGCGTAATAAAGCAAAGGCAAGTTTAAATTTTGCCAAAGCTACACTTGCCGAAAGAATGGCTTCGCTTGCTAAAGTGGAATCCAATTACAAAAGGGTAAAAGAACTTTATCAAAAAAAATTAGCCAGCGAGGCTGATCTGGAAGCTGCCAGGTCCAGTTACTTGCAAGCTAAAGCTCAAGTGGAAGCACAAAAATCATCCGTAATGCAAGCGGAAGAAAGTTTTAAAGATGCGCAGGTAGAATTGGCAAAAACTGCAATTTATGCTCCGTTCGATGGAACTATTACGGTTCTAAACGTTGAAAAGGGCGAAAGGGTTCTTGGCAGCTCTTTTAGTCAAGGCACTCATTTAATGACCGTTGCTGATTTAAATAGAATGGAAGCCACTGTTGAAGTAGACGAAAACGATGTTGTTCTTATTTCGGTCGGCGATACTGCAAAAATTAACATTGATGCATTCGGCGACGAAGTTTTTTACGGACAGGTTTCTCAAATAGGAAACAGCGCAAAAACTTCCGGATTGGGTACACAGGAAGAAGTTGTAAACTTTAACGTAAAAATCCGATTACACAATCCCGATCATAGAATAAGACCGGGAATGTCTTGCGATGCCGAAATTCAAACTGCAACGCACCATAATGTTTTGTCCGTTCCTATTCAAAGCGTAACTGCACGAAAGCCGAAACTAACTAAGAAAAATAAATCGAAGAAATCAAAAAATATAGATGCAAGAAAAAAGAAGGCAAAACCGATTGAAGTGGTGTTTGTTGTTGAGGGGAATTTAGCACGTATGAAACCGGTAAAAACCGGAATAAGCGACGACTCGTATATAGAAATAAAGAAGGGACTTAAAGAAGGCGAGATTGTTGTTACAGGTCCGTACAGAGCTATTTCAAAAGAATTACAGGACAGCACAAAAGTAATTTTATCTAAAACCGGTTTTAAACACAGAAAGAAAAAATAAAGTAAACTTTGGAAATTAAATGAATATTATACACATAGAACATATAGCAAAAATCTATCAAGTGGGAACAGAAGAAGTCCATGCATTAAAAGACGTTTCCTTAGATATAGAAAAAAACGAGTACGTTGCCATTATGGGTCCTTCCGGATCGGGTAAATCAACTTTAATGAATATTTTGGGATGTTTGGATACTCCTACAAAAGGTGCATATATCTTTTCCGGAGATAATGTAAGCGAAATGGATGACAACGAACTTGCTGCAATTAGAAATAAAAGAATCGGATTCGTATTTCAAACTTTTAATCTTCTTCCCAGATCAAATGCATTGCATAACGTTGAACTGCCTCTTATTTATGCGGGACTTCCGAGCAGCGAAAGGCGGGAAAAAGCTAAACAAGCTCTTATTGATGTTGGTCTTGGCGACAGGTTAACACATAAACCTAACGAACTTTCGGGCGGGCAAAGGCAGCGCGTTGCTATTGCCAGAGCTTTGGTTACTAATCCGTCTATTATTTTAGCCGATGAACCGACTGGTAATTTGGATTCCAAAACCGGAGAGGATATTATGGCTTTGTTTCACGAGCTTCACCAGAGGGGACATACAATTATTCTTGTTACTCACGAAGAATATATTGCCGAGCATGCAGCCAGAATAATAAGACTACGAGACGGTTTAATTGAAAAAGACGAGGTGGTTAACAAGCGAATAATTCCTCAATTTCAAAACGGTGAGGAGTAATAAATTTTGACTTCAAAGTATTGGTTCGAAATAAAAGAAGGATTAAAAATTTCCTTAAACGCAATAAAATCGAATAAAATCCGCTCGGTTTTAACAACTATGGGTATTATAATCGGTATTTGGGCTGTTGTTACAATGTCTACAGCAATAAAAGGAATCGACCTTGCTTTTCAAACAGGCGTTTCCGCTCTCGGTTCGGATAATTTATACATCGATAAATGGGCTTGGTTTAATAACGACGTGCCTTGGTGGAAAATGCGTAATAGGAAAAACATTTCTATGAAAGATTTCAAAAAATATAAATCGTTGGCAAAGTTACCCGCCGCAGTCGCTCCTTCTATATTAACTAGACAAGCTGTTAAAACGAAAGACGAATCAATAGACTTTGTATTTGTTGTGGGAACAACTGCCGATTATATTCACACAACAAACTTAACTTTTAACCAAGGCCGATTTTTGAGCGAATTGGAATCCCAAGGTTCCAGAAACGTTACCGTTTTGGGAAGCGAAATTGCCGCCAAACTTTTTCCTGCAGGTAATGCACTCAATAACTTTGTTAGAATAAAAGGACATAAGTTTAAAGTGGTTGGCATATTAGACAAACAAGGCAGCTGGGTTTTGGGAAATTTTAATCCCGATAAACAAGTTTTTGTACCTATAGGAACCGTATTCAAACACTTTCAAAAAGAATCTTTCGGCAGTTTAACAATAAATGTTAAATCTCCAAACAGCCAATTGGTTCCCGCTGTTACTGAAGAAGCTTTGGGAATTATGAGAAAGGTAAGAGGTTTAAGTTATAACGAAGAAAATGATTTTGCAATCAACAGACAAGACGGCTTATTAAGTCAAATTAATTCAACCGTAAGCGTTATTCAAATTGCGGGATTTTTTATAACCGGACTCTCTTTATTTGTAGGCGCAATTGGCATAATGAACATTATGTTTGTTTCCGTAAAAGAAAGAACTAAAGAAATAGGAATAAGAAAAGCAATCGGCGCTAAAAGAAGAACTATTTTAGGGCAGTTTATTACCGAAGCTTCTTTTCTTTGCCTTTTAGGCGGACTTGGCGGATTAATATTTGCAGTAATAACCAGTTTGATAATTAATAAATTTTTACCTACATCAATTCAATACCAAGCTGTTCTTTTAGCGGTTTTAATTTCTTTGATAACGGGAATCCTATCCGGATTGGCTCCGGCTTTAACCGCAGCTAAAATGGATCCCGTGGAAGCATTGAGGTACGAATAATGAAACTTCTTGAAGAACTCAGAATTGCTTATACTTCACTTAAAACTAATAAACTAAGATCGTTCCTTACTATTTTGGGAATAATTGTCGGAATATTTTCCATTATTGCAATCAGCACTGTAATTCAAATGCTGCAAAACAGTATTGAAAACGGAGTATCGCAATTAGGACAAAATACATTTCAAATCCAAAAATATCCGGTTATTGTTGGAATGGGACATCAAGACCGGTCAAAATTCAGAAACAGGAAAGATATTACAATTGAGCAATATGAAAAACTTAAAAGTTTGCTGACTGATGCACAAGCAGTTGGAGCCGAACAGTGGCAGTTTGCCAAAGTTATTAAACACGGTAATTCCGAAACTAATCCCAACGTTTCATTATGCGGATGCACTCCGGAAGCATTTCCTAATAATAAATGGAACGTTGATGACGGCAGGGAGTTTAATGACCGGGATATTTCAAAATACGAGCGTGTTGCGGTTTTAGGATATGACGTTTCTAAAAAATTATTTCCGTTCACAAATCCTATTGGCGAAACAATAAAAGTGGAAAATAAAAAGCTGAAAGTTATCGGAGTTTTGGAAAAACAAGGGGCTTCGTTCGGTAGAAGTCAAGATAATTTTGTTGTAATTCCTATTTCTACTTTTCAAGATTTTTACGGTAAAAGAAGTCAAAGTGTAAATATTACCGTTACGGCAAAGGACAAAGAATCTTACGAGCCGCTTATTGAAAAAGCGGAAGGTTATATGCGGTTAATTAGAAAAGTAAAACCTAACGAAGACGACGATTTCGGAATTTTTTCTAACCAATCCATTTTAACCCAAATTAACAGCATAACAATGGGAGCAAAAATTGGAGCCTATGTTATAGCCGCTATCGCTTTGCTGGCTGCAGGTGTTGGCATTATGAATATTATGCTTGTTTCGGTAACCGAAAGGACAAAAGAAATAGGAATTAGAAAAGCAATCGGTGCAAAAAGCAAAAGTATATTAACGCAATTTTTGTTCGAAGCTGTTACTTTATCGCTTTTGGGAGGTTTAATCGGAATTGTGTTCGGGGTTTTAGCCGGAAATATTGCAGGTTCTTTTTTAAGTGCAACCGCAGTAGTTCCTTTAGATATGGTTGTTGTAGGAGTGTTCCTTTGTGTTATTGTTGGAATAATATTCGGAACTTATCCGGCATATAAGGCTTCTAACCTCGATCCTATAGAAGCATTACGTTATGAATAATTGGGGTTAGCCTTTATAATTTCAAGAAAAATCTTTATTTTCATAATGTATATTAGAAAATCAATTTTGTAATGACGGTTATATGAAAAATTTTCTGTTCGATCTTAAAGAAGGAATTATAATTTCCTTAAAAGCTATCCAAGCCAATAAAATGAGAGCTATTCTTACCACCCTGGGCATTATAATCGGAATTGTTGCCGTTACCACAATGTCAACGGCAATAGTAGGATTACGCCAAGCGTTTATAAGTTCAATTTCAACTTTGGGAAACGATGTTTTGTATGTCGATAAATTTGAATGGTTCGGAGGTAAAGATTGGAGGTTTTACAGAAACAGGAAAGATATTGATTACGCACAATTTACCAAGTTGAAAGAAATGCTTCCGCCGGATTCTTATGTGGCAATAGCTCCAAACAAAAGAACGTTCGGTAAAACGGTAAAATACAAAGGCAGATCAGCTCAATCGTCTTTAATTTACGGAACAAACCAGGATTTCATTAAAACCCGGGGCGCTATTCCGGAAAAAGGCAGATTTATGAACGAGTTTGAAGTGAAAGCCGCCAGACGCGTTTGTATTATCGGTCAAGACATTGCAAACGCTCTTTTTCCCAACGAAGATCCGCTTAACAAGAAAATAAGAATAAATAATGTGCCGCTAAAAGTTATCGGCGTGCTCGA
>JALSTI010000285.1 GCA_026983795.1 Melioribacteraceae bacterium
AATTTGATGTTCTTCGTTTTTTAATTTCCATAAAGGTCCCCAACGAATATAAGCGATTCCTCTTTTCAAAAAGCCGATAATAGAAATTCGAACTTCGGCAGCGGCGATAATTTTTCCGTTTTCCTTCAATATAAAATGTTCAAGTTTTTTACCGCCGGTTGAATGTTTGCCGAAAGTTTTGGTTTGATAGAAATTAGCGTCTTCAAATTGTTCGATTATGGTCAACCACTCTTTCTCGCTTTTCAAGGATATTTCCACAAGCAAAGGATTACCCTGCGCCGGTTTTGTTTCCGGAGAATCAGCTCTGTTAATCAGCGTGGGTTTTTTAACCGCTGAATTAAGCGCGTCCAATTGTAAGCTCCTCTAATTTTTAGTTTGAATTCAATATCCCAATCTACCGGTGTAACGGAAACTCTTCCCATTATGTTTTTATCCGGATTTAGTTTTACGTTTTCCGGAATAATAGTGTATAAATTTTCATAGCCAATCTTAAAAGCTTCCGATACAATTTTATTATTATACTCGCCGTGGGGAAAACTTAAGTCGGTTACTTTTTTATCTAAAATATCTTCAAGTTTTATTTTTGAATTATAAAGTTCATCTTTAATTTTATCGTCGTTTAGTTTTGTAAGCCGGGGATGTGAAACGGTATGGGAGCCGATTGAAAAAAGTTTGGAGTTAAGATTTTTTATTTGTTCTTCATTCATAACGGTTTCTTTACGGTCCCTTTCATATCCTTCAAAATCCCATTCAGGTTTTTTTCCAATGAATCCCGTGGGAATAAAAATCATTGCCGGAATATTCATTTTTTCCATAACGGGTAATGCGTTTTCCAGCAGGTTTACAAATCCGTCATCGAAAGTAATTGCCGAATAAAAATTATTTTTCTCCAAGGAAAGCTTATCTTTCAGGTTTACAATTTTTGTCAATTTGTTTAAAACGGTCAGCTGATTTTTGAAAGCAATTACTTCGTCTTGGTAAATTGAGTGGTAGTAAAGTATGGTAAAAACGGGATTAGACTTTACTCCGAAAATTTTGAGAACGTTCGAAAGAATTAATTTAGTATAAAAGTAAAAGATGCTTATTATGAGCTTAGTAATTTTTTTCATTGAAAAAATCAATTGGAAACTAATTAATAGAGAGTTTTTTAATTCGAGTAAGTTGTTGTTTCCTTATAAACTGCACCAATTCACCGGGAACGGGACGTTCTTCCCGTTTAATATTTGCCCAAATAAAGCCCGTTAAAATGCTCAATCCGCCTAAAACATAAGGTTTTTCCAAAAATCTGTGAAATGATTTTAATAATTGAAACAACGGATGATTTCCCATCATATAAGCCGATATGCCGTCGATAAATTTTCTGTGAATAATATTAGTCTCGCTTCCGCCGGTCCTGCGGTTATGATAAATAACCGGTTTTTCGAAACAGGTAACTTCCCAACCATGCATCATGGCAGAAGCGCTAATTATTGCGTCTTCGCCGCCGTATTTTAAAGGAATAAATCCGCCGGTATCCTCAAAGCATTCTCTTCTGAATAAAGCCGTTGCTCCTCTTACGCTTTTATCGTTTTTAAATACTTCGTTCAATTTGCCGTCATAAACATCATAAAATTTTCCGCCGGCAATGCCCAGTTTGGAATTCTTTTCAAAATACGAAAGAATTAATTCGTAATGATCTTTATCAAATGTAATGTCGGCGTCCAGTATTCCTATAAAATCATAATCTTTAAAGTTTAATTTGCTCAATCCGAATTTAATAGCATGAACTTTAGAAGCAAAATTTCTTTTTTCTGTATCTTCAAATTTTACCAGACGGATAAAATTGTATTTACTTTCATATTCGGAAACTATTTTTTCGGTATTATCTGTTGATCCGTCGCTAACAATTATCCATTCTTCCGGAAGGACGGTTTGTGAAATTATTGATTGAATTGTTTTTTCGATAAAAGCTTGTTCGTTTCTGGCAGCAGTAATCAGAATGTATTTAGGATAAGCCATCGTTTTATAAACCCTCATCGAAAATTAAAGAATAATCTTCATCGTTAAAATAATCTTTTTGACTTTCCGTTAATGAATTATCGGATAATTTTCCTGCAATAATCCAAGCAAACCAGAAAAACATATCCGTTAATGCCAAATAACCCGTCAACGAATTTTCGGTTATATTGGTTAAAAGAACAATAAGAAAAACGGTTAGAACGAAGGTACGATAGGGAGAAGGAGGGGATTTAGCGGCAATAAAAATTGGAATACCCAAAATAAATAACCAAAGAATTAAAGCAAATAATCCGCCGCCTACAATTATGGATAAAAATCCGTTATGCAAAGGTTGTTGTGCACTTGCAATAAAAAATTCCTCTCCAATATCAACCATTTTCTGGTTGGCAAATATTTTAGCTTCAACTCCGTAACCGTAACCCGTAAGTAGTTTTTGTTGCATTAACAAAAAACTGCCTTTCCACAAATCCTGTCTTTCCGTTAAAGTTCCTATTCCTTTGCTGTCTCCACGTTTTAAGTTAGAAGGCATCAATTGAATTGCAGCAAAAAACAAAACGCTAACAATTAATGTTAAATAAATTAACTTTGTCCATTTTTTACTGATTAACAACCAAAGACTTGCTCCGAAAATTGAGGCTAAAATGGTTGTTCTGGAACCGGTTAATAAATGTAAAAGAACGGTAATGAGGAAAAATAAAAAAGCAATGATTTTCCCTTGCGAACTGGATTTTTCGATTTGGAATAATAAGACCGGATATGCCAGCATGCAAAACCCGCCCATGCTGTTGGGATGGTCCCATAATCCTAAAAACCGGCTTGGCGTTTTCCACCACCAAACCCTGCTGTGCCAAAAAATAAGTGCAAGAAAGTTTATAACAATCATAAAAATTACAAAATAATAAGCAGTCCGCATCGCTTTTTCCAAATTCCCCGGCGTATCCAGCCAAGTGTTTAATCCTATTAAGAATGAAAATACCGAAATAAATAATCCCGATCTTATTATTGTATACCTTGGATCTATAGAATATATGAATGAAAAAAACGAGAACAGAAGAAAAATACCGAGCAAAATAAGATGCAGTGAAATTTTTCCCCGGTGTTTGGGAAAAGTTGTAATGAACTGTACCAAACCGATTATTCCAAGAGCCAACAACAATCCGCCGCGTAAATATCCGTTAATACCGGTTTGCAATTCGTAATTTATCCACTCGGGATAGTTTTTAAAAAAGACAGAAAAAATCCAAGGTGAAAGAAGAAAAAAGAATATTGCAACCTCGAACCTTTTATACATAATGTACAAAAGAGCAACCGTTACAAAAAATAAAGTTACAAGTCCTAAAAACGGATATAAATCGCTTGTTAAATTGCTCATACTCTTACTTTTTTATTAATAATATTTGCAAATGTTAAGTTGGATATAAAATCTTTTTCATTTCTGTCAAAAAAGTTTGAAAAATAAATTCCCAAACTCAACATTAAAAATAAAATCAAGTTAACCGAATAATAAACAAAACTTGAAAATTCATTAAGATAATACGATGTACCCATAAGAGCTAAAAATATTAAACTTATAACTAACAACCTGGAATTTTCAAAATTTATTTTGAATTCTTTATTGCCGAAATAAATTAACAATATTGATGTAACAGCCATCACAAGATTAAACGTGATTATTATTCCTATCATCCCTAAATAATCGATTAAAATATAATTTAATATAATTCCTATCACGGTCATCACAGCAATTGTAATGCCAGTTATTTTTGTTTTGTTGTTTATATGCAATAAAGATTGCCCAATATATTGTAAACCCATAAATGCAAAGCCGGGTAAAATAAAATAAATAAAGCGATATGAATCCTCATATTTGGAACCGACAATAATCGTTAATAAATCCCTGAAAGTAAAAACAATTAAAAATGCCAACACCGTAAAAAACAGCATAAGATAAGTAGTTATTTTTGAAATATTGCTTTTTAATTCAGGGTTTTTCAAATTGGAATAAACGAATGGTTCGTATGCAAGCTGGAACGGAATAATAAGCACGATTAATGTAATTTGTGCAATCTTAAACGACAAAGTATAAGTTGCAACTGTTTCCAAATTTCTGAAATAACCTAAAAAATAAACGCCGAAGGTATTTAATAATAAATCACCTGACATTGCAAGAATTAAAGGTGCGCCGAAGACTAATAATTTTGAAATAACGTTCGATGAAAATTTAATTCCCGTTTTACTGTAAATAGCAATCGAAAAACCGATCCACAAAATTCCGTAACTGATTACTTGAGCCCATAATGCTCCGTTTATTCCCATTTTTAGAATTATCAGGAATAATGAATTAAAAAGAAGCAGTAAAATTGCAGCCAAAAGACTTGCCGACATGAAAAGCTTGCCTTCGTTTTTTGCCCTGTAAAAAGAAATTATATTTAAGAGAAAAGTTTGGCTTATTGCTGCAAGCGAAGTAAGAATAATAATAACGTTCGAATTAAGGTCCGGTATTAAAGAATGAATAACGGGTTTTAATAAAGTAACCGAAAGGAAAAACAGAATTATTCCGCTGGTTAAATTGATTATTAAAGAACTTCCCAACAATAAATTTAATTTATTATCATCTTCATATTCTTTAACAAACCTTACCATTGCGGTTCTTATTCCAACATCAACAAGCGTAATCATAATTTGTATTGTAAAAAGCAAAGTTTGCAGTAATCCGAATTCGCTTTTACTAAGGAAATGAGTGTAAATAGGAATTAATAAAAAAGCCGAAGCTCTTAGACTAATATTTCCTATTGTGTAGATTAATGTATTTTGAGTTAGTTTTTTAAGACTCAATTAAGTTTAAATTTAATTAAAAATGATAAGAATAACGAAAGAAATATAAATTATTTAAATTCTTCCGGGATAATCAGTTTGCTAATTTAACAAAATTATTACGATTTTTATCGATTGGCTTAGCGCCGGGCAAATTCAGCAGCGCAAAATAAAAATTCACCAATCTTCTTTCCGAGAATTTCCATAAAAATTTCTCTTCTATAATATTTTTGTTTAAAACTCCTATTTGTTTCGATTTTTCCGGATTATCAACCAAATACAAAAGTTTATCTTTAAAATCATCAATATCTTTAGCAAAAACGCCGTTTTCCTCAACAATATTCCGTGTTTCCAAAAGATCGAAAGAAACAAAAGATTTCTCTGCTTTCATATACTCCAGAACCTTAATTAATGTCATATATTCGTTAATTTCATTAACGGGATCGGGAACAATGCAAACATCGGCTAAGTAAAGATATTCCGCTACTTTTTTATGATCAAGGAGTCCGGTAAAAATAATAAAATCGGATAAACCTTTGGAATTTGCCAATTTTTCAAATTTGTTTCTGACCGGTCCGTCGCCGACTAAAATAAACTTTACGTCTTTACGTCCGGCGTTAATATTGATTTTTTCGGATAATTCTATAATATTTTCAATACCGTCGGCTTCTCCCATAAGACCAATATAAAGAACAATTTTATCGTTGACATAGTTTTCAATTAACGATTGATTTTTTGTAGGAACGAATTCCTGTCGCGGTCCGTTAATAACCGTTTCGGTAATTTTCTTATCCAGCTTGCAAAATTCATGTGCTCTTTTTCTGAATGAATTGTTCGGAAAAATTATACCGTCGGCTAATTTAAATGTAATTTTTTCATTAAAAATTAGAAATTTATAAATTAATTTTTTTGAATATTGCAATTTAAACATTTCCGGGAAAATATCATGTTGGTCGTAAACAAATTTAATTCCCAGCAAACGCAGAAACGGTTTAAGCGGCCAGAAAAAATCCGGCGGATTTGAAAAATGGACCGCTGCTAATTTATGGGTTAAGCTAAATTTAATAACAAAAAAATAAATTCTTAAAATGGAATAAAGATATTCCTTGCAATAACCTGTTAAATTTCCGCTGGATTCCAAATTTTTATATCTGTAAACTTTTATCCCGTCTATTACTTCTTTCGCCTTTTCCGAAGAATTTGTTTTCGGGCAATAAACGGTTACATCGAATCCGTTATCAAAAAGACTTTTGGTCTCGTTGTACACTCTCTGATCAAAAGGGAATGAATTATTCTGAATAACAAATAAAATTTTCGGTGACATTTTAAATATTATAAATTTTTAACTTTGACGAAATCGATGATTTTTTAACGCTTTTCTTTTCTTCTTCGGTATTTAATTCCGATAAATCGGAATGAGCAAATAAAATCCAACCGTAGTGGAATGTACGGGTTTCTTCCAATAAATCTAAGTTATTCCCGTTTTGGGAAGCATCTAATTTTAAAATTGCTCCCACCGTTTTCATATACCTGTTAATTTTAGGAATTGTTATTGCTCTGTTAATAATTAAATTATTCTTATCAATAATATTAGCATTTAATTTGTTTTTATTTGTTAACCAAATCAAACCTTTGTTGGTATAATTATCGAAGTTACGGTTAGTAGCAAGTTTTAAAAATTTAAAAGTAAACGGAACCAAAGAATCTTGATGAACTGAATAAACAGGGTATTCACCAATAACTTTTCCGGTTGAAGAATCGTAGTGCCACCACCATTCTCCGTTTTTCCCTTGTGCTTTGCACAACGTTTCTGCTGTATAAAGACTTATAATTGAAGCCTCTTCATTTTGAAAAACTTTTGAATACATTGTAAAAGCATAAATTGCATAAATTTGATCGGAGAAAGTTCCTATTCTGTTCCGTGGAAACAGTTTAAAAGTTTTAAACGCTTCGTGACCAAAAATTCCGTTTCCCCCGTAGTTGTTTCTTAGTTCCTGATAAACTTTTTGAGGTAAATTTTCTAT
>JALSTI010000286.1 GCA_026983795.1 Melioribacteraceae bacterium
ATGATGGATGATAATACAAGAGCTGTTTTAACCACAAATGATTTTAGATCGGTTAATAGCAGATATTTATCGAACAATAATCAGAGTTTGTGGTTCGGTTCTCTTGACGGTTTAGCAAATTTAACTGAGACAGGTGAAATTTGGAGTGGAAAATGGAGAGTATTTGTTGCCTCTTCTAACACCGGTTCCGCTGCAAATTCTGAATCGTTTGCTTTTCCAAATCCTTTTTCTCCGGATGATGAAGTAGTTAGATTTAAATACAATACAAATAATCTTCCGGCAAAAGTATCTATTCGGGTATTCGACTTTGGAATGAATTTGGTAAGAACAGTTATTCAGAATGCTTCGCGTACAATTAGTCCGGATAGCGCTCCGGGTGATTTTTGGGACGGCAGGGATGAAAACGGTAATATTGTTCCAAACGGAGTTTATTTTTACCGGATCGATTTCGATTCGAATATAGAACCGGTTTTTGGAAAAATTATAGTATTGATGTAATCAAAAAGATGAGTTTAAATTGAAAAAAATTATTTTCGCATTTTTGATATTTACCGGTATTGTAAGCGGTCAAAATCAATTTACCGAAATTAACAGTTTCCCCGGCGCTTTCAGCAGAATGGGTTTCGGTTCGCGCGGAATGGGAATGGGAAATGCAATGTCTGCGGTTATAACCGGTAATTTGGTTTCCTATTATAATCCCGCTCTTTCCGTTTTTCAAAAGGGGAATGCGTTTCAAATCGGTTACAGTATTCTATCTCTGGATAGAAGTTTGAACTTTCTAAATTTTACAAAAAAATTCGATTTCACTAAAAGGCAGCGATCCGGTAAAATTGGTAGCAGACGGCATTCGGCGGGAATAAGTATTGGCATAATAAATTCCGGCGTTAGTAATATCGACGGCAGAGACGGCTCGGGAAAGAAATTGGGCGACCTTTCCACTTCGGAAAATCAAGTGTTTTTGAGTTTCTCAAATAGGTTTTCGGAAAAATTTGCACTTGGCGCTGCATTAAAGCTCTATTACTTTAAATTATTCCGGGATATTACCTCTACCGCTTTTGGTTTGGATGTTGGTGTTTTATATTTAATTAATAAAAGATTTACCGTTTCGGCTTCAATATCCGATATAAACACAAAATATAAATGGGATACGGGTTCTATTTACGGTGAAAACGGAAATTTTACTACAAACAAATTTCCTCTATTGAAAAAGATAGGCTTTTCTTATCATATTGCTCAACCTAATTTAACTGCCGCATTCGAATTTGAAAACAGTAACGCTTCTACAAATTATATCCGCTTTGGAATTGAATATGAAATATATTCTAACTTGTTTGTCCGGAGTGGTTTGGATAAACTGAATTTAAGTAATTTTGACGCTCCGGTAAGGCCATCGGTTGGTTTTTCTTATTCTTACAATTCCGGTAGTTGGACAATAGGAGTTGATTACGCATTTGTTTGGGAACCGTATACGGTAACTAATGATCAACATATTTTAGGGTTAACATTTAATTTGAATTAATGATAAAAAAAATATTCATAATTGTTTTTCTAAGCGCTTCGTTAATATTTGCTTCGGGTAACGGGAACACGGGTTTATCTTTTTTGAAAATAGGTTTTGGCGCGCGTAACCTGGCAATGAGCGATTTGGGAGTTTCAACGGCAACGGGTGTTTCCGGTTCTTTTTACAATCCCGCACTGATTTCAAATTATGATCATTCGCAATTATTCTTTTCGCATACCGAATGGATACAAGATTTACGAAGCGAGTTATTAGGTGCCGGTTTCAAAGTTTTCAATTTGCCGTTTGCTGTTAGCTTGAACACAACAAAGCTTTCCGGTGTTGAGATAAGAACAAAACCCACGCTTGAGCCCGATGCAACCTTTGATATAAATTATTTTTACGGAAGTCTAACAACGGGTTTTAAGGTTTATAAATCGCTATCGTTCGGAGTTACCGTAAAATACATATATGAAAATATATTATCGGATGAAGCGAATGGTTTGGGGTTTGATTTTGGTGTTTATTATAAAGACATTATGCGGAATCTAAACATTGCCGCGTCACTTAAAAATATCGGATCAATGAACGCTTTAAGAAATGCATCTACCAAATTACCGGTGGATTTAAGAATAGGGGCGGATTATAATTTTAATCTGGAATCGATTGATTCCAAAGTTATAGTGTTAACAGGAGTACAAAAATACACCTCTTCGGATGATACTCATCTTCATTTTGGTGCGGAAATATTTTACCGGAATATTTTATCACTCCGTCTCGGTTATGCATCGGGTTATGAAACGAAAGGATTAACATTCGGAGCGGGAGTGTTTTGGAAAAGTATAAATTTTGATTATGCGTTTGTCCCTTTTTCTCTGAATTTGGGAAATTCGCATGTAATATCTTTGAAGTATAATTTTTAACGGATTTTGCGGTTTAAGTCTGGAAACTTTTTTCTTCTCTTTTAATTCAGTTCTGCTTACAAAATCGAACAAACGGATTTATATATTTATCAACTATTTCGTTATCTTTTTGTTTTATAAATTTTGAATATATGGAAATAATAAATTATACTGAGGAATGGAAAGAGCGCTGGGATGATTTTGTTCTGAATTCCAGCAACGGAACGATGTTCCACATGCAAAAGTTTTTCGATTATCATGAACCCGGAAAATTTGAATTTAATCATCTTATTTTTCTGGAAAAAGGAAAAATTGAAGCCGTTTTACCCGGCAGTATTGTTGAAGATAATGTTTTTGAATCTCCTATAGGCGCTAGTTACGGTTCTATTGTAGTAAAAGATATCAAATTTAAAAAGGCAATGGAGATTGTTGAAACTTTATTAAGCTGGGGAAAAAAGAACGGAATAAAAGAATTTCTTCTAACCTCCGCGCCAATGATTTACGAGACTTATCCTAATCATAATCTCGATTTTGCAATGTTGTGGCAAGGGTTTAAATATAAAATCCATTATATATCAAGCGCAATCAAACTTGAAAAAGATCGTGATATAATCAGCAGGTTTCAAGCTACCGTAAGAAGAAATATCCGGAAAACTTTTAAAAATCCGGACGTCAGAGTTGAAATTAATGAAAGATACGAAGAATTTTATCCAATCCTTCTTAATAATAAAGCCAGGCATAATGTTAAACCCACTCACTCTTATGAAGATTTAATAAGATTAAAAGAATTATTGCCCGACAGATTAAAATTATTTATGGTTTATTATAAAGATAAACCGATCGGCGGTTCTCTGATGTTTTATCCTAATAAAAATGTGGCGCTCTGTTTTTATAATATGCTGTTGTATGAATATGCTCAATATAAACCGATTCAAAGAGTAATGTATGAGGTGGTAAAAGACGCCACGGAAGCGGGTTACAGTTATGTTGACATTGGCGTTTCGCAAGATACTTCCGCCGAGAATCCGATGACGCCAAGTATAAGCTTGATAGATTTTAAAGAAAAGTTTGACGCTAAATCCATTATGAGAAATACGCTTCACATTCGTTTATAAGAATAATTTATGACTAAAGTTAAAACCGTTTGTATTACGTTCCTCGGTAATCCTTATCACGACACAAGGGTTTCTAACTTGCAGCGCTCATTAAAACAAAACGGAATGGAAGTTAAAATTATTGCGTTCGATTGGCAAACTCCGCAATTTAAAACCGTTCGCGGTGATACTACAATTTATAAACTTACGAAATCAAAATTTTCATTAATTTTTTATTTTAAATTTATATTACTTTTATTGAAAACCATCCCGAAAATAAAAGCCGATTTTTATTTTGCCGAAGATATTTATGTGCTGCCTATTACTTTGTTTATTGCTCATTTAAGAGGAGTGAAAATAGCTTATAACAGCAGGGAACTTTATTCGCATGTGGGCGGATTGAGTCAGAAGAAAAAAAGGCAATGGCTGCTTAGTCTTTTGGAAAAATTGTTTATTAAAAAAGCGGATATAATTTTAACTACCGGGGAGTTGGATGCAAATTATCTTGAAAAAGTTTATGGCGTTAGCAATTTACATGTTTTACGGAACTTGCCCGAATATAAACCTGACTTGGAAAAAATTAATTTACACAAATTGTTAAAAATTCCGGATGATAGATTTATACTTCTGTATCAAGGCGTGCTTCACGGCGGCAGGGGAATATCATTGGTATTAAATGCGATTAAAGATTTACCCGCTGTCCATTTTGTGATAATAGGCGAAGGAGTTTATAAAGATAAATTATTGAATGAAAGCATCAAACTGGGAATTAAAAATAGAGTTCACTTTTTAGGTTCTGTTAATCAAAACGAACTTTTGAGCTTTACCAAAGGCGCCGATCTGGGAGTAGCTTTAATAGAAAATATTAGTCTTAGTTATTACTATGCTCTTCCGAATAAGTTATTTGAATATATTATGGCGTCAGTTCCCGTGCTTGTTACTAATTTGCCTCAAATGGCAAAAGTTGTTGAAGCGTATAAAGTTGGTGAAATTGTAAAAGAAGAAAATCCGGATGAAGTTAAAACGATAATTAAAAAGCTAATGAGTTCCCGTGATTTACTTTTAGAATATAAACAGAACTGCATTAAAGCATCAAAGGAATTGAACTGGGAAGTCGAATTTGAAAATTTGAAAAATTCGTTGTTCAAGTAAATATTTGTATGAAGCAGAAACGTATTTTAATTGTCCGTCCCGATAGAATTGGAGATGTAGTTTTATCAACGCCAATTCCACGCGAAATAAAAAATCAATTTCCCGATAGTTTTGTAGCGGTACTTTTGAGAAAATATACCCAAGCTGTTTATTTAAATAATCCTAACGTAGATAAAATTCTTCTTATTGACGATATCCCAAATCAATCGAAAAACTTCTTTTGGAATAAGGTTAAAGAAATCCGTTCATTTAAATTTACTCATGCCTTAATGTTACTTCCCAATGAAAAGATTAATTATATATTATTTTTTGCGGGAATAAAAAAAAGAATTGGCGTTGGGACCAAGTTTTATCAAGCAATAACGGGAGTAAAAGGTGTAAGCAGGAATAAATATATTCCTTTGCGGCACGAAGCGGATTACTCGATGGATTTGGCAAGGGTAATTGGAGTAAAGACGAACAACTTATCGCCGGAGATATATTTAACCGGAGGTGAAAGGAAAGAAATTGCCGGAATTAGAAATGATTTACTGAATGGGAAAAAATATTTAATCGGAGTTCATGCTACTTCGGGAAATTCGGCGCCTAATTGGAAACCGGCAATTTACGCAGATTTGATTAATAAACTCGAAATAAACAAAAACGTAGAAGTAGTAAATACGGATTTTGACGTTCCGGAGGAAATAAAACAGTCCGCAAATATTAAATTTATTAATAAAGGTTCCGGCTTGCGTAATACGATTTTAAATATAGCCGCTCTTGATTTATTGGTTTCGGCCAGTACCGGTCCAATGCATATTGCCTCGGCTTTAGGAGTAAAAACTGTTTCGTTATTCTGTCCTTTAACGGCATGTTCCCCAAAACTATGGGGACCTTTGGGAAACGAAAACAAAGTTTTATTGCCGCCGGAAAATTATTGCAAAAATAATTGTCCGGGCGACCCTAAAAATTGCGACTACAACGGAGAAAGTGGAATTAGTATAGAAAGAGTGATTGAAGAAATAAATTCACTCCTTCATTTTAAGTAGAAGATTTATATATTTGTTCCTTAAATTTTTTGCCGGGTGCTAATTAACAAGCCTGCGCCCAACCCCGTCAGGTCCGGAAGGAAGCAGCGGTAAGCGTATGGTTTGTGTAGTTAGTTACCCGGCTTTTTTGTTTTTTAATCTTACTCTAATTCCCAAATTAAATACTTACTCAAATATAAACCGGAAAAATCTATTGAAAATTTCCATTGCAAACTTTATGTGTACAAAAAGTTTTGATCCCTTTCCCAATTCATTAAAATTCTGAACAGGGCTAATTGTTGTTCAACGCTCAATTTTTAAAATATTTTCCTTTCAATTATAATTTCTCAACTTTATATTTGTTTTTAACATTTCAAACGAACGAATTAATCGTATATTGATAAAAAAAATTATTTTCATATTGCTGGTTTCATATTCAATTAGCTCGGCTCAAAATGTTGAATTGCCTTCCTTTTCTTTAAGCGGTATCAAAACAAAAATAAAAATAACTCAGATCGACAAATCAGTTAAAACGGTGTGGGTAAGTTTAATCAGAAACTTAAAAGTTCAAAATATTAAGCTTCATTCCCATAATTCAAAAATTGATACATTTATTGTAATTCCGCATGCGGGAAATTATAAAGTTCAAATAAATATATTAAGCAATCAAAAAAGAGAAATACGGGTTTTACCCGGCTGGTTCAGTATAATTCCTCCGCTGCTTGCAATTTTATTGGCTCTCATTATACGTCAAGTATTGGTGTCCCTTCTTGCCGGAATATATATTGGAGCTATATTTATTTATGATTTTAATCCGCTCACGGCTTTATTACGTTTAGGCGATACTATAATTTTAAATGTTTTAATCGATTCCGATCACATGTATGTTATTATTTTTACACTGTTAATCGGGGGCGTTGTTGGAATAATTTCCCGTAACGGCGGAACAGCCGGCTTAGCAAATGAAATTACTAAGTTGGCAAAAACAGCAAAATCGGGAATGATTGCCAGCTGGTTAATGGGTGTGGTTATTTTCTTTGACGATTATGCAAACTCGCTGATTATAGGTAATATGATGAGACCGATAACGGACAAGTTGAAAATCTCGCGGGAAAAGCTTTCATACATTGTTGATTCTACTGCTGCGCCGGTGGCAAGTATTGTTATTATC
>JALSTI010000287.1 GCA_026983795.1 Melioribacteraceae bacterium
ATAAAGCGCAGCTCCGAAAGCGCCCATATATTCCGAAATATTCAAACGATAAACATTTTTGTTAACCAAAAGTTCAAAAGCCCTCAGCACGGCGTCGTTTTTAAAAGTTCCGCCCTGCACAAAAATATTATCACCGAGTTCATCGGTATTTTTAATTTTAATTACTTTATACAAAGCGTTTTTAACAACCGAAAATGCCAAACCCGCCGCAATATCGGAAACAGCCACTCCGTCTTTTAATGCTTCTTTCACCTTTGAGTTCATAAATACGGAACACCTTGTTCCAAGATCAACCGGATTTTTAGCTTGCAGAGCTTGCTTAACAAAATCTTCCAGAGTCATGTTCAGCCCTTTTGCAAACGTTTCAATAAATGAACCCGTACCGGACGAGCATGCTTCGTTTAATTGAATATCGGTTATTACTCCGTTATGAACTTTAATAGCTTTAATATCTTGCCCGCCAACATCAACAATGAACGAAATATTTTTATTGAACAGAGAGCCGGCAGTAAAGTGCGCCATTGTTTCAACAATTCCGCCGTCTAAGTTCAGGGCTATTTTTAAAAACTCCTCTCCGTAACCGGTTGCAAACGTTCCTTTTATTTTTCCTTGCTCAAGATATTTTCTAAATTTTCTCAAACCCACTTTTGCAATTTCTAGCGGGTCGCCGTTATTGTTCGAATAAAAACTATCTATTATTTTATTGTCTTCGTTTATCAAAATCATTTTAGTTGTTGTAGAACCTGCATCAATACCTAAATACATTTCTTTAACGTTGTTAATTTTTTCCGGCGGCAATTTTTCTATAGTTAGTTTCGCATGTCTTTTTTTAAATGCTTCGTATTCTTTTTCCGATGTAAACAAAGGTTTTAAAGTTCTAATTGTTTGAACACCTTTATTTTCATGATTAAGATCGAATAACAATTGCTCTAAAGTTTTTTCTTTCCCTTTTTTCCCGGCATCAACGGCAGCCCCAACAGCTACTAAAACCTCCGAATTTGCAGGAAGAATAAAATCTTTCTCAGGCAATTTAATTGTTTCAACAAAAGACTTTCTCAATTCAGGCAAAAACGTTAGCGGACCGCCGGCAAATAATATTTTACTTTTAATTTCCGCTCCGGCTAAAAGGGTTGTTATTGTTTGGTTTGCAACGGCAATAAATACAGCTCGAGCAATATCTTCTTTATTTTCCCCTTTGTTTAATAAAGCTTGAACATCGGTCTTTGCAAAGACTCCGCATCTGGAAGCAATATATAATTTCTTAGTAGATTTTGAAGCAAGATCATTTAATGTTTTCAAATCAATATTAAGTAATGTTGCCATTTGATCAATAAAAGATCCGGTACCACCTGCACACTGTCCGTTCATCTTCATTTCCGGTGAAGCTCCGGGTCTGAATAAAACAATTTTCGCATCTTCACCGCCCAGTTCAATAAAGGTTGAAACTTCGGGATAAAATTTTCTAATTGCAGTCGTTAATGCTATAACTTCCTGTTCAAACGGAAGATTTATTCTTGAAGCAAGACCCATTCCGGCGCTGCCTGTCATAAGTATTTCAAATGGAGTATTAGGATATTTAATTTTAAGTTCCGAAAGTGTATTTACAATAGTTTCTTTAACTTTGCCGTTATGCCGTTCGTATTTTTTATACTCAAGTTTATAATCGTCGTTTAATACAACAACTTTTGCGGTAGAAGATCCAAGGTCTATTCCCAATTTCATTTTAATTTATCCTTAAGCTTTATTTTTTTATCGTCAATAATTTTTTATGTAAAGTATTTGATAAAATATAGCCCAATACAATCAGTATAACGCCGCTAATTAATTCATTCCATACGCTTGCAGGTTTAACAAGCAAGTGAGGTATATAAGCAGAAATGATCAACCACAATCCGATGTTTGCAATAATCATACGAATTAACGTATCTTTTGATCTGATTATAATTCCCGAAGCCATTACAGCAATTCCGATTAACAAATAATTAAACATTACAAAAATCGGTGGCAGTGAAAAAAAAGCGGTTAAAACCAACCAAATACCGGCTAATTTATATATCAAATTACTTTTCATTGTTACCCTCGTGCATTTTTATTTTAAATCATTCATATTGCGTACCAAAACAAAGGGAGTTTGTAAGTTGTTTTATAGCAGCAAGTTATAGAGACGGAATTTTAGGAAACTTTTTAGGGGGCACTAATCGGGAAGTTGTATTTCCCAATTATATTGAATTTTATCAATTATCGCTTAAAATGATGGGAAATTGTTTTTCGCAGATAACAATTTATATTATAAAGTAAAAAAAATATTATACTCCTGTTTTAAGTGTTGAATAATTATTCAAATTAAGAATATCGCATTTATCAGAGAAACCAGCCGGAGGCAAACCCAAAGCTTGAATTAACCGTCCCCAATAATCCACTTGTGCAATAGTTGAAGCAATAATTACTATTTCACGTTCGGAAAAATTATCTTTTAGTTCTTTAATTAATGATTCTTTAAAAGAAATCGGGGTTGTTACGGCGCTCCTTGCATATTCCAAAGCTATTCTTTCCCTTTTACTAAACGATGAAATATTACCGGTTTCCATGGTTTGAAGCGCTTTAATCTCCTCGTCGGTTATTCCGTATTTTTGATAATCGAGAGCATTCATATCAATGCAAAAAGGACATGAAATAGCAAACGAAGCTTGTACTCTTATTAATTTCAATAATCTTCTGGAAATATTTTTATCTTTGTGCGCGACCAAAGATTCTAAAACGCCCGACCCAATTGCTGTTTTGGGATACCAAGCCAAGACCCTTGCCGGAAGTAATTCCTTACCGGTAATTTTTTCCGCAATCCAAATTCCCGCTTTTATAAAGGGATTTATTTTTCCCGGCGGGTTAATATATCCATTCATTTTAATCTTATTTTATTTAATAATAAATACTTTAATTTTTTCAATTACTTTAAATTAAATAACAAAACGCCAAATTAATTTTGTAAGAACGGTTGTATTAGTAGAATGCCAACCTCTAACATTGGTATCGAAAGACTGATTAACGACAAAATAAAAATTCGTACCCGGCGTCGGTATCCAATTGAGGCGGAAATTAAGCAGTGCTTCATTATCGTCATTATTCCACTGCCCGAAAATCGACCCGAAAAGATCGGGATTAAGAGCAATATCAACCCTTCCGCCAAATTCATTTACGGTAAAAGTTCCTTGGGGCAAAGTAATAAAGTTTTGTGTAAAATCGGAACTGACACTAATATATTTGTTAATTTGAAAAACACTTCTAATAAACCATTCGGTTCTTTTTCCCGTGTAAAAATCCCCCCAATTAACAAAGAAAAATCCGTAAACCGGTCTTCCTTTAAAAGTAGCAAACTGCAATTCATAACGCGTAAACCAATACTCGCCTTTATTAATCACAATACCATCGTGAATTTCAAAATCTTCGGTTAAATTTTCCGCTCTTCGTTGAATATTAGATTCGAAAAACTCACCGCTTTTTGTTGTAAATCCCAACGGCCGGAATTCAGTCCATAACGATTGCAGCTTATGGGTTTTATCATCTACATAATAATTAAAATCAAACGGTTTAAATACAAGTCTTTGTATCCACGGTAAAAACTTCGGGCGCGGTTTTATACGAAAATCGGCATTATACATTTGATAATTTGTTCTACGCAAAAATCCGGTTTCGGGATTAAAATCGGCACTTGCTCTATCCCACACAGCAGAAAATTCAATTAAATCGTTTGGATAATCAACAAATAACCGGGATGCTAATCCTGTTTTATTAAACGCATCGGAAGTATAGCTTTGAGCAACAGCGCCGCCAACAGAAAGATTTTTATCTCCGAAAATTTTAGACGTCGAATAAAGAAAATCAGCACCGTAAACAGCATTCTGCCTTCCCGGCTCAATTTTACTTACACCTATCAACCCTATGTTGGATTGTTCGAAAACATCTTGTTTCCATCTGAGCACGGTATAATTTGTAGAAGGTATTGAATCCTGCTTAGCAGTTTGAATGCTCATGCCGCCAAGAGTAGTATTTCCGGTTTTTCCAAGTAAGCGAGCGCCGGCAATAATGGGAATTTTTGAACGGTCCGGAGCCAACCCGATTCTTCTACTGTAAAACGGCCGGATGCTATGTCCCAATCCGAAATTGAAATAGTCTTGACCTTCGAGAAAAAACTCTCTTTTTTCAGGGTAGAATAATGAAAAACGGGTCAGGTTAACTTGTTGTTGATCTGATTCTACTTGGGCAAAATCCGTATTGACACTTAAGTTTAATTTCATAGTAGGAGTAATAAGATAATTTATATCGGTGCCTATATTATAATTTAAATTTTTTCCGGCATTCTCATTATTCTCAACTCCGGCAATACCGTAGGGCTTTAATTCAATAAGCGTAACTTCGCTTAAACCTTCTATTCCGGTTAATTTACCGGCACGAGAAACCTGTTCAATTTCGGAATCGCGGGACCATCCTTGCCACAAATCCTGTTCCCGTTTTCTTCTAATATTGCGTTCAAAATTAATTCCCCAAATTTGATTATTTTTAGTATTAAATTTTAATGTTGAAAACGGAATTTCAAATTCTGCAAACCAGCCTTTATCTGTTATTTTTGTTTTAACATTCCATACACCGTCCCAGGCTTTGTTAACCGAATTTCCGTTATCTTGAATGAGAGCATCAAACCTGGCACCGTTAGGATTTGTTACGAATAGATAACCGTTACGTTTGTCGTTATAAGTATCAACAATAAATTTAAAATTATCATCGGAGCCATAATTAAAATCTCTTTTCATTTTTTGAGCGGCGATTTTACCGGATTCGTCATCAAAGCACCAAACACCGATGTAAAGGTTTCTGTTATCGTATAGAACAGCTACCTCCGTACGTTCAGTAGCCGGTTTGCCTTCGTATAGTTCGCGCTGAGTAAAATTGGAAATGTGTTTTGCATTCTGCCATGCCCGTTCGGAGAGATAACCGTTCAATATAACCGGTTGATTTATTCTTAGCGCTCGAATTTCATTTTGGTGACTTTTCTGCGCATAACTAATTTTGGCAAATAAAACCGGAATCAAAAAAATAGAAATCACTCTGAATATTTTCATAATGAAACTGTAACGTTATTAAGTTTATTTCGGAACAATAATTATTTTATTACCCAAAAGTCAGATATTATTTTTGCATTATGATTTAATCCATTCGTTATCAATCAAACAATCAGCATTTTTTTTATTTTGTCGTTTTTGTATTCAGTAATAAATAGATTAACAATAATTACCGACATTTTTGCAAATATAATTTTATTTCCTACATACAAATTAACGTTTTTTTATTTTTTTTAAAGGATAAGCAGATAATAACATACATTTTTAAGCAATCAAAATGATTCTACCGTTAATAAATAGCGGAAACAATAAATATTATTTTTATAAAAGTGAAAAAGAAGCCCGGACATAAGCAATCCGGGCTTTATAAATATTAAACAATGTTCATTAAAATTATTGAACTATAAACAAAGGTTTTTTATTTTCCCTAATCAAATATTTAGGCAAGCTGCCTATAACAAATTCCTTTAAGGATTTATGCTGATGCATACCCAGCACAATAAGATCAACTTTATCCATATATTCTTCTTCAATTACATTTTTAACCGAGCGGGTAACCCGTTTTGTTTGGATATTATTTATTCCGTAAGCGTTCAAATATCCCTTAGCTCTTGTTAAGTAAAACTCCGCATATTCTTCATCTTTATGTTCCATTAAAAGCGTTACGTTATATTCGCTGTTCTCCGCGAAGTGAGAAAATCTTTGCAGCGCTCTGGCAGAGGCTGAATTTGCATCGCACACTATAAGCACATTTTCAATTTTTTTAAATTGTCCGGGGACTGCTAAAATTGGAGTAATTGTATGATCCAAAATTTCTTCCAACGAATCGCCCGGTCTGTCCAAGGTTCCGAATTGATAATATGTTCTCATTCCAATTACCAACAAATCGTAAAAAGGGCTTTCCAAAATAATATTTTCGCTTGGTCTGCCTTGATATTCAAACTCTCTGTGCTTCACGTTTTGCTCGCTGCAAACTTTCGAAAAAGAATTCAGAAGTTGATCAATATGTTCCTGGGCTTTTTGCAACTCTTTTTTTTCAAGCATTTCCGCTAATTCCATTCCACCAGGCGCTATAGGTCCGATTTTTTTATCAATGTCCGGAAAATCAAGAACAACAATTCCCGTAACTTCTGCATTTCTCTTTTTGGCAATCTCGCAAGCATATTTCATTGCGGTTTTAGTATAATTAGAATAATCAAGCGGAGTTAAAATTCTCTGTATCATTTTTATGCTCTTTTAAATTAAAAAATTATGTTATTAAACTTTTTCTTCTTCAACCAGTAATTTCATTGCATTCGTCGCCGTATTCAGAACTGTTGTTCCTTTGACGAAACGCGTAAGCATTATGGTTTCTCTAATTTCATCGACCGTTACATCGTTCTTTTTAGCGACTTTAGTATAAATTTCCATACAACTTTCAAAACCCAATGCGGCAGATATAGCTATGCTCATGAGTAATTTATATTTGGGCGGAATGTGTTCACCGCTCATTGCAAAATTTTTGTTTGCAGCATGCTCAAAAACGGATTTGGCATCTAACTTAGATAATAAAACCATTGTTTCCGGTTCGCTTCCCAATTCATTTTCCATTGCTTTTAATAATTCGTTAATATCCATTTTAAACCCCTGTTTTATAATTTCAGTTAATAACTCCTTTAATAAAGTCTAAATTTGCTTTCTCTATTAGCAATTCTTTTTTTATTTGCAGTATTCTTGTTTCGTTTCTCAATACGTTCAACTGCGCATCGTCTAATTGAACATTAGTTATAACGCCGTTTTTATAACTTACCTTTGCAATCTCATAACCCTTATTGGCAACCATTAACGTTTTGTTAAATGCTTCCAGCTGAGATTTTAAGCTTGCAATATTCTCATTAATTGATTTAACCTGAAACCTTAATTTCAGTATTAAGCCTTCTTCTTTGTTTTTAACTTCTTCAATCGATGCTTTTGCTTCTTGAACCTTCCCGTTAGTGAAACTTCCGTCGAATATTTTCATTGAGATACCAAGACCGGCAGCCCAACCGTTGCGCCAGGAATCATCGTAAGGAGGAAAATCCTTTCCGTGATAGAGATGGTAATTTGCAAAAGCAAACAATGTTGGCTTATTTCCGGCTTCATTAATAACCGCTAAATTGCCTAACAGACCTTCTTTTTTCTTAAGCATTTGTAATTGATGATTTTCGTTCAATATCTCTTCCAGTTGTTCCGGTTCATTTATATTATTAAATTCACCGGAAATGTTTAATTCCCCGTCACATTCCAATGAATCGACTAAAGGTAAATTCAATAAATTTTTCAGACCTGTTGTGGCTATTTGCAGTTTACCTTTTAAATCGACCAATTTACTTTTGAATTCATCTATTTTTGCTTCAAAACTAATTACTTCAAATTCCGATCTTACGCCCTCGTCGTAAGCTTTTTTAGCAAGTTGTAAATGCTCTTCCAATTGCTTAATAACTTTTTGGTTCACCCCTATTACATCATTTAAGAAAAGGATATTGTAAAATGCTTTTTTTACTTTATGAACAATATCCGCATCGGTTTGCATTCTGTTACTTTCAAAAAGAGATTTCAGAATTTTTGCATTTTTATTTGCTTTGGTAATTTTACCTCCGGTATACAACGGATATACAAGATTCAAATCCATTGTGAAAACATCCCGGTTGTTCGAAGGAAACGGTGAAAGCGGTCTTAATGGTACAAATTCCCCGGGAACCGGACCTGTTGAAGACATAACCGGTACTTGCTTCATTTGCTGAGGGAAAAAATTCGGTAAATTGTTTGTATAAAAATATTTTCCCAATAGGTCCAATTTAGGAACGTACAAAGAGTGAGCTTGAATAATTTTTCCTTCCGCCTCCTTAATTTTACTCTGCGCTATTTTATCAGCCGGATTATTACTCAATGCAATCTGGATTGCATCTTTAAGTTTAAGAACATAATGTTTTTGTTGAGCGGAAATATTCGTCACACTTAATACAAAAATTAAACTCAGTGAATATATAATCGTTTTATTTTTCATCACTTTTCCTCCGGAACAGCATTTACTTTTCTATTATTAAGATTTTCTGGTAAACGGAATCCTCTTCTTTCAAAAGCTCCTATTATTAAAGTTATAATAGTTAGAATTGCAAACAATCCTATAAACTCAAGCAAAATGTTAATCCAATGCGCAGCGCTTGACAATGGCATATGATGATTAAAAACCAAGTACAAGGCTTTTAAATAATAGCGCAGGGGAAATATACCGCCAAGCCAATGCGGAAAACTTGCCATCTGTTCAAGCGGCACTAAAAATCCCGAATACATAAACGCGGGTAATACTATTAAAGTAATCAATGCCGTCAGCAAAACAACGTTATTAATATTCAAAGAAAGAAAAATCGAAATGCTTTCCATGGCAAAGACCAGCAGGGAGATAATAAAAATTGTATCCCAAATGTTCGGCGGAAATGGAATTCCAAAGATATACATTGTAGTAAAAAATGCGGTTGATATTGCAGTACTAACCATAATCCATGAAGTAATAACCGGTAACAAAATTGCTTTAATGGGCATTTGACGAGCATATTTTAACTTTGGAATCAAACCCGTTATTTGTTTTTGATTTGCCTTTAGAGCAAGTAGAATTATTAACATGGAAACAATTTGCATTGCCAAACCCATAAACGCCGGCAGCATTGAAGATTCCATATTCATTGCAGGCGAATAAAACACACGGCGACTTACGGACAGCATCGGCATTTTTGCATGCCTGACATTTGGAATTACCCCTAAACTTTCCACGGGGATATGCATTCCGTATTGCATGTTTAACGTCATTACTATCATTTTAAGAGTACCGAGAGATAATTTTGGCACAATTGGATTAGCAGTTCCGTTAATTACCGCTAGGATATTTACATTTCTTTTATTTAGAATATTTTTATAAGAATTTTCAGGAATTACAATTCCCAAATCCACTTTACCTTCGTCAACTAAATTTTGAATTCTTTTGTAATCTTTCGAATAATCCGTAACGTTATACATTTCCGAGGCGTTTATATTAAAAATTATTGACCGGCTGAGAGGTGAATGATCCAAATCGCAAATTGCCGTTCTAACACCACGCGGCTCGCTTTTATAATACATGCCTGCCATCATACTAAAGAACAAGACTAACGCAAGAGTAATTAAGATAGTACGTAGAATTAAGAACCCAATCAGTTGAAAAGGATTCATCTTGTTCATTGTTTATCTCCTTTACGATTAGGATTGTTTAATGTTGTATACACGTTCATACCAGGTTTAAAGAAACCGTTTTTATTATTAATCTTCACTCTCACAGAAAATGATCTAATATCCCGCTGATCGCTAGCGGTTGTGGGAGTGTGCGTAGCAAAATCAGCCATTGGAACTATTTGCACAACTTTACCCGCAACAGTCGAATCATTCCCGACAACTTTCAAATTAATTTTTTCTCCTAATTTAACTTGCTCAAGATAAGTTTCGGGAATACTGAAACGCGCATAAGTTGCGGATGTATCCGTTACAATAACGACCGGCATTCCCGGAGGCATCATTTGCCCTACTTCCAAAACTCTAACATTTACAACTCCGTTAATTGGAGAACGAATTGTCATATCTTCCAACTTAGTATCGAGCGCCGCAAGATTATCCCTAACAATTTCATAACCTGTTTCCACTTCGTCTAATTTCTGTTTTGGAACGGCTCCGGCATTATATAAATTAGTTACCCGTTTTAAGTTTACTTTTATATTTTTTAACCGGGCAACAAGAGCTTCTCTATGTGCCTTCAATTCTTTTGTATCCAGCTGGGCCACTTCCTGGTTTTCCTTAACATAGTCTCCTTCATTAACATAAATATCCGTAATTTTACCGGGCATTCTTGTTGTTACATTTAACTGGGTACATTCAACATATCCGTAAAAATCGCTGCTCTTTTTTTCTTCTTGTTGGGAACATGCGATAACAAGAAGCAATAATATTGGTAATAAAAATTTTATTTGGGATTTCATAATTTTCACCACATCCTCCTTAGTTATTAAGATGTAAAGAATATTCAAATTTTAAAATTGCGCTATAGTCAGTAAACCAAGCTTTCCTTTTATAAAAAGTAACCGGCACACTAAAACTTAATCTTAAACCGGGCAAATAATAAAAAGCAATTCCACCAAACCATTGAGCGGCTATCGAATTACTGTTATCTATTTTTTCCCCATTCAAACTGCTTTCGAACTGGTTAAGTATATTAAAACCGGATTCAAGTGTGAAATTGCCGTAAGATGTATTTAAATCTTTTTCTAATGATATAGCTGCGAATATCTGATCGCCCAAATTTATATTTGAATTATTTTTTGTTTTTAATATGTAGTTTGCCGAATAGAGCAAGTTCCAATTGCCCAACAAAAACATTCCGCTAATGCCGCCTTCAAATTGCCAAGCCCCTTCACCAAGCGGAAATTCCGACATATCTAAATTTTTGTTTTCGCCAATTGGAGCAATAACGGCAAATCGACTAACCAAGCTTGATTTATTTTTATTATCTCCCAATAATTTCAAGTATCCACCAAACTCAATATCCCCGAACCCTTTATTTTTTTGAATCAAATCCGGAGAGTAATGGTTTATCCACTTAAAAGGAATATTAACAAATACATTTATATATGGCGTAACTCCATAATCCAACTCGGAGTTTAAGTAGGCTTCCGTTAATACAAAAGGCGCAGGTAAATCAATCATCTCATTACTCTTGGGATTATAAATTTTATGAAACGTCGGATACCTCCCAAAAACATTAATCAACAGCGAACCTGCCGGTATTGTTGTTTTTTGGATATTGCTTATAGATTTGTCGCGAACAACGGCTTGCGCTTGTATGCTTGTAATTGCAATAAGAAAAGCCAAGAAAAACATCCCGATAAATTTATTATTTAGCATTGATACTCCTAAATTGAACTATAAATTAGTAAACACTTACTTACTAAAATATATAAAAATTTATTTCCGTGCAAGTTTATTTTTCTGAAATATTTTTAATTTTTAAACAAACCGGAAAAATGTTCTTTCTATATTAATAGAGAGTTACAATACCGGGGAATAAATATATCGATAACTATGAATTTATTATAAATTGGTTTATTACGGTAAACATTAGTGATTAATTCAAATTATTTATTTTATTTATAAATGCCAAATTAAGTATGATCATCCCTCTTTTATTTTCTTAGATAATTTTTTTACTCTAAATGATAAATTTCTTTTAGAAAACTTGTTGCTTTCAAAAAATATTGTTATTTTTGCAAGTAAGCAGTCACTTATAACGATGGTATTCTAATGGTAAGAAAAACAACAGAAGTACGAAAGGAAGAAATAAAAGCCGCTGTATTGGATATAATAGCCAGCGAAGGATTCAGCAGATTATCCACAAGGAACCTGGCAAACAAAGTAGGTTTGAGCGAAGGTGCAATTTTCCGCCATTTTAAAAGTAAACGCGATATAATTCTCAGTATAATGGAAGATGTAAAAGTTGATCTCCAGGATTCACTAAGAAAAATTGCATTAGGAACTAAACCGGCAAACGAACGCTTACGCGAATTTTTGATGTCCCATATAAACTACTTAAACAAACATCAAGGAATAACAATTCTACTTTTTTCCGAAGCTGCTCACATGAACGATGTAACATTAAAATTACAATTGAACGAAATTCTAATGGAACAAAAACTTTTAGTCACAAAAATAATTCACGACGGAAAGAAAGAAGGTATTTGGAACAAAAAATTGGACGAGGGGAATGTCGCCCTTCTCTATTTGGGAATTCCTTTAAGTTTTAACATTGATTTGGTATTGAATAGAAATAAGGTTAATGTTAAGGTATTTTGCAATAGAATGTTTTCGTTATTACAAAAGGTTTTAATTAAGTAAAGTACTTGAAAATTCACTTTACTTTGTACCGGTATTTAGACTTATTCTGTAATTTAATTTGTATCCATAGCTTTGGACGTATAATCACAAACCACCGTAAACTGTTATTCTTTTTTCAATTCTTAATTGAAAACAACCGGTACATCCTAATAATTTGTTTTCGGTCTGAGAAAATAAGAATTATTAATTAAGACGAAAACAATATAAAGATAATCTTTATAAAACCGATCCAAGTATTAATTTAGCTGCCACGGCAAATAGAACCACAGCATAAAGTGTTTTTACCCATTTGGGTTTTGCTTTTCCGCTCATAAAATAACCGCCGAGCTGCGAACCTGCAATAACTGCAATAACAACTATAATAGTTAGCGGCCAATTAAAATGTCCCTCCGCAACATGACCCAGATAACCGGAGAAAGAAGAGAATGTAACAACAAACGCGGTTGTAGCGGCGGCTTGTTTAGTTTTATAACCCATCCACATTAAAATAGGAGCAATAATAAAACCACCGCCCAATCCCAACATTCCGCCTATAAAACCGGCAAATGCGCCAACCCCGCTACCAATTATCGATCTCTTTTTTAACGGCATAATTTTTTCCGGTTCCGGATTGTTTGCAAAGAAAACCATCCTAACTGCCGCTGCAAGCACTACCGAAGCAAAAAGAATCAATAACGTTTTAACCGGCAGAAATTGAGCGGTATATGCACCGACCGGAGCAAACAGTAACGCAGCTATTGCCATTGCCATTCCGCCTTTCCAATCGACAAGTTTTTTCTTTGAAAACGGAATTAATGCAAGTAATGTATTTAATCCGTTTAACAGCAAACCGAGCGGAATTGCCACTTCTTTAACATTAAAGCCTGCCCATTTTAGCACGGGAACGTATATCATTCCCCCGCCCAAACCCAGCATGGCAAAAAGAAATGAAGCAAGAAATACTATAACGGTAATTGCCGCATAAAGCATAATATACTATTTTTATATTTTAATTTTTAATGATACTATACCGGACTTAACTAATCGGAACACCCGCAAAAAACAATAAAAGTTCCGCTAAAATTCCTATTATAAAAATCCACAAAATATTTATTTTCAAATATCTGACGGAAATAAAGGCAAACACCGCCCAAAGATACGTTACCGGACCTGTCAGACTAATTTTCCCTACACTAAGCAGAACAAATAACAGCATTCCCGTAAAACTGGCAAGGATACCAACCAAAGCAGCGCGTATCGACTTTCGTCTTTTGATCTTTTCATAAATTTCCGTCATTATCAAAGTATAGAGAAAAGAAGGATAAAACATTCCCATTGTTGCAAGAAAACTTCCCCAAATTCCTCCGACTTTATAACCTATAAATGTCGATGTAATCAAAAAAGGACCAGGCGTTATCTGCCCGAACCCTATACCGTCGGCAAATTGTTTCATGGTTAACCAATGATGCGAAATAACAGCTTCCTGTTGAAGAAGCGGCATGATTGTATTACCGTTACCAAACGCCACCGCACCTATTTTAAACATCGATATTGTCAAGTCTACTTTTTTAAGAACAAAACCCATTACCAAAAAAGCAATTAAAATTACAACGGTTAAAATAATTCCCCAAATTCTACTTTTTAATGAGCCGGGAATTAATACTTCTTTTTTTTCATGATTGGATTTGCCGTTTTGTTCGTTTCTGTGAAATACAATACCAAAAACAATGGCAAGCAATACAATCACGAATGCTTGAATCTTAAAAAGCATCAAGAGAAAAGACAAACCGGCAACAATTGCATTTTTAGCGTCTTTTATATACCGAGCCGAAAAATCTAAAAATATATGTGCAACTATTCCAACAACCATAGATTCAAGTGCAATGAACAACGGATGCACCCAGTTAATTGAGCCGTATTGAAAATAAGCCCAGGAAAGAATAAGCATTAATAAATAGGAAGGCAATAAAAACGATAAAGTTGCAATTACCGCACCCCAAAACCCGCGTGTTCTGTAAGCTGCATAAGTAGCCAGATTGAACATAATGGGACCGGGATAAAGTTGTACCATGCCAAGTCCCTCGTCAACTTCATCGCGGGTTAACCATTTTTGTCCAATAATTAATGCTTTAATTTGTTGCAGAATAGCCATTCCGTAGGCGGTGAACCCTATTTTCAGAAAAGCGAGACTCATCCGGGAGAGGGTTGGTTGTGCGTTCCCGTTCGAATTTTTGCTCATTTATTCTCCGGACACAAGTAATTCTTCAAACATTCTTCTTACCTTTCCGGAATCTTTTATCTTGCATTTTTCCACAAGTCCATACGGATTAACCGAAACGTCATTTACAATTATTCCCGGCGAAGCTTTTATGTTAAATGTTTTATATATCTCTTGAGCTTCAGGATCACTCTCAACAAATTTTATTTCATGAGGAATATTATTTTCTATGAGGAATTTGATAATCACATCACTTTTTCTGCATTTACGTGTCCTCACAATTTTTATTATATTTTCCATATCAATTTATCATAAATATTTAATTTTATTATCTTATATTATTAAAATCTTTATTTACTTTACTAACAAAACAGGTCTACGGCTTTTACGGGCTACTTTTTCCGCCGTACTTCCCAAGAGCAATTCTTCAGTTAAATTATAACCTTTATGACCCATCAATATTAAAGAAACGTTCATCTCATCAGCGGCTTTAATAATTTCTAAATATGGGTTTCCCGTTTTTATTAAATACGATAAATTTATTTTTAAATATTCCAAAGAATTTGCAAAGTTTTTTAGCTTCTCTTCTGCCTGTTCAATAGAATAAAAAATAAGCAATCGGGATAGATTTAATATCCCGACTGCTCTAACGAACTATTTTTCAAGTTCCGATATTCGTTTATCTACAGCTTTCAGTTCCGCTTCCAGATCACGTTTGTGAAGCTCAAGACGATCTTTATATCGTTTAAGCATTTCCAATTCATCCATTACAGGAAATCCTGTTTCCGGAAAATTCGGGCTGAAACCAAAGGGACCCATTCCGTACCCTCTTCCAAATCCGCCGCCGAAACCAAAACCGTGACCAAAGCTGCCTTTCCAACGATTTTGTCCGTACATTTTACTCACCTCCTTTATTTAGTTAATTGAATCATTCATTATTTTCATTATTTCAAAATAATCATATTGCACAATCTTGCAATTATTGAACAAAAAATATATCAAAAAAGATCCCGGAAGCTATAAACTGCCGGGATTAATATTTTAATCGGTTCTATCTCTGTACAAATTAACAAGTTCGCCTTTTGATAAAGACTGTACAGCCTCTTCTATGTTTGCTCTATCGGTTAATATAACATCCAAGCCTGCACTTTTAAAATTTTGATAAGCCCCGGCACCCATTCCGCCGGCTATCAATACATCACAATCAGCAATTTCTTGAGCCATCATAGCGTGCCTGTTTTGCGCTTCGGCACCGAACCCATGCCTGCCTTGCGCATCAAAATGGTCTGTGTGCGACTCCTGCTGCTGTTGTTGAGCAAAGTGCCCTGTTCCTCTTTCTCTAATTTCGCTATTTTTAATTTCCCCGTCTTCTACGGAAACAATTTTATAATAGCGTGAACGTCCAAAATGTTGACTAATACTTTTTCCATCGTTTGTTACTGCTGCAATTTTCATAATAGAATACCTCAATTAATTTATCTAAAAAAATGCTGAAATCTGCTGAACCAATCTTTTGTTATTTGAGTAGCGAGATCAAGCACTTCCAAAACCCGATCGTCTGCTAATGCAAAATATAATGCAACGCCTTCCTTCCTTGCCGAAACGAGTCCGACGTTTCTCAACATCATCAAATGTCTTGAAACAACGGACGGATCAAGTTCCAAGACCGAAATTAAATCAGCTGAACTTTTCTCTCCTTTTTTCAGACTTTCCAAAATCTTAATTCGTTGGTCGCTTGCAAGCGCCATGAAAAATTTACTTCTGGGATCCATCATCGGTCCCATCATTCTTCCGCCCATTCTTCTGCCGCGTCTCATACTGCTCCTTGCTTAATTGTATAATTGCATATTTGTGCAATAAAGATAAATAATATTCGGATATTTGTCAAGGGAAAAATTTTTGAAGTCTTATTAATGGAACCGGGATTTCTTTTGAAATAAAATTTTTTTTATGAATTACCAAAGTATGATTAAGATTATGAACAAGTGCAGATAGCAAAAAAATCCCGTCTTCCGAAAAGATTTGATTTTATTCATTTGCTTTATCTTTCTAAAAGAAAAAATAAACCTATTTAATCTCCGTAGAAATTATACAAACCAAATCCGGAAAGTTCTTTTTCAAATAACTGTTGCCTTTCACCTTAAACAAATAATAATTAGGCTCTTGCGCGTATCCCGGATTTATCAGCCGTGGAATGCAGAGCCTAATTATCTTATAAAATCAATATACAAAACCGACACTCATATAAAACACTCTGCCCGGTTCCGGCACCTGTTGCTTTGTAAATGGGTTCTTGGCATTTAAATGATTAACATAATTTTTATCGGTAAGATTTAGAACACCAAAATTCAGCTGAAGATTATCAAAAATATTTACACCTGCACGTAAATCGAATATCGTATAGCCGCCGGTTCGTGTTTCGCCTTTTGCGCGGGCAAATCTATTTTGATCCGCAACAATATTTACCAACCCTTCTACATAAACCGTTTTTTCCTTATTATGAAAATTTAACGATGTGTTTACCGTAAACGGAGTTATTCCTAAAGCCGGTTCATTTTGGGAATAATCTTTTCCCCATAAGTAAGCCGCCGAAGAATACCAGTTTAGTATGTTTGATATTTTATAAAAGACCGATGATTCAAATCCCCAAAAATTCGCATTTCCGTTTATATATTGAAAAACGGTATTGGGGCTTAGAGGCAATTTCTTTTTTAAATTTGTTGGAGTAATTGTAATAAAATTTGTAACTCTTCTTCCAAAGAAATTTACCTTTAAGGAAAAATCCGGATAAAATGATTCAATCCAAAAATCCAGTTGATTACTTCGTTCCGGTTTAAGAGCCGGGTTACCGACAAACTCGGCCGAAGTTTGAGATTTGCTGGCGGGAAACCGGTCGGAAAATCTCTCGTTTGCATCTGCCGTTCTAACAACCGAACCAATTCCTATAGAAATAGTTAAATGTTTAGTTAAATATTTTTCGGCAAGAAACGAACCGCTAAAATTTGTTTCTTTTGCTGATGATTGCTTGGAAACATTTTCCAAGAAAAATAAACTTCTTTTTCCTGAATTTACATTAACAACATCCAAGCGTATAGTTCCCGTCAATTTAAAATTAGAATTAAACATCCGTTCCGTTTTTACGTAAATGCCCGCATCCGATATATTAACATCAGGCCAAATGATATCATTATCAAATAATATTTTCCCGTTATCGCGTCTTGAAATATTTCTTACAGCATTTCTATTAACATAATAATAATCCCCACCAATATTTAGGTGCCAAAAATTGCCGGTTTTTAATTTTGCCGATATTTTTCCGCCCTTTACATTTGAACTTGTATTAACCCCTATAAATAATGGAAACGGCGGTTTTCTCCCGGGCATTGGCAATGAAGTAGGCTTGCCGTTGTTGTCCATTCTGTGGTCAACATTATTTACGTAACCCACAATTTCTAAATTTTTCAGAATTCCGTTCTCAGGATGATATAAATACTTTACATTAAAATTAGCTACTTTGAAAAACCTTGCATTTAGCAGCCTGCCCGGATAATCAAGGTCGTTTTGTTTTTGATATCCTCCAGATAAAATAACCGTTGACAACGAGTTAAGGTCTATTCCTAATTTTCCTCTTATTTCTTTTGAATGAAATCCGGCAGGAATTTCAACACCGTTTCCATCTGTGTAATTTTTACCTTCTCTCCAATCTCCGTTTATCCAATATGAGAAAAGCCCTTTTCTTCCGTTAATTGATGCTGAAGCTAACTTTGCATTAAAATTAGACTGGTAACCTGTAATTATTTTCCCGTTTAATATTTTTGAGTTCATACCCGGCAGACTTGGAGAAGTAACTTTAATAGCACTTAAATTACCTGCACCCCAAGTAAGCGCGTAAGGACCTTTTACAACTTGGACTTTATCCACCGACGTAGGATCATAGTGGCTTAACGGAGAATCCATTCTTGCCGCACCGCCCGGGAAATACCTTGTTCCGTCAACGTAGGTTCCCACCTCTGTTTCTCTCAATCCTCTAATTACCGGATCCAAGCCGATAGGTCCTCTTCTAACCGCATTTATACCCGGCAATTCTCTGAGTAAATCGCCTACTGTTTTCGCCGGATCTTTTTGTACAAAATTATGCGTCAAATTAGCCATAGAAAAAGTTAAATCGGCGCTGCGTGTTGCTGTTACTACAATACCGTTTAATCTAACCGGTTTTTTCAATAGTATAATTTTTAACTTTAAAATATTATTATTATTGATATTTATTCTTTTTGTATAGGATTTGTAACCTATGTATTTCGCTGTTAAGATATAATTTCCATCGGGAATATTTGCAATCTTAAATTTTCCCAATAGATCGGAGACCCCTCCGTAGTTTGTTGAATTCAAATAAATATTTACACCCACTAAAGGCATGTTATTTTTGTCAACTACCTTTCCTTTTATTATATTGTTGTTTTGTGAAAGAACATTTACTTCGGTAAATACTATAATAATTACTGTAAGCAGTATTTTCAAAAGATAACTATCCATATATACGGACTTATTATTTTTCATTTTTACCTCTGAATAAAAATTTAAAATACTATTTTCTATAAAATGCTTTAATAAAGTCTCTAAATTCCCGTAGTTAGTATATTGCGATAAATTATAACATTATACAGTTATATTTCACTTAAGAATTATAAACAATAATAAGATAGTTTAAATTTCCAATATCACCTATTTTAGAGAGTTATTTCAATTAAATAAAAAATAAGTTTAATTGAGGAGGCCTTTCAATTGAGTGGGGAAACAAGTAATATTGAATTGAATTGAAATGTTTATATTTTTTGCTCTTCGTCGGTACCGGATTTGGAACCATATTATCAATAATATACTTATAAAACTCTAAAAGCTTGTTGTTTTGCGACTTATTACTTGGGACTTTACAATAACAAATACTTTTACAACCATTTAATGAAAGATTTTTCATTCCGTGCATTTTACAATGACAATTACATTTTTTACATTTATTATGCATGCAACAACCGCAGCAAGCAGAATTCATGATTGTTTTATTCGAATGCGTCAGAGTTCTAAGATTTGTGAGACCGCTAATCTGCAAGTTCAGAATAACAATGATTATTCCCGCCAATATTTTGCCGGTTGATATTTTCATCAAGCAATTTAATATATGATTATTATTAAAAATAATTTTTTACCGATAAATTAAATAACAAAAATTAAGTAATATGAAATGTCATTAACCTTACAATTTATAATTCAACTGATTGAACTATTGTCCGTAATTCAAAATTATTTGTTAAATAAAAAATTTTTAATGCATTAACTCCGTAGAAATTATATAATCCAAATCCGGAAAGTTCTTTTTCAAATAACTGTTGCCTTTCACCATAATTGAATCCTGATTAGGCTTCTGTATGTATTCCGGATTAATCGATTCAACAACTTTCATTCCTTTTATAACTTTTCCGAATGCCGGAAATCCTTTTACATTCATATAATTTGTGGTATCGAGACGAAGGTTGTCTTTTAGGTTTATAAAAAGTTGATTCGATCTGGTATCCGGTCCGCCGCGGGCAAAAGCCATCGTTCCTTTTCTATTACTCAATTTAACCGGTTCGTCTTTTATTCCCATTTTTTCCCAGAATTTATCAACTTCCGGTATTCCGATCATTCCCCACTGAACGACAAAATTAGGTACAACTCTAAAAAATCTGTTCCCGTCGTAATAATGGTTTTTAACAAGATAGTAGAATCTATCAACGCCCAATGGCGAATATTTACGCGATACTTCGACTGTAAAATTTCCTTTGGTTGTATGAAAAATCACTTTAAAATATTCCGGCGCAGGTTGTTTAAGTTCACCGCTATCTGGTTTAAGAAGCGGATTGCCGGACGAACAAGCAAAAATTATTACAGATAAAATTGTAAAAGATAAAATTCTAAGTTTCATAGTTCTCTTCCAAAATAAATTGATTTCTTAATTTCAATATAATGATTTATTAAAAAAAGAAAACCACGTTGAAAATTTCAAAAATTCATGAGGCACTAGGTTTGCCGGTTAAAATAGATTCCATAGCCGTGAAATTATCAATTAAACCTTTTATACTTTCATCAAGCGTGTGGGCTAATTCTTTGTCTAATTTGCCGTATCCTTTTAATCCTTTAGAAGTGCTATCGGTTAAAATTGTAATCAAGTAACTTACTTTACTGTAAATTATTTGATGTTCGTTAAGTTTTTCGGCTTCCAGATTGAAATTGTGAAACATTTTTTCATTTTCCGATCTGCTTTGTTCAATTAAGTTTTTAATTTTATCTCTTTGTTCGTCAGTTAAAGTACGGTTTATTTTTCTTGTAATATTCCCGCTGTTATTTTTTATTAAGTTTTCAATCTCATTTAACTCCCTTTCGAGCAAGCGAGCGGTTACCGAAACCACTCTTTTATGATTGGAAGGCAAAACATATTTATTGTTTTTTTTCATAAGGTTATTCTTTATTTATAAAGATTTTTCAATGTAAGCGGATTTAATTTGTTCTATCTTCTTTAACTTAACATCATACATATTTAATTCCTCTTCAATTTCGCTTTCCGCTTTTTGTTTATCGGATATGGTTTGTTTTAATATGTCTTCAAGATTTTTCAAAAGCGAATCCAGTTTTTGGTTTAGGTCGTATTTGAACTTCAGAAACGATTCCTGGATTCTATAATTAATATCATATTTAACATTTGCAGTATTAGAATTTATTCTTTCAATAAAATTCTGCAAAATTTTATTTAGTATTGTTTTCCTTAATACTGACTTAGGCATTTTCTTCCTAATATTTATATTATTTAATCCTAAAGGAATCGGTTCGGCACTAAAGTTATAATAGAAGCCGGTATAAATATCCAAATTAAAAACTTTGGTTAAAGAGTCGAACTTGAAATCGGAAAGATCTGTTAAATTATTCATTAATTCGCTTAAAAAGCTGTTTGAACCGTCGCCGTATTTCCGTAGCAAGTTTTTAAACCGTTCAATAACCTCTTTTTCCAATTTTTCTTTCATTTCATCAAACTCTGATTGTATAATTTTAAAATATTCAATTTGGAAATTATTCAGATCCGCATTTCTAATTTTCATTAAATTATTTTCCAAGTTATCGGAAAAATCGGTTTTTATATTTTTCACCAAGGTATTGCCCAATTTTTCCGCTTCGGCAGAAACAAAATCTTTTAATTGTTTTACCTTCCCTTCCATTAAGATATCGAATTCATCTTTTTCGTTTTTCATCACCTCAACACTCTTTTTAAATTGCTCTAATTTCTCATCAAGTATTTTAGCGGGCATTTTCAGTGTATTGAGTTTAAATCTAATTAGAGCTTCGGCTTCCTCCAATATTTTCAAGAATCTGAAAGCCGTTGATTTTATCAAAATTTGTTCTTTTTGAACTTCAAGCAAATTCAATATTCCGTTTTTAACTTCATTAATTCTGCTTAACACAGTTAGATGTTTGTCATTTTTTTCTTCTCCTTCTAGAGCCAATTTGCTTGAAGTGAGATAAAATTTGTATTCTCTGTTGCAAATATCTTTTAATACATTATGGTCGTAACGGACTAACTCGTCTAGTTCCTTTTGCTGGAGTATATCAATTTTATTTAACACAAATATTATTTCAGGAACAATTCCCCGTAATTTTTTTAAGAAATCAACTTCTAGTTGAGTTATTGGAATATCCGTGGATAATATGAAAAGTGCGGCATCAATTTTGTTTACGAATTTAAGCGTAGTTTGTGTATTATGTTCCAACGACGAACCGACGCCCGGAGTATCTATAATTGTTACATACTTAAGCAAATCGGACGGATTGTAAATAACAACTTTCAAAACCTTTTTAACATTATTAGGATTTAACTCTTCGGCAATAAAATCATTCACATTTTCAGGCTTTACTTTTTGAGAGTGACCGTCTTCAAAAAATATCTCTGCGCTTCTCTCCTCGCCGTATTCAATTAAAGTTATGATTGCGGTTAAAGGAACAACTCCGGATGGAACGACAATTTCGCCTAACAGAGAATTGATAAACGAAGATTTACCTCTTTTGAAAAGCCCTAAAATTACAAGATAAAATTTTTCCGCCGATACTTTTTCGAAGAGTTCATTTAATTCGCCGGACAAAGATTTGCTAAGCAACCCGTTAAGCAGAATTTTAATTTCATTTAAATCGGATAATATTGATGAAGAACCGTTCTTCATTTATTATCGTCCATTTTTAATAATTTTTCTCCCAATTTTAATTTGGCATATTTCGGTTTTGTTAAATCCCTTATATCGGGCGAATATAAAAGACTAACCGAAACGTTTTTGTTTAACTCGGGAAATTTAAGTTTTTTAGGAATTTCATCCTTTTCACTTTCAAGATGTTTTTCCAAGTCCTTTCTGGCAAAAAAAACTTTACCGCAAATTCCGCACCTGAATTGGTATCCGCTTATTCTTTCAATAGAGTACGGTTTGTTATTTTTTAACCTGAAGCGCACCGAAATTTTCATGTATTAACAGAAATTTGTTGTAGATGGTTAAAAATAAGAATGCGAAAAAAGATTAACATTAATAACCCGCACAAATTTAATTTATATTTTG
Source organism: Melioribacteraceae bacterium (assembly GCA_026983795.1). Classification (GTDB taxonomy): domain Bacteria; phylum Bacteroidota; class Ignavibacteria; order Ignavibacteriales; family Melioribacteraceae; genus BMS3ABIN04. The sequence goes on from JALSTI010000287.1 coordinate 22,866, forward strand.
TGTAGGAGTTATTAATTCCAGAAAAGCGGAATGTTTAAGGCGAACTCCATCACCGATTTAAATTTACCAAAGTATTGTGAAAAACACAATTTATTAAACTTACAGCTGATAGCATTTAAATATTCGGATATACTTTCCCGTGGAATTTGACTAAACCGTTTGATTGCTTTTTGTATAGCAAATCCAAGCCGAATAAATCGATTGTTTAATTTTAGATAGAGACAAATATTGATGTTTTTCTGCCTCGATGTTTAATTTTAATAAGTTAGCAGACAAATTTATTGCACAACTTTATATAATATTTATAACTCTTTGTCTTGCAAAGTGTTATAAAATTTATTATTTTATTTATTGAAATGATAATTATCATATTTGGGCACTAAAATGAAAAAGGAAATTAAATCCTTGAACAAAATTCCCAGAGATAATTTCAGTAAGAGCATTGAAATTCAATCAAAAATTAACGAACAAAAATTTATTACACCGTGGGTTATGCCTGTTAAATCAAACAGTAAAAAGTTACAAAAGAAGATCACAAAAGAATTTCAAGACTCGTTTCATTATTTTGGTTAAATAATTCTAAAGGGAATTATAAAATAACTTGTATATCATGACGGAAATAATTATTGGCAGTTTATTAGGAATATTTTTATTTTCAGTTATTGTAAACATAGTGCCAAAAATATTCGAGAGCGAACTTCATCATTTTTCAAATAATTTAAATTACCATTCGCCAAAATCTTCTGCCGTAAAATGACTAGTTCTTTACAAATATTACTGATTTATTTTACCTCCGGTTTAGTAATAGGCGCATTCAGTTCATTTATTGCAAAAGAAAAAAACAGAAATCCGGTTAACTGGTTGGTTTTAGGTATACTTTTCAACATAATAGCCATGTTAGCTTTAGTAGCAGTTCCGCCTGCTAAAAGGAACTCCGCCACATCAAAAAATACGCAAGAAAATCAAACTGCACAACCGCCAATTAAAAATATAAAAGCCGAATCGGTAATGAGAATTATTCTGTTTGTTTTAGGTGCAATTCTTATTGTATTAATAGGGTATTTTAATTTTATCGCGTAGAATAAAAAATGAAAAGTTCAGTACTATTGTTTTTTATTTTTCTTACTCTCACTTTTTGCCGGAATACCAGCAATAAAATAATTAAAAAAGAGGATTCGAAAATGGAATTCAAATTAACAAGCAATTCTTTTACTTCGAACGGGCTTATACCGGTAAAATACACATGCGACGGTGAAAATATTTCGCCCGAATTACACTGGCAAAACGCTCCGGCAAACACAAAATCTTTCGTCTTAATTTCCGACGATCCGGATGCACCGATGGGCACTTGGGTCCATTGGGTTTTATTCAACATCCCGGCAACCATTTCTAAAATTGAAGAAAATATTCCGCCCGCCAAGAATGTTTTAGGCGGCGCAACACAAGGGATTAACGATTTTGGAAAATACGGATACGGAGGACCTTGTCCACCAAGCGGAACCCACAGATACTTCTTTAAACTTTACGCTTTAGATACGGAACTGAACTTCACAAAAGATGTGAGAAAAAGAGATATTGTAGAAGCAATGAAAGGTCATATTCTACTCCAAACCGAATTGATGGGAAGATATAAACGGCAAAGATAGTGACTTAATTATTCTTCCCGGTTTGTTACGGAACCATCCGAATTTTGCTGCGTCTTAATTATTGAACCAACTAATTTTTTCAATTGACAACGGGGGAATGTCATGAGATACCTAAAATTCTTTTCGATGGTTTTAACCATCACGGTTATTTTTAGTTCAATTTCATTTGCTCAAAATAATAAAACAACTTACGAGCAAATAGAAAACAACCTGCTTGCGGGATTGAATTCCAATAATTTCGGACTTACTGTCAGCTCGGCATATTATTTAGGCGAATTCGGCTCTGTACGGTCAACAATACCGTTGATGAAACTTTTACACAGCGGAACAAAGGCCGAGGAAAGAATTGTTGCCGCTCTTTCATTAACTAAATTAAAAAGCGAGCGTGGAATATTTGCAGTTAAAAGAGCCGCAAAATTTGACCCGAGTGAGAGAGTAAGAAAAATGTGCAAGAATTTCTACACTTATTACATTAATCAGAAAGAAGGAGAAGTTTCTGTTGGAAATATTGAACTTGCATCAACTATCAAGAAGTAAAATTCAATCCTTAATACCGCTCCGTTTTCTGATATAATTTAAATTGTTAAACCCGTTCCAAATAAGAGGAACGGGTTTTTGCAATTTATCAAACCTTAAAATCCACGCCAACTTCCAAGGCTCCGTAACTTAATGTGCCAAAGCCAATACGGGCGCTTACGGCAAAGTTAGGCGAAATCCAATAACGACCACCCGCGTGCAGACCTAACCAGAATCCGCCGTGTGAAGGTTCTGTTATATAATATGGTCTTTTTTCTTTGCCCGTCCAAGATACCTTTCCGAAATCGAATGCCAATACCAAACCTAGCCACGGATCAATTTTTCTGTTTTTTAACTTAAAATGATAGTTCCCTTCCGCACCCAACAAAAAATCGGTGTAACTCCATTCACCCTTATAATAAGCCAAAGAATAAGACCAATATCTGAACAAACCGCCGACTCCCAATTTCCCCGGCGTATCAATACCAATATTACTAAAACTCATTGCATATTCATAATTAATACCCAATTGGAATGCCGAGCCGAGGAATGAAAGTCCTATCGAAGGTCCCGCATAATTTCTTCCTGTATCAAATTGCGGGAATACTTCGGAAGAAAAAAGAAAGTAAATCAAAAAAACGGGGATTAATGCCCGTTTGTTTACATTCATTATTCCCTCACAAATTTTGAATTATCCGGCATTAAAAACTTAAAACTTTTCATGCTAATTAATAAACCGATGTTTTAAGTCCACGAACCTTGGGATACAATATTTCCCGAAGCATCATACTCCCACCATTGACCGCTACCGGTTGAGGTCCAGTTAATCTGATATTGTACAAAAGATTGATTATTTTCGGTTTGATAAACTTTCAAAGTACCGGACTTATCCGAATTTACGACAATATTAATTTTATTTTGACTCTGTACATCAACGTAATCAAAACTGTAAGACCCGTCTGCGTTTGCCGTCCAATCCCATTCAACTGCAATTTCAGATGTAACCGGTTGATAAATTATAAGGTGACCGGATTTCCCGTCTTTTGTTTGTTCCGCTTCCATTCCAAGCCAGTTTGTTGCGGTAAAACCTTCGTATGTTCCGGTTAAATAAACTTTCCAATGAATCATATCATTCTCGTTATAAACCAATCTAACCGTAATTTCACCGTTAGTCCACGTCCACTCATCTTCAGTATTAAAAGTCTTAGGCAAATGTTTAGCTCCGCTTGGCGGTGAAAAGAATGCGGTATAAGTTTTAAAACTATTTACCATTTGAATAAAGCCGTTTACCATTTGAGCAAATGGGTCTTGAACTTGTTGTAAATGTGAAGGGACAGTAACTTCTTTCATTTGCAATTTTGCAGGTTCCGTAGTTTTGGGCGCCACCGGATTGTTTTCATTATCTTTTGAACAACCTGAGAGCGCAACAAAGAGAATTAAAATAGAGAAAGCTATAACTTTTCTCAAATACATAACAACCTCCATCTAATTAGACTAATTATAATATATTGTAAAATTAATTATTGAATTTGTTCCTATTATTTTAACAATAACATTTTTTTTGTTTCAACATAACCGTTAGATTTTAGTCTGTACAAATAAACTCCGCTCGGAAGGTTCCCAGCATCGAAAGTAACCTGGTAATTTCCAGGAGCTTGTTTTTTATTTACCAAAGTTACTACTTCTCTGCCCAATATATCAAGCACCTTTAGGCTTACAAAAACCCCCCTTGTATTCCCCCCTTTGGCAAAGGGGGGATTGAGGGGGGTTGAGATTGAATATTTTATTGTGGTTGTCGGGTTAAAAGGGTTCGGGTAGTTTTGAGCTAAGAAAAATTCCTCCGGTAATTGACTGTCATTTTGCACACTTACAGCAGAACCATAAGTATTTATCCACTTTTCAAAATTTACCCAGCTGTTGTTCTCCCATTTTTGCCAGAGGTAAACTGTTATTTGATTGTTTTCGGTCGTATATTCCTCCCGGTCGGTATTCAACCAATCCGATCCGCCCCATTCCTGTGTAATTTCAACCCACAAATAAGCGTTTTGGTATTTATATGCCTTCCTTTCAAAATTAGTCCAATCATTGCCTTGCCAAAATTCTTTAATTCTCTCAATTTTATTATCATTTGCATCATAAGTATAAGTCCATCTTTCTGAATTCATCCAGTTAACAAACATATTTTGCTCATGCAACTCCCCCGCCAGTAAATCTTTGCTATTATAAGAATATGTAATCCTCTCGTTATCTACCCAATCCTGATCCATTTTAAGTTGCGATAATGCCTCGGTCATCATATCCTTTGAATTATATTGGTAAATCCACTGCATAAAGTCACCCCATGTAGTATCGCCCCAGATTTGGAATAAATATCCGGTTTGATTATTGTGATCGTCGTATGTAAAAGTTGACCGGCTATCATTCAACCAAGCATCGTCGTTCCAGGTTTGAGAGATGCTTTCTATTACATCATTATTTGTATTATATATTGTTGAGTCTTTTTGCCAGTTAAACCAGCCGGCTCCCCAAAGTTGTGATATCTTCAATACCGGGTTAGCATTTACATCATAAACAATTGAATCTTTCAGAGAGTTTTCCCACCCGTTGTTTACCCATTCTTGAGTTATAAACGTAGCTGTACTGTTGTTTTCATTGAATGAAAATAATATTTTTAATGTATCTTCCCATTCGTTGTTTTTCCATTTTTGTATTAACGTCTCAACAATTCCTCCTCCTTGGTCAATTGTTTTTGTTAGTACATTTCCTATTCTTTTATTTTGTGTTAGTTTAATTTCTTTTGCTAATAATTGATTTGCTTTCAATTCAATTTTTAATTTACCATACTTGTCAACACGAAAACTATAATTTGAATGCGGAGCAGTTTCTGCTAAAGAAATTGATGTTGTAAAAAGCAGCATCGAAATAATGGCTGTTAGTATTTTGTTAATCATTTTGATTTCTCCTCTAATTTGTTTTTTGTATTCTCTTTGATGTATGAAATCATTTTTTTTAGTTCAAACGGTTTTTCAAAATGTCTATTAATTCCAATATGTTTAATTGTTTCAGAAAGAATTTTTTCGCTGGTTGAAGAAACGGTTATCAGCATTGCATTTCTATTTAATTTCCGAATGCTCTGTAAAAATTTTAATCCATCATACATTTGGAATTCAACTGCAGTAATAATTACATCAAATTCTTTTTCATGAATTAGATTTAATGCATCTGTTGGGTTTAATGCAATACGTATTTCCTCAAAGAAGTCAATCAAACCAATCATTAATCCTTTACTTAAAATTTCATCCGATTCTATTATAAGAAGCGACATGAAACCGTTTTTACTTTTTGAAGTGGAATAAACTTTTGAACTCATGGATAATTGATCTTTGTCTTTTTAGTTTATTAAAGACAATAACCATACCGGAATTGAAAGGAATTTTTCGCTTGAAATTGAGTTAAAATCAAAACATTTTTTTCATTTAAAATGTTAAGATGTTAATTGAACTTAACACTAATTGCGGATAAGTCCATAAATGAAGTTTATTTAATTGAATTCGGCAAGAAGATATTGTAAATACAGCTTTACACTTTTAAGAAGAGTTTACAGTTTCTTCCGGAATAAGATTAATCTAAATTTTAAGGTTGTACTCGTTAATTTTTTTATAGAGTGAAACCCTGGATAAGTTAATAGCCGCAGCTGTTTTTGAAATATTAGATTTATTTTTTTTAATATGATACTTCAAATATTCCTTTTCAAAATTTGCTACAGCATTATGAAGTGCAGTTTGATAATCGGTTACCCTATAAAATTCCATCCATCCCTTCGAAGAATAATCCGTTCCGGTTAATATTTTTTCAGGTAAATCAGAAATTTCGATAACTGAATTATTTGTTGTAACCATAAGCATTTTAATTAAATTCTCAAGCTCTCTGATATTTCCGGGCCATGAATATTTTTCCAAAACACTCATAGTCTCTTTATCAAAAGTAATTTTCTGTTTATATTTTTTTTGATTAAGAAAATGATCAATTAGAAGCGGAATATCATCAATCCTGTTACGCAGCGCCGGTACGGTAATTTCAACAACATTTAATCTGTAGTAAAGATCTTCCCTGAACTTGTTTTGCTTAACCAATTGATCTAATTTTTTATTCGAAGCGCCAATTACCCTGATATCAACTTCAATATTTTGTGCACTTCCCAGGGGTTGTATTTTATGATCTTGAAGGACCCGCAACAATTTAGCTTGCATTGCCGGACTCATTTCGCTCACTTCATCGAGGAATATTGTACCTTTGTTTGCCAGTTCAAAATAACCTGCTTTATCTTTTGCGGCGCCGGTAAAAGCTCCTTTAACATAACCGAAAAGCTCACTTTCAAGTAACTCATCAGGAACAGCAGCACAGTTAAGAGCAACAAACGGATAGCTTTCCCTTTGAGAAAACGCATGGATATTTCTTGCCACTAATTCCTTACCTGTTCCGCTTTCACCGTAAATCATTACCGAAACATCCGGATCGGAAGAAATTTTACGCATCATATTTTTCATTTCATTGATTATTGAGCTTTCGCCGATAATAGCTGGTAAAGTAATTTCATCTAATTGCCGTTTCAATTCAACATTTTCTTTTTCCAATATTTTCTGTTTTTTAATCTTACTAATTTTGATGTTCAATTCTTCCAAATTAACAGGCTTTGTTAAATAGTCGTCAGCGCCCAATTTCATACATAACACAGCATCTTCAACTTTAGCAAAAGCGGTAATTATGATAAAAGGAATTGATATCCCTTTGTTTTTTAACATCTTGAGCAATTCAATTCCGTTTAATACCGGCATTTGAACATCAGAAATAATCAGATCAAATTGTTCTTCCCGTATCTTTTCCAAAGCTTCTTTGCCGTTTGAAGCTTCACTTACTTCAAATCCGTTATTTTTTAGAAAAGTTAAAATGCCCT